>NZ_CP045422.1:2816255-3124382 GCF_014926585.1 Devosia beringensis | reverse complement strand
GATTGCTGCGCCGTGGCATTGCCGTCGGCCACCAGCTGCTCGCGCATTTCCACGCCAACCACGCCCACCGGCCGCTTGGCGACGGTGGAGAGGTAGTCATAGAGCGCAAAATCGAGATAGCCCTTGCCCGCGCCCATGTCCACGATCAGCGGCTGTTCCGCCTTAAGCGCTTGAATCAGCGGCGCAAAGATTTCGACCATCTTGTTGATCTGGCGGAACTTGTCCTGCGCATCGCTGCGCACCACGCCATCTTTGCCGGCAATGCCGAGCGCCTTGAGCCAAGGCTTGTCGCTGCCATTGAGCGGCCGGTTCTTGGCGCGGTTGTGCTCGGTCGAGGGCGCCTCGCGGCCTTCCACCTCGGTGCGCTTGAGGCGGATCTTGAGGCCGTTGCGCTCCAGCACCATGTCAAAGCCAGTGGTGGCCAGCTGCGCCATGCTGAACTCATCCTTGAGCCCGGTGCGCAGCAAAGCCAGCGCCTCGGGCTGGATGAAGTTCTTGATGATGTCGCGCGTCTTGTAGCGATAGGTGAAGGAGAAGCGGTCGCCGCCCTTGACCGTGATCTTCTTGATCTCGATGCCCTTGAGGTCCGGCTCCGCCCCGTGATAGCCGCCCAGCTTCAGCCGCACCAGCGAACCGGCGATGAACGCCGTCTTGGTGGCGTTGAGCAGTTCTTCGATGCGATCGGGAGCGGGGGCGGTCAATGGCGTTCCTTGGTGGTCAGAAAGCGGATCTTGGGAAAGTCCTGCTTGGCCCGGTCGGCCCACCAGGCATTCTGCGCCAGAAAGACCGGCGCCCCGGTGCGGTCCTCGGCCATGTTGATCTTCTGGGCCGTGATAAACCGGGCGAGTTCAGCCGGCTCATCGCTCTCCACCCAGCGCGCCACTTCGTAATTGAGGCTCTCAAAGGTGATCGGCACGCCATATTCGCCGGCAACGCGCGAGCTCAGCACTTCGAGCTGCAGCTGGCCCACCACGCCGACGATCCAGTCGGCGCCCACCATGCGGCGGAACACCTGGGTCACGCCCTCTTCGGACAGATCCGACAGCGCCTTGGCCATCTGCTTGGTCTTCATGTGATCGACCAGCCGCACGCGACGGATGATTTCCGGCGCGAAGTTCGGGATGCCCGTCACATTGATATTGGCCCCTTCGGTCAGCGTATCGCCGACCGACAGCGTGCCGTGATTGGGAATGCCGACAATGTCGCCGGCCACGGCCTGTTCGGCCAGTTCGCGGTCATTGCCGAAAAAGAACATCGGATTGCTGACAGCCATATCCTTGCCCGAGCGCACATTCTTGAGCCGCATGCCGCGGGTGAAGGTGCCCGAGCAGAGCCGGACGAAGGCGATACGGTCGCGGTGATTGGCGTCCATGTTCGCCTGCACCTTGAAGACAAAGCCGACGACCTTTTTCTCGCTCGGATCGATCGGCGCCGGAATGGCCGGCTGCGGCCGCGGCTCGGGGCCCCATTCGCCCAAAGTGCGCAGCAGTTCGGCCACGCCGATACCCTTGAGCGCAGAGCCGAACAGCACCGGGCTGAGATGGCCGGCATGAAAGGTAGCAAGGTCGAAGGCCGGCAGCATGGCCGTCGCCATTTCCAGACTCTCCAGCGCCGTCATGAAGACCGGATCATCGACCAGCGTCTCGTTGTCGAGCAGGTCCTCGATCGCTTCATATTCAGCGATCGGCTTGCCCTGCGGGTTGAGCACGCGCTTTTCCAGCAGGTCAAGATAGCCGCGGAAATCCACGCCCTGCCCAATCGGCCACAGCACGGGGGTGAGATCGAGCGCCAGCTTGCCCTGGATCTCGTCGATCAGCTCGAGCGGCGACAGACCCTCGCGGTCGACCTTGTTGATGAAGGTAATGATGGGAATGTCGCGCAGGCGGCACACTTCGAACAGCTTGAGCGTCTGCGCCTCGATGCCCTTGGCGGCGTCGATCACCATGATGGCGGCGTCCACCGCGGTCAGCGTGCGATAGGTGTCTTCGGAAAAGTCCGAGTGGCCCGGCGTATCAAGCAGGTTCAGCGTCAGCCCGTCATAGTCGAAGGTCATCACCGAGGAGGTGATGGAAATGCCGCGCTTCTGCTCCATTTCCATCCAGTCCGACCGGGTCGAGCGCACGCCGGCCTTGCCACGCACGGCGCCGGCCGTCTGGATCGCCCCGGCGGCCGCCAGCAACCGCTCGGTCAGTGTGGTCTTGCCGGCGTCCGGATGCGAGATGATCGCAAAGGTACGACGGGTACGGAAAGGTTCGGCAAGGGACCGGGGCGCAGCCTCGGCAACACTGGATAAGGACATGGATCTGCTGGACGGTTGGGCCGCTGCATCGGCGCGGCAGGTTGGCCGCTATATAGGGGATGGTGCGGAGAGGGTCAAACTGGTGATGGGAGGCGCCCAGCCATGACCTCGCCCTTCAACGGGCTTACCATGAGGTATGCTGAGGCAATTCCTGCAATCAGCCGCCTAAGCCGGTGCGTTGTCCAGCAGGCGGGCGATGAAGGCGCGGGCTTCTTCGACGGCAAGGCCCAGATCGTCGATGCGCTCGGGTGCCAGGGGTCGGCCGGCCTGCAGTTCGGTTTCGGCGGCCCGGGCCAGGTTGGCGATGGCGAAGGCCCCCACCCCATCGGAAGCGCCCTTGATGGAATGAATGTTGAGCGTCAGGTCGTCATAGCTGGCGGCCAGCTGCAGCCGGCCGAAATAGGTCTTGAGCGTAGTATCGTAGAGCCGCAGGATTTCCTGTTCGAGACGGGCGTCGCCCATGCACTGCTTGGCCAGGTGCACCAGGTCGATCGGCCGCTCCGGCCGGGTCGGCGCGCGGCTTTCGGTCTGGTCGACGGCGGCTGAAGTCTGCGCCATGCTGGTCGCTCCGTTACACACGGCTACGCGTCCAACTGGGACAATGCCGCAGGCGCTACCCTAATATGGCCAGGTGAACACCTGATTAAGCCACATCTTCGCCTTGCTTTGCCGCTCCTGATGGCCCGGCGCTTCCCCAGAAAATTAACCTATGGGTAAGATTCCGTTCGGTTTGGTTCAAATTGAATGTATTAATGGGCTTTAAACCAGCGCGCGGCGGCGAGGGTTGCGGGCAATCGGTGGCTTTTGCATCGAATTGTTCCGGTTTGACCACGGCCCCTTCAACGGGTCGGGGACATACTTCTCCTTAAGTCCGCCTTGTAGCTGCCAAGCCGACGCGAGAGTTGTAAAGAGTATGGCGAAGAACCCGACCCCCACGAACGATCCCGCCGCGCTGGCATTCTCCGCCGTTGAAGATGCCCTCAAGGAATCGGTGTTCAATATGGACAACGCCGCCCAGCAGGCCAGTGAACGCAAGGTGACCGATGCCGGTCGCAGCGAGCGGCTCCGCGCCGCCGACAAGATCGCCCAGCAGGCCGGTGCCGTCGCCAATGACGATCGCTTCCCGACCTCGAAAATCCTCTACAGCCTGCACAATCGCTCCTCCTCCGCGCCGATCTGGATCGCCGTCCTGGTCTCCATCCTCTGGCTGGCCATTTCCGGCGCCGGCGGCTGGCTGCGCTATGGCAGCCAGCTGAACAACCTGCCCGGCTTTATCGGCACCATCGACTTCATCGGCCTGGCCGCCATCATGGTCGTGCCGGTACTGGCCTTCTTCGGCATTGCCACGCTGTTCCGCCGTGCCCAGGACCTGCGCAACGCCGCCTCCTCGATCACCCAGGCCGCCATGCGGCTGGCCGAGCCCGAAGTGACCGCCGCCGACAAGGTCGCCTCGGTCGGCCAGGCCGTGCGCCGCGAGGTCAATGCCCTGGGCGATGGCCTCGAACGCGCTCTGTCGCGCGCCGGCGAGCTCGAAGTGATGATCCACAACGAGGTCACCGCGCTTGAGCGCACCTATTCGGACAATGAATCGCGCATGCGGGCGCTGATCGCCGAACTGGCCAGCCAGCGCGAAAGCGTGCTCACCAATACCGACCGCGTGCGCGAGGCCATTACCGAGAGCCATACCGGCCTGGTCTTTGACCTCGACATGATCAGCCAGCGCATTTCCGGCACCATCGTCGAAAGCGGCGGCAACCTCACCCGTGCGCTCGAAACAGCCGGCAATACCCTGACCAGCGCCTTTGGCGACCGCACGGAGAGCTTTGTCTCGCTGGTCGATAATCGCACCACCGATTTCATGTCCGCGCTCGACCAGAGCACCGGCCGCCTGTCGCTGACCTTTGAGGACCAGACGGCCAATATGGCCCGCACCCTCGACGAGCGCGCCGACCACCTGACCGCCGGCGTCGACAGCCGCATCAATGCCCTGACTGAGGCCCTCGATGGCCGCGCTGGCCAGATCGGCGACAGCATCGACCAGCGCACCCGCCTGATCGAGGAACGCACCGCCACCTTCACCACCGCCTTTGAAGACCGCAGCATGACCATTGCGGGCCTCATCGAGTCCGGCACCGATCGCCTGTCCACCGCCTTTGACGAGCGCACCAGCACGCTCTCCAACCTGCTCACCGACGGCGGCACTGCGCTGCTCAACCAGCTGCAGGATCGCGGCCACGAAGTGACCGGCGGGCTCGACATGATCGGCCAGCGCATTGCCGAGGATATCTCCTCCCGTTCGCGCGAGGCCGAGGTGCTGCTCAGCGCCCTCACCCGCCAGCTCGATGAATCGGTGTCCATCCAGCTCAATGCCATGGACAGCCGCATGCAGTCGGCGGTCATCGAGATCAATGGCGCGCTGGACGACACCTCCGAACGCGCCCGCATCACCCTGGCCTCGGCCGGCCAGGACACGCTCAGCCAGTTCGATACCAAGCTCAGCGAGATCACCAGCATTCTCGATGCCCGCCTCAGCGCCCTCGATGGCGTGGTCGGCGACAAGGGCGACAACCTGATCGCCCGCCTCGAGCAGCAGGGCACCAGCTTTGCCGCCCGCGCCAACGTGCTCGAAATGGCGCTGAACGAGGAATCCGGCCGCTTCAACGACGTGGTCAGCGAACGCACCCGCGAGATGAACGAAGTGCTCGGCGCCCGCACCAAGGCGCTGACCGAGACCCTGAGCAATCGCAGCCGCGAAATCGCTGAATCGCTCGAAGGCCATGCCGGCGTCATTGCCGAGGCACTCGACGACCGCACCAAGGCACTCGACACCATCCTGGCCACCCGCGCCGGCGAGCTGGGCAGCACCATGCAGACCCATGCCGAGCAGCTGGACCAGACGCTCGACGCCCGGGCCCGCGATTTCGGCGAGACCATCCGCGTGCGCAGCCAGGAACTGGGCGAGGCCCTCAGCGGCAGCACCAGCGCCTTCGACCAGGTGATCGCCGGCCGCACGCAGCGCCTGGCCGACACCCTGTCGGAAAAGACCATTGCCATGACGCTCGAGATCGACTCGCGCTTCGGCCACGTCGCCAACCAGCTCGAAGAGCGCACCAGCAGCCTCGTCGAACAGGTCGGCACCAGCACGGCAGCCATTGCCGGCGAGCTCGACACCCGCAGCGTCGAACTGCGCGCCACCCTTGATGGCGGCACCCAGCAGCTGGCCCAGGCGGTCAATACCCGCACCCAGCAGCTGTCCGAGGCGCTCAACGCCCGCACCGAGGCCCTGGGCGACACGCTGGCGACGCATACCGCCTCGATCAGCGAAACCATCGGCATGCGCACCACCGAACTGGCCGACACCATTACCCAGCAGGGTGACGAAGCGCGCGCCAAGATCGACCTGACGCTGCGCGATGCGACCAATACCATGAGCGAGCACGTCAACTCGATGTCCGAGATGATCGTCACCAAGGTATCGGAAGTGAACGTGCATCTCGGCGAGGGCCTCGACAGCGCCATTGCCCGCATGACCGATGCCGAGCACGGCGTCAGCGCCCGCATTGAATCGGCCTCGCTGACCGTGGGCGAAAGCGCCCGCAAGGCCGCCGACCTGATCGAGAGCGGCGTCAATTCCGCCCGCCAGGCCATTACCGAAATGGTCGACAGCCGCCTGGGCACCCTGCCCGAGGCCATCACCGCCCGTGCCGATATCACCGCGGACCGCCTCTCGGCGCTCAATGCCTCGATCAATACCTCGATCACCCAGTCGATGGCCGACCTCGAAGCCGGCGCCGACCGCATCGAGGAAACCATTGCCACCCGCATCACCGCGGCCACCCAGAATATCGCCACCGATATCAGCAACACTGCCAACCACATGGACGGCGCGGTGCGCGCCGCGCTCGACCAGATCCGCGTGGCGGCCACCGAGGTCGACCAGCTGCTCAGCGTCAAGGCCGTGGGCGCCGTCGACCAGATCGAAAGCCGCCTGAGCAGTATCAACCGCTCGGTCGAGGAGCACACTAGCACCTTCGCCGACCTGGTCACCGTCAAGTCCGAAGAGCTGCAGACCGCGCTCAACAGCCATGGCAACCTGCTGCGCAACGCCTTGGGCGAGAATGCCAAGGAAGCCGAGTCCATCATGGCGGTCTCGACCTCGCGCATCCTCACCGATGTCACCGCCGCGCTGGGCAAGCTCAACGACTCCAACCTGCTGCTGCAGCGGGTGCTCGACGCCTCGACCGCCAACCTGGCCAACCTCGAAACCAGTGTCGCCCAGCAGACCTCGACCTATTCGGCCACCGTGCGCGAGGCTATCGGCCAGACCGAACAGGCCGGCTCCATGGTCAGCCAGCATGTCGGCGCGCTGCAGAACACCATTCGCGGCATGGTCGACGAGTTCTCCTCGATCCTGGGCAAGCTCGACGCCGAGACCACCAACATGTCTCAGGCCACCAATGCCCTGGCCATCACCAGCGACCAGGCCATAGGTAATCTCGAAGAACGCCGCGGCGCCATGGATTCGCTGGCCCAGAGCTTTGCTGCCCGCGCAGACGATATCGACGGCCGCATGCGCCTGTTCGCCCAGTCGATCGCCGACACCGTCAACGATACCGAACGCCGCCTGATCGGCGCCCGTCGCGCCATGGACGAAGCCCTGTCAGCCACCAGCAATACCGTCGCCGAGACGCTCGAACAGACCACCGGCACCATTACCGAGGCCATCCGCACCTCGACTAGCAATGTCAGCGACGCGCTCTACACCTCCAATGAGCGCTTCAACAACTCGCTCTCGAGCAATGCCGCGCAGATGGACAATGTGGTACGCCGTGCCGCCGACGCCGCTGCTGCTGCCCTCGAAGAAAACGCCCATCGCATCAGTGACGTGCTGGCCTCGACGGCCGGCAATGTCACCGATGTGCTCAACGCCACCAGCGGCACGCTGGCCGAGACGCTCAACGACAGCTCATCCTCGGTCCGCCAGGCCATCAGCCTCAATACCGGCCAGTTCCGCCAGGCGCTGGACGAAACCGCCGGCCAGGTTACCGAACGCCTTGGCCAGTTCCGCGGCACTGCCGACGCCGAAGGCCGCCGCGCCAGCGCCGCCCTGCAGGCAGCCCAGCAGCAGATGATCGTGGAAATGCAGAGGGCCATCGAAGAGGCCACCCAGCGCTTCAACGACACGGCCCAGGCCATGCGCGAGACAGCCCGCGAAGTGGGCAGTGAGCTCGAAGCCACCCGCGCCGAACTGGCCCGCGGCGTCAACGAACTGCCCGAGGAAACCCGCGCCAGCGCCGCTGCCATGCGCCGCGTCGTGGCCGAGCAGATCGAGGCACTCAGCGAGCTCAACGCCATCGTGCGCAGCCAGCCGGCTACTCACGATGTCAACGATCGCCGCGGCACCCCACCGCGCCTGACCGCCCGGCCCGAGCCCCGCCAGGAGACACGTCCCGAACCGCGCCAGGAACCCCGCCGCGAGACGCCCGTCTATCAGCCGCAGCGCCAGCCCGAGCCGGCCCGCGACAGCTACCGTGCCGAACCGGCCCGCCAGACCCTGGCCGATCCGATCCGCACCCTCGAGCGGGCGCCTGAGCCCATGGACATGCCCGAGCCACCGCTGCGCCAGCCGCAGCCGGTGCGCCAGCCCGCACCGGTCGCCACCGCACCGGAAGCCGCGCCTGATGAAGGCGGCTGGCTGCGCGACGTGCTGCGCAATGCCACGGCCAAGCAGCAGAGCACCCAGCAGATCCAGCCAGGCCTGTCCGGGCTGAGCGAAGAGATTGCCCAGGCGATCGACGACGCCGCCCTGGCCGATGCTTGGGCCCGCTATCAGGCCGGTGAATCCAATGTGTTCTCGCGCCGTATCTACACCCTGGCCGGCCAGGGCACCTATGACGACGTGCGCAAGAAGCTGCAGCGCGACCCGGAATTCGCGCGCACGGCAACGGCCTATATGAGCGAGTTCGAGCAGCTGCTGAAGCGCGCCGCTTCAGGCGCCCGGCCCGCCGCCGAGACCCGCGAGCACCTGCTCTCCGATCGCGGCAAGGTCTATACCACCCTGGCCCATGCCAGCGGCCGCCTCGCCTAAGTCAGCAAGAGACCCACGAAAATCAAAAGGCCCCGGGGAACCGGGGCCTTTTTCTTTGTGTCAGGCACTGGTCATCCGGCTGCTACCTCTTCCCCATGAACCGAAACTCCGTGGGGGATCCATGGCCCGGGCGCCCTGCCCGGTTCAGCTGTCCCTGGTCGACTGCAGCTGCAGGGAGCCCCAGATGCAGATCGCGCCGACAAGGGCGACCAGCGCCGCGATCAGATAGGCCTGGTTGCCGACGAGGCCAATTACCCAGCCAAAGCCGATCAGCGCGATCACCGACATCACCTGCTGCGCTACGGTGAAAAGGCTCTGCGTCTCGGCGGCAATATCCTCGCTGGTCCAGTTGGCGATGAAGTGCACGCAGCCCAGATAGCCGATGGCAAAGGTGATGCCATGGGTCAGCTGCAGTGCCACCAGCACCGGCACCGGTGGGGCAAAGGCCATGGCGATCCAGCGCAACACCGATACCCCGGCCGAAATCAGGATCATGTGGCGCGCCGACAGGCGACCGCCAAAGCGGCGCCAGAGGAACATCATGCCCGCCTCCGAGGCAGAGCCGAGCGCAATCAGCGGCCCGATGACGTCTTCCGATATGCCCTGTTCCTTCCACAGCAGCGCGCCAAAGCCGTTGAGAAAGATATGCGTGCCGAACACCATGGAAAAGCCGACCAGCGGCAGGAAGAACCAGGGCTGCACGATGATCTCGGCCAGCTTGCCGGCGGCCGGCAGCGTCGCCGCGATGGTCGGCTGGCCTAGCGGGGCCCGGAAGGCCGGCAGCTGCAGGGCGACCCCGGCGCGCAACAGCGCCAGCCCGACAAACAGCGGCACGAAGATCGCCGAGCCGAACCAGACCACCAGGAACCCCGTCAGCACGTTGAACAGCATATAGCCCAAAGTGCCCCAGGCGCGGATGGTGCCGAAATCGCTGCCATTACGACGCGTCATGCGCATGGCCGCGGCATCGAGCACCGGGCCGATGGCGCCACCGGGCAGGCTGCACAGGGTCCAGAACAGCAGGATGCCCCAGAATTCATTGACGAAGAGCAGGCCGATCGGGACGATGCCGCCGATCAGGGCGCCGATCACGATCACCTGCCGCCAGTCGCTGGCCTTGTCGGCCACCCGCCCCACCACCAGGTTGAGCAGCAGGATGATGAGCACCGGCACGGCGTTGATCAGGCCGATCTGCTCGGTGCTGATGCCCTTTTCGCTCAGCCAGATCGGCAGAAACACCACGGCGGCGCCTGGCCCCATGAAATAGGTGAAATAGAACGCCGTGGTGCGCTGTTCAGGGGTCAGGCGCGCCGGGGCCGGGGTGAGCAACATGGGGGTAACTCAAGGTTCGACCCGATCGGGAAAACCCGCTGGGCAGTCAGGCCGGGACACCATGCCCCAACCTGTCGACAGAGGGCGCGATCACGCATCCTTGGGCGGACGAATGCGCAGCGACACCAGCACGCAGACAATGGCCAGCACGGCAACCACCGAGGAGGCGAAGAAGGCATAGCTGCCGAACCGCACCACCAGCCAGCCAAAGCCCGCCAGCCCCAGCACCGCCATGCCCTGGTTGAGCATATTGGCAAAGCCCTGCGCCTCGGCGGCGTTGGATTCGTCGGTCCAGTTGGCGATGAAGTGCACCACGCCGAAATACCCCACGCCAAAGCTGATGGCATGCAGCATCTGCACGAGGAACAGCACTTCCACCGGCGGGTTGAACGCCATGGCGGTAAACCGCACCAGCGAGGCAATGCAGGCCGCCAGGATCATGTTGCGCGCCGTGATGCGGCCGCCAAAGCGGCGCCAGGCAAACATCATGACGGCCTCGCCGGTGGCGGCAATGGCCAGCAACGGACCGATATAATAGTCCGGAATGCCATTCTGGTGCCACAGCAGGCCACCAAAGCCGCCGATCAGGGCATGACTGGCATTGATCAGCGCAAAGGCCACCAGCGGCAGCACGAACCAGGGCTTGAGCGAGTCGCGCAGCTTGGTGGGGATGGTCGCGGCCAGCGTCTTGGCCTGTTCGGGCGCCCGGAACTGCGGCAGCAGCAGGCTGAGCGCAGCGCGCAGCAGCGACATGGCCACGAAGAGCGGCGCAAAGGCATAGGCGCCGAACACGGTGATCAGCATGCCGATGCCACCCGCCCCCACCACATAGCCCACCGTCGCCCAGGCGCGCACGGCGCCGAAATCGGTGCCATTGCGGCGCGTCATGCGCACCGAGGCCGCGTCGATGATGGGCGGAATCGAGCCGGTGCACATGGTCACCAGCGACCACACCAGCATGATGCCCCAGAACTCGTTGACGAAGAACAGCCCGAACGGCACCGCCGCGCCCACCATGGACAGGATGATGATGACGCTGCGCCAGTCCTTGGCGCGGTCTGCCAGGCGACCGACCAGCGTATTGATGGCCAGCAGGCACAGCATAGGGATGGAATTGATGATGCCGATCTGATCGGCCGGCAGCCCATGCTCGCTCAGCCAGATGCCCAGAAACACCGAACTGACGGCGCCCGGCAGATAGACGGTGAACTGATAGAGGGATGCGCGCGCCTCGGGGCTCGCCAGACGCGCAGGAAGCAGAGACATGAAAGGTAGACTCCGGGCAAATCAGTGCCCGGAACCTTGGTGACTCGGCGCGTCCGACAACGCAAGCCCTCTGTTGCAACGTTGCGTTCAGCCCGTGGCAGCCAGACGCCGCTGCAGCGGTTCAAGTGCATCGCGCAACTGCCGGGCACTGGCCGCCCAGGTGAACAATTCGCCATGCCGGCGGGCATCCTCGCGGCGCAGCGTCAGGGCGCGGGCCACGGCCACATTGAGGTTTTCATGCAATGCGCCGGCCCGCTTGTCGCTGAGTACGTCCAGCGGCCCGGTGACCGGCAGCGCCGCCACCGGCGTGCCCGAGGCCAGCGCCTCGGTGATGACATTGCCGAACGTGTCGGTGCGACTGGGAAAGACCAGCACATCGGCGCTGCGATAGAGCTCGCCCAGTTCCTCGCCATGGCGATAGCCCATGAACACCGCGTCGGGAAATTCGCGCATCAGCCGGGCACAATCGGGCCCGTCACCCACGACGATCTTGGTGCCGGGCACCTGGAGCCTGAGAAAGGCTTCGACATTCTTTTCCGCTGCGACGCGGCCGACATAGAGCAGATGCGGACCTGGCAGATCGGTGAAGCGGGTCTTGGGGCCGGGGTGGAAGCGCTCGCCGTCAACGCCGCGTGTCCAGAGGCCGAGGCGGACAAAGCCGCGGGCGATGAGGTCATCGCGCAGCGAAGGCGTCGGCACCAGGGTGCGCGCCGCCGCGGCGTGGAACCAGCGCAGATAGCCATAGCTCCACTCCGCCGGCACCGGCACGCGCATGGCCAGATATTCGGGAAAGCGGGTATGGAAGCTGCTGGTGAAGCCCAGGCGCCGGTCGATGCAATATTGTCGGGCCAATAGGCCCAGCGGCCCTTCGGTGGCGATGTGGATGTGGTCGGGACCGACAGCCTTGATCTGGCGCGATACCGCACCGAGGCTCGCCAGCGAGATGCGCACCTCCGGATAGCTCGGCACCGGCAGCGTCCAGAACCGCTCCGGCGTGAGGTAATGCACCTCATGGCCGGTGCGGGTCAGCTCCTTGCCGACGCTCTCAAGAGTACGCACCACGCCGTTGATCTGCGGTCGCCACGCATCGGTGACGATCAGCAGGCGCGGGGAAGACGAAGCTTGGACCGGATAGGACATAGCAGCACCGCCACAGGTTCGATTGTCCGAACAATCTCCCCCGAGTCCAAGTCGGCTGCGTGAACGCTCTGTGACGGTTGTTTGACGCTAGCTGGCGGCCCGGCGCAGGCGGAATTTGCGCGGCTCGCCGGCCACCACCATTTCGGTCCACTTGATCAACTCGAACGCCCCTTCGGGGGTTTCCACGATCGCCGTGCAGCTTTCGACCCAGTCGCCGGTATTGATGTAGTGGATGCCCAGCCGCTCATGCATGGCGGCAAAATGGATATGGCCGCAGATCACCCCGTCGACGCCCGATTCCTTTGCCTCGTGCACCAGGGCTTCCTCGAAGCGGCCGATGATCGAGACGGCATTCTTGACCTTCTGCTTGGCCCAGGCGCTGAGCGACCAGTATTGCAGGCCAAGCCGGCGGCGCACCCAGTTGATGGCGATATTGACGCGGAGCGCCGCGTTATAGGCCCAGTCGCCGACATGGGCGAGCCACTTGGCATTCATCACCACCACGTCGAACTGGTCGCCATGAATGACCAGATAGGTCTTGCCGGTGGCCGTGGTATGCACGGTGCGATCGACGAATTCGATCTCGCCGAAGAACGTGCCCAGATATTCGCGCAGGAATTCGTCGTGATTGCCGGGCAGATAGATCACCCTGGCGCCGGCATTGGCCTTGTCGAGCAGCAGCTGCACCAGCACATTGTATTCATTGGGCCAGTGCCAGGCCTTGGCCAGGCGCCAACCGTCCAGGATGTCGCCGACCAGATAAATGGTCTCGGCGTCATGGGCGCGCAGGAACTCAATGAGCTGCCCCACCCGGATCGGCTTCATGCCCAGGTGTACGTCCGATATGAACATGGCCCGGACCTGCCGGACCTCGCGGTCATCCGCCATCAAGCAACGACTCCTGCTTCGTGGGGCGGACTTTATCTGCGCTTTGCCCGCGAGGGAACCTTTGGCACAGAGAAGGTGGGGAAACCAGCCGCGACCGCAGATCAGTCGCCGTCGGCCTGGCTGGCCTTGAGCGCGACGATGCGGGCATAGCTCTGCTCTATCCGCGCGGCAAAGGCCGGGTCGGCCTTGGCCTCGGCCAGCAGGATGTCGAGAATTTCCTGGCCCAACCCGGCATGATACTTGGCCGTATTGGAGAACAGCAGGATATCCATGCCGGCCCGCACGGCCTGCGTCACGGTCTCTTCCAGCGTGAAATGGTCGCGAATGGCGCCCATCTCGAGATCATCGCTGATCACCACGCCGTCATAGCCCAGCTCGCCGCGCAGCACGCCATCGATCCACTGCACCGAAAGCGACGAGGGCGTCTGCGTGCCGGCGTCGGTATAATCGGCATGGTAGAGGTGACCCACCATGACCATGTCCACCGCATCGGCGGCCAGCAGCCTGCGATAGGGATCGAGCTCGGATTTCTGCCAGGTCGTGGTGATATCGACAAAACCCTCATGGCTGTCGGCTGTCGAGGAACCATGGCCGGGAAAATGCTTGAGCGCCGTCAGCAGGCCGGCGGCGTGGTGGCCCGCGATGAAGGCCGCGTCATAGTCGGCGACCTTTTCCGGATCGGCGCTATAGGCGCGCCCGAACCGGGCGATGACCTGATTGTCCGGGTTGAGGTTGACGTCGGCTACCGGACCAAAATTGACGGTAAAGCCTAAAGCGGCGATGGCGCGCGCCATGCGGGCATAGATCGCCTCGGCCTGAGCCGGGCTGTTGCTGGCAGCGACGGCGGCGGCGCTCGGGATCTCGGCAAAGCCGACATCCTTGGTCAGCCGCTCGACCGCCCCGCCCTCCTGGTCCAGGGTGATGAACGGCAACAACTCGGGCGACGCCGCCCGGAAGGCCGCATTCATCTTGCCGACGGCGTCCAGGCTCTTGATATTGGTCTTGAGCAGCATGACGCCACCCAGCCGTCCGGCGGCCAGCTCGTCGCGCAGCGCCACCACGGCCGAATCATCGACATCGTCGCCCTGGAAACCCACCACGATCATCTGGCCGACCATCTGCTCCAGGCTTGCCGCACCGGCCATGCCGGGGAGCGTGAGCATCAGCAATACTGCGTATAGAACGCGGACAAAAAAGGATTTCACAGGCCAATCCAGATCAGAATCACCGCTGCACGGTGCATTTGAATTCGGTCAAAACAGTGCCGCCGTTCAAATTATTGCCTCGGCGGCACTTAGGGGGCTGATATGACATGAAAAAGATGTAATTCTACTGGCGGGCGACTTGGAGTGCGGGCCGTTCTTCAACCTTCCGGTTCGCGATGCCGTTGCCTTTGATCGGGCGGAGATCTTGGGGTCTCCGCCCGTGACTTTGTCGGCCTAGCGATTCTGCCGGTTGGCCACCAGATCGTCGACCACGCCGGGGTCGGCCAGGGTCGAAGTATCGCCCAAAGCAGCAAAGTCGTTCTCCGCCACTTTGCGCAGAATCCGCCGCATGATCTTACCGCTGCGCGTCTTGGGCAGGCCGGGCGCCCACTGGATCAGGTCCGGCGTCGCGATCGGTCCGATTTCCTTGCGCACCCAGTTCTTGAGCTCGATCCGCAATTCGTCCGAACTGGCTTCGCCTGCCATCAGGGTGACATAGCAGTAGATGCCCTGCCCCTTAATATCGTGCGGATAGCCCACCACGGCGGCCTCGGAGACCTTGGGATGGGCCACCAGCGCGCTTTCGACCTCGGCCGTGCCAAGGCGATGCCCGGATACGTTGAGCACGTCGTCGACGCGCCCGGTGATCCAGAAATAGCCATCCTCGTCGCGCCTGCAGCCGTCACCGGAGAAGTAGTAGCCCTTGTAGGTCTCGAAATAGGTCGAGACGAACCGGCCATGATCGCCCCAGATGGTACGAGCCTGGGCCGGCCAGCTATCGGCGATGGCGAGGACGCCCTCAGCCTTGGTCTGGGTCTGCAGCTTGCCCTCGGGCGACAGCACGATCGGCTTGATGCCAAAGAACGGTACCGTGGCCGAACCGGGCTTCTTGGCCGTCGCGCCGGGGAATGGCGCGATCATGTGGCCACCGGTTTCGGTTTGCCACCAGGCGTCGATCACCTCGCAGCGGCCCTTGCCGACCTGGTTGTAATACCACATCCAGGCTTCCGGATTGATCGGCTCGCCCACCGTGCCGAGCAGGCGCAGGCTGGGCATGTCGTGCTTGTCGACATATTGCACCCCTGCCCCCATCAACGCGCGAATGGCAGTTGGCGCGGTGTGGAAAATGTTGACCTTGTGCTTTTCCACCACCTGCCAGAGCCGGCTGGCATCGGGATAGGTGGGAATGCCCTCAAACATCACCGTGGTGGCGCCATTGGCCAGCGGCCCATAGACGATATAGCTGTGCCCGGTAACCCAGCCGACATCGGCCGTGCACCAGAAGATTTCGCCGCGCTGATAGTCAAAGCTCAGCTCATGCGTCAGCGCCGTATAGAGCAGATAGCCGCCCGTGGTGTGCAGCACGCCCTTGGGCTTGCCGGTGGAACCCGAGGTATAGAGGATGAACAGCGGGTCTTCCGCATTCATCGGCTCGGGGTCGTTGAACGGCTCGACGCCGGCGGCGGCCTCATGCCACCACACGTCGCGGCTGCCCTTCATGGCCACCGCAGCGCCGGTATTGTGCACCACCAGCACCTTGGACACGCCGGGGCAATCCTCGAGCGCCTTGTCGACATTGGCCTTGAGCGGCACGGTCTTGCCGCCACGACGACCTTCATCGGCGGTGATCACCACGGCCGAGTCGCAGTCATTGATGCGGCCGGCCAGCGCGTCGGGCGAAAAGCCGCCAAACACCACCGAATGCACCGCGCCGATGCGGGCGCAGGCCAACATGGCATAGGCGGCTTGGGGAATCATCGGCAGGTAGATAGTGACGCGGTCGCCCTTGCGGACGCCCAACGACTTCAGGACATTGGCGCAGCGGCAGACTTTTTCGTGCAGCGTGCGATAGCTGATATGTTCGGATGGAGCATTCGGATCATCGGGTTCCCAGATGATTGCGATATCGTCGCCGTGCTCGGCCAGATGCCGGTCAATGCAGTTGGCGGCGACATTGAGCACGCCATCCTCGAACCACTTGATCGAGACGTCCGGATACGCGAACGTGGTGTTCTTGACCTTGGTGGGAAACCTCACCCAGTCCAGGCGCTTGGCCTGTTCACCCCAGAACCCGTCCGGATCGCTGATCGAGCGCTGGTACATTTCATTGTACTGCGCCGCCGTCGTATGGGTGCGTGCGATCGCAGCCGCACTTGGCTGGAATACGAGCTGCTCGCTCATACTATCCTCCCTTATCTCTCCCACACCCGTTCTACTGACCCACCCTGCACCCGGCAAGGGCTTGACCATGCGACTAATTAGGTATGTCCCGTCATTGGCATTAGCCCCGGTGTTAACTGCATGCGGCAAGACGCCTTCGGCTTTGCCTGCGAATTTGCTAGAATTGCCCCTTATAGTGGGGAACTGCATCATGGCCGAAATGACCATCCGGGCCGCTACGCCCGCCGACATTGATCTGATCCACAAAGAGCTGGTCGATGTGATCGCCACCTCGCCCCACTACAACGACCGCTTCAAGGCCCATGAGTCGGCGCGGCTCAACAAGGTCTTCCTGCGCAATCTGATGGCGATCGATCCCTGGCACATCATGATCATGTGCGCCGACGGCGTGCCCGGTGGCGCCATGGTATCGGGGCCGGAAACCGGCTCGCTGTTTCGCTACTGGAGCTGGGTCTTCCCCTCGCACCGCCAGACTAAGCTGGGCATGTTCGGCATGCGGGCCTTTGACGCACACTGGGACAATGGTCGGTTCCACAAGGCCTATACCTTCGTGCGCCCGGACAATGAGGTCGCCCGCATGCTGCTGCGCCGCTATGGCTATGCCGAGATCTGCCTGCTCGAGCAGCACATTTTCGGCCAGGATTACCTGCTGATTGGAAAGACCTATACCAAGGTGAGCGACGACTATGACAGTGGCGTCAATATAGGCCGCCTCGGCCTGCTGAAGAAGCGCCTTGCGGGCCTGGTCGGCGCCTGAGTCCTGCCCCTAGGCGTTGACCGCGTCGGCCCGCCGCGTCCGGAACCACTGCAAGATCGACACATCGAGCTTGGCTGTGCGCAGCGCAATCCACCACAGCCCCACCGACCACACGGTGATAGCGATGAGCGCGCTGAGCGCGGCGCCCATCAGCCCCAGCGGCGGCACCAGCAGGCTATTGCCGACCACCAGCGTAACCACGGCCAGGGCCACCGAGGGCAGGCTGGCATAGGGCCGGTCGTGAATGGAGAGCACCAGCGAGGCCGGTCCCATCACCGAGCGCACCACGAGGGACAGGGTCAGCACGGCAAGCGGCGCGGCGCCGACCGCAAAACTGGGGCCGAACAGCATCAGCGCAAACGGCCCGCCAATCAGCATCAGGAGGAACAGCACGATGGACAGGCCGCTGGCGACGAAATTGGCCTCCCCCACCTTGCGGTTGAAGGCGAGCCGATCGTCCTTGGCTTCGCTCTCGAACATGTCGGGCAGGGTCACCGCATAGACGGCGGCCACGCCGAACGAGATCAGGGCAAAGATGCGGGTGCAGACGCCGAACACCGCCAGCTCCTCGCGGCTGAGCGATTGGCTCAGCAGCAGCAGGTCGATGTCAAAAAAGAAGTCCGTTGCCAGCGAAATCAGCACCCATGGCAGGGCAAAGCGCCACCAGCGGCGCGCTTCGCCCGCCCGCAGCGGCGCCGTATCGGGCACACCCCGGAGCGAGGTGACGGTAATGCCCACCTGCACGAGGGAAACCACGACAAAGCCGATGGCGACGCTCCACAGCATGGTGGCCAGGCCCTGGCTCGGCGCAGCAAAGCCCATGGTGCCGACAAACGCTCCGATCACCAGCATGGGGCGGAAGATGGCATCGGCAAAAAACCCTGCAAAGGGGCGCTTGAGGCCCACCAGAATGGCGCCGCTGACAAAGACATTGGCCGCGGCAAAGGCCATCAGCGCCATCGGGATGAAATGATGCGCCACCGCGCTATTGCCCAGGCCGAGCAGGTCCAGCACCAGCGGTCCGCCCAGCAGCAGCAGCACCAGCACACCCAGCACATGGCCATAGGCCCAGCCGACAAAGACATGCAGCTGCCGACGTTCGCCCCGCGCCCGGTATTCGGAGGTGAAATAGGTGCCCACCGTGCTGAAACCGAGCGGCATCACCATGGCCACCAGATTGACCGTGGCCATGACCACCAGATACTCGCCCAGCAGCTCGGCGCCCCAGATGCGGGCGATCAGCGCTTGCGCCACAAAGATCAGGCCGGCGCCACCCAGGCGGGCGGCAAAGATGATGCTTGACTGCGAGGCGAGGCGTCGCTGCAGGCTCATTGACCCGCCTCGTCGCCGCCCGAGCGCGTCTGGGTCGGCAGGGATTTGGGGTTGCGCCAGCCACCCACCACGCGCTTGACCTGGTGCAGGCCGTCGCGCGCCGCAAAGGCGGCCGTGCCGGCCAGCATGGCCAGCCGGTTGCTGGCATAATTGGCCACCGGCGGCACCGGTTCGATCACCCCGGCTTCGCCCACCATGCCCTTTTTGAACTGATGCAGCCCCTGGAAGCCGTCGGTACCGCCCAGATCGTACCAGCCGGCCCGGGTATGGTCGCGCAGCCAGCGGATGATGTGCCAGTGCATGAAATAGCCTGCCCGCAGCGGCAGCGCCTGATCATTGGTGGCGCCATAGAGATAGACGGCCCGGTCGCCGGCCGTGAAGATCAGCGCGCCAGCCACGACAACGCCTTCATGGCGCACGAAGAACAGCTCGGGCCGCAACCCGTCATCCAGCGTCATCAGCGAGGCGACGCTGTCATAGGCCGAATGGTCGGCAAACTGCTTGCGATCGCTCATGGCCGTATAAAGCAGGTCGAATTCGGGCAGGCGCTCGGGCCCGGCATGTTCAAAGCTCAGCCCGGCCTTTTCGGACTTGTTGAGGTGATAGCGCCACTTCTGGTGCAGGCTCTTGCGCTGCGCCGCATCGTCGAGCCGCAGATTGACAATATAGCGGCTGGGAAACATCAGCGCCGAGCCGCGCTTGAAGCCGCGCGCTTCCAGATAGGCATGGGGCGCGTTGACGGGCGTCACGGCGGCCCAGGCCAGCACCGAGATCATGTGGCCGCGCCGGTCGGCATAGTCGGCAATCAGCGCCTCGACCATGCCGGCATGGATCGCCGCGGCGTCGGGGCGGGAGATGTCCTTGCGCATCGGCCCCCATTTGGAGACCGCGATATGACCCAGCCGCAGCGGCAAGGGCTGCACCATCATCAGCGAGCCGCCCACCACCTCGCCATCGAGCAGAAACAGCATGGGTTCATGCTGCACCGAGGGCCAGCGCGCCGCAGCAAAGGCATAGAGCTGTTCCTGGCAGACTTCGTCGAAAGCGGCGATGGTCCGGTCCCACTCCGCCCCGCTGACCAGAAGGGTTTGCAGTACCGGCAGCGCAGCGGTGATGGCGCGTCCCCTGGGGGGCACATCCGCCTGCGACGCGCTCGAACGATCAGCCATTACCGACATACCTGGTCTTCCCGCACTTGCATTCGTGCGGAAAGCTAGCGCCGGCAGATGAGCAAATCCCTATTGTGGCAAGGGATTGGCGACAAAACGCCGGCTGTGGTTACCAAAGCCTAATGCGCGGCGATGGCAGCGGCATGCGGTGTGTAGAGCAGCGGAATCTCCGGCAGGGCGACAAACATGCCCAGCCCTTCAAGCGCCATGCGGACGGCCACGAACAGGATGATGACCAGACCAACCCAGGCGATCCAGCGATGCTTGTGCAGCAGGCCGGCGATGAAGGTGGCGGCAACGCCCATCATCACGACCGACAGGGCCAGACCGATGATCAGGGCTTCGAAGTGATGCGCGGCGGCGCCGGCCACAGCCAGCACATTGTCCAGCGACATCGAGACGTCGGCAATGATGATCTGGATGACGGCCTGGCGCAGCGTCTTGCGGGGCGCCTTGCCGGCCACGCTGCCATCGGCATTGGTATCGTGATCTTCGAGCGCTTCCTGCGCTTCTTCTTCCTGTTCATGCGAGGTGGTGAGCTCGCGATACATCTTCCAGCATACATAGAGCAGCAGCACGCCGCCAGCGATCAGCAGCCCGCCGCCCAGCGCCAGCAATTGCGTGGTGATGAGGGCAAAGAAGATGCGCAGCACAGTGGCGGCAAGAATGCCGATCAGAATGGCCTTGCGACGCACATCGCTGGCGAGGCCGGCCGCCGCCAGACCAATCACCACTGCATTGTCACCGGCCAGAACCAGATCGATCAGGATGACTTGAACAAGCGAGCTGAGAAAACTCGGATCGATGCCGAACATGCGAAGGCCTCATTGCAGGGCTGAATACTGGCAAGGCCTATAGCGCCGCGGCAAGCCACTTAAAAGGGCCTCACGCTGCCGATCCACGAAAGTATGAGGAATTCCGTCGGTTTACGGGCGCGCCGACAGCTTGGTGACAGGCTTGCCGGCTTACTGCGCCCTCAAGCGCCAAAGCCATGCCGACGCGGCATCCTGGATGATCAGGACCCGCATACCGAACATGGCAAGGAGAAGGACTTTGGTGGGCGAGCACGGATTCGAACCGTGGACCCGATGATTAAGAGTCATCTGCTCTACCAGCTGAGCTACTCGCCCCCGTTTGGGGTGTTCCAAAGTAGGCGCTCTCTAGCAAAGGGATTCCGTGCTGTCTAGCGCCTGCGAAAACTTTCGTCATCGACGCCGGCTGCAGGCGGATGAAAACCCCGCAATCGGGGGATAAATGTTTGGAAGAAAACCGCTTTCGGCACGAGAGCATGCGGCGGTCTGGCTACGCCGTCGGCCGGCGCCTGGCGAAAAACGCCCGAGGTGGCGCCGGCATCGGACTAGTGGTGGTGCGCGGAACGGGCCCTGAAGGCTGCAAAATCCAGCACATTATCCTGGTGGTCGGGTGCGGGAAGCGGGATGTCGTCGATCAGGCTGATGGTGCGCTCAACAATGTTGAGCAACTGGCGTGATCGGCTATCGGATCCCCGCAATATGGCGGCGGCCTGTTGCAGATGGTCCCGCGCGAGGAGGTAGGTTGTCGGCATTGCACGAGCTCCTTGAGGATTTTGGGGTAGTCGCGTCAACCAGATGACGCACCCCCTAGACTGCCTCTGCATAGTTTCACGAAACCTGCCGCAGACCCGACAATTTGAATAAAATACCACCCAAACCAAGACTTCAGCCAAAGCCCCGCCGCACAGTCCCCTCCCGGCTATGTAAAAAATACCGCCTGTGTATAACTATATGGGGCGACAAAATAAACGCTGGCTTTGTCGATTACTTCCACGCAAGAATTATGTCATGTGGGACTGGCCAGACATCATGATATAGTTGATATGATCCTCGCTGGTGACAATTTCACCCTTTTGCCACATTTATCCCGGCTCTGGGTAGGCGCATTCGCCCCCGTTAGGCTGGATGCGCCATACCCCTGAAAGGCGATCCATTGTCCCGCCCCGACCTTGCCCCGCTTGCGGCCGCCCTGCCCGAATCGGTGCCCTTCACCGGCCCCGAAGCGCTGGAACGGCGCCGCGGCCGGCCCTTCCTGGCGCGCCTGGGGGCCAATGAAAATCCGTTCGGCGCGGCGCCATCGGCCCTGGCGGCCATGGCAGACGCTGTCGCCGAAAGCTGGAAATATGGCGACCCGGAAAATTACGACCTGCGCCAGGCCCTGGCGCGCCAGCTCGGCATTGCCAGCGACGCCATCGTCATCGGCGAGGGCATTGATGGCCTGCTCGGCCTCGCCATCCGGCTCTATGCCCCGCCGGGCAGCGCGGTGGTGACCTCGCTGGGCGGCTATCCGACGCTGAACTACCATGCGACCGGCTTCGGCGCCCGCATCGTCAGCGTTCCCTATCGCGATCATGCCGAGGATCTGGCCGGCCTGGCCGCCATGGCCCGGCGCGAATCTGCCGCCGTGGTCTACCTGGCCAATCCCGACAACCCCATGGGGAGTTGGCACAGCGCCGCCGCCGTCGCCGAATTCATCGATGCGGTGCCGGAACAGACGCTGATCCTGCTCGACGAGGCCTATGGCGAATTCGCTCCGCCGGGCACGCTGCCGCCGCTCGACACGGACCGGCCCAACCTGCTGCGCCTGCGCACCTTTTCCAAGGCTCATGGCATGGCGGGTCTGCGCTGCGGCTACGCTCTGGGCGAGAGTCAGACGATTCGCGCCTTCGAGCGGGTGCGCAACCATTTCGGCGTCAACGCCGTCGCCCAGGCCGGCGCCGTGGCCGCCCTGGCCGCGCCGGAACACCTGGCGGATGTCCTGGCGCGCACCGCGACCGCCCGGACCCGCATCGCCGACATCGCTACCGCCAATGGCCTTGTGCCCCTGCCCTCGGCCACCAATTTCGTTACCATCGATACCGGCCGCGATGCCGCTTATGCGGCAGCCCTGTTGGCAGCCTTGTCCGACGAGGCCATCTTCATCCGCAAGCCCATGGCACCCGGCCTGGACCACTGCATCCGCATCAGCGTCGGTTCGCCCGCCGCGCTTGATCTGCTGGCCGAGGCTCTCCCTCGCGCCCTGTCAGCCCTTGCCTAGGGCGCTTCGCGCAGGCTGATTCCGGCCAGCAGGGCGCGATGGTTCGAGCCATAGCTGTTGGGGGCCGCCTCGATCGTATCGATCAGCAGGTCGCCGCGGGTGAACATATTGTCGATCGGCACGCCCAGCGCCCCTGCCCGCACTGGCCAGGTCGCCGGATAGAACGGTGGCGGCGCCAGGTCGAGTGCTGCGCTGAGCTCGACCATCTGATTGGACCAGGCCGCGGCGTTGAAATCCCCCGCCACGATCAGCCGGCCCTCAACCCGGCTGAGCACCCGGCCGGCGCGGTTCAGCTCCATCCATGAGGCTTCGTCAAAATAGGGCTTGGACAGGTGCACCGCCGCAATCGTCACCGGCACCCCGTCAATCACCGTGCCGGCAAAGGCCAGTCGCTGGCGCTGAAACGGATACATTACGACCATCTGGGGATCGAGCAGCGGCGTCCGCGAGAATATGGCAAGGTCGCAGTCCTGCCGGTCGGTGCAGCCGAACCGGTACGGCAGCACCTTGGCAAGGTCGTCGAAATAGGCGGCGATCCCCGACGTCTCCATGGTCACCGCGATATCGGGCGCCTGGCTGATGATGAAATCGGCTGCCGCCCGCCCCTCGCGATTGGCCAGAACGTTGAAGCTGAGCACCTTGATATTGGCCAGTGTCGCGCCGGTAACGGCATCGCGGCGTGCCATGCCGTCGAGGATCGGCTGGGCCCCCTGCCCCACGCTGGCCAGCATCAGCACAACTGCGAGCAGCCCGCGCCAACGTGCGCCACTGAGCACCAGCAGGATCGCCAGCGGCACGCCCAGCGCGGCTAGATGAAAGCGCAGGCTTTGGAGCAGCTCGATCCCGGGCACGCCGCTCGGTACGCTGACCAGCACCAGTGCCAGGCCAAAGGCAAGCAGGCCCGCGGTCGCCATGCCGCGCAGTTCAGCCGTCAAGATCATGCGCGACTCCAGCGTCAATCGGCTTCACTGGTGCCGCAATTGGCCAGAGGGTGCAAGCAGACTGCGAGCAGACCAGTCATGCCGCCGCCCGGTCAGAGGAACTTGCGCATCTGGATGCTGTCGCTGCCAATCCCGACCAGTTCTGTCGGGTCCCAGGCATGCCGCAGCCAGCCGGACTTTTCATAATAGCCGACGGCTGTTGGCGCCGCATTGACCAGCGCGGTATGGGCGCCAAAGGCGCGGGCGCGATCCGCCACCATCTCTCCCAGCACGCGGCCATGGCCAAGACCTTGCGCCGACGCCGTGACGGCAACCATCCGGAACACACAGGTACCGTCGCCGCGGATATCAAGGCGCGTCGTGCCCACCGCCCTGCCGTCAAGCTTGAGCAGATAATGGTGCTTACCCGGCGTGTATTCGTCCGGATAGTTCTCCTGGTAAAGGCCGTGCCGCCCGCGGGCCTCGAACAGTTCCTGCCGGCGGATGGCGTGATAGTCGCGCCAGTCCTGCGGCTCGGTCACCTTGTCCAGCGTATAGGTCATCTGCTCCCTCCCCGCCCCGGCCCGCGACGGGTCGGGGCAAGAGGCCTTCCAGATTATCCCGCCAGCGCGCCCTGCGCCGCAGCGCCGCGCTCGATCAGCAGGCGATTATAGGCATTGAGATAGGCCCGGGCCGAGGCCACCAGCGTATCGGGCTCGGCCGCATTGCCCGAAACGATGCGGCCATTCATTTCCAGGCGCACATGGGCCGAGGCCTGCGCATCGGTGCCGCCGGTGACGCCATCGACGGCATAGAGCACCAGGTTCGGCTCCTGGCCAACGCCCTGTTTGATGGCATTGAAGATCGCGTCGACCGAGCCGGTGCCCTCAAAGCTGACGCTGGTTTCTTCGCCATCGATGCTCAGCGTCATGTCGCATTTGTGCACGCCGCCGGTCTTGGAGATCACCTCCATATCGACCAGCCGGATGCGGTCGCCCACCGAGCCGACCTCGTCATCGACGAGCGCCACGATATCGGCGTCGTAGACATGCTTCTTGCGGTCGGCCAGATCCTTGAAGCGCACAAAGGCCTCCTGGAAGGCATTGTCGCCCAAGTCGTAGCCCAGCTCGCGCAGCTTGTCCTTGAAGGCGGCGCGGCCGGAATGCTTGCCCATCACCAGCGTGGTCGCCTTGATGCCGACGCTGGCCGGCGTCATGATCTCATAGGTCTCGGCATTCTTGAGCATGCCGTCCTGATGAATGCCGCTCTCATGGGCAAAGGCATTCTTGCCCACGATGGCCTTGTTGTACTGCACCGGGAAATTCGCCGCCGCCGAGACGATCTTGCTGGCACGGGCGAGATGGGTGGTCTCGATCTCGCTGTGATAAGGCAGCACGTCGCCGCGCGTGCGCAGCGCCATCACCACCTCTTCAAGCGCGGCATTGCCGGCCCGTTCGCCCAGCCCGTTGACCGTGCATTCGATCTGCCGGGCGCCACCGGCCACACCGGCCAGCGAATTGGCGACGGCCAGGCCCAGGTCATTGTGGCAATGTACCGAAAAGATCGCCTTGTCAGAGTTTGGCACGCTCTCGATGATGGTCTTGAACATGGCGAAATGTTCGTCCGGCACGGCATAGCCCACCGTGTCGGGCAGGTTGATGGTGGTGGCACCAGCGCGAATGGCCGCATCGACGCAGCGCTTGAGGAATTCCATGGGCGTGCGGGTAGCGTCCATGGCCGACCATTCCACATCGTCGATCAGGTTGCGCGCATGGGCCACGGTGCGCGAGATGATCTCGATCACCTCGTCCTCGGTCTTTTTCATCTGATGCGCCAGATGGATCGGCGAGGTGGAAACGAAAGTGTGGATGCGGCCCTTCTGGGCATGGCGCACCGCCTCGCCGGCGCGGTCGATATCGGCAGTAATGGCGCGGGCGAGGCCGGCCACGGTGGCGCGCTTGACCTGCTTGGCCACTGCAACAACCGCCTCGAAATCGCCATTGGAGGCAATCGGAAAGCCGGCTTCGATAATGTCCACGCCCATCTCGTCGAGGGCTTCGGCAACCTGCAGCTTTTCTTCCAGCGTCATGGTCGCGCCGGGCGATTGCTCGCCGTCGCGCAAGGTGGTGTCGAAGATGAAGACGCGGTCTTTATTGGTATCGGTGGCGGTGGTCATGCTGTCATTCCTATCAGGCGGCCCGGAGCCAAGCTCTCAGAGGCCGGACATGTGCTGTGCGGCGTGTGGCATAATCCCCTGACGACCCGCTCGAAAACTCGAGCTGCCGGTGATCAGGGGCTGATAAGAAGGAGGAGCAGGGCGGCGAGCGGCAGCAGCAAGCTGGCAGCGATCATCAGGCGGGCCCGCTGGGCGTCGCTCTGGCTGATGGCAATGGCTTGGGCGCGGGAGCGCGGCATGGATCAATTCCTGATGTCTGCCCAGAATGCGCGAAACCGCACTTCCATGCAAGCCCGCTGCCGCACTATTATGAGCAAATGCCTACCGGAGCGTCTGCAGGAAGCGCTGCAGCGCCGCCATTTCATCGGTCTGGATGCTGGAAACCCCAGCCGTCAGCAGCGCGCCCCAGATGGCCGCCGGATCCTGCAGCGCCGCCGCGTCGGTAAAGCCGGGCGACGCCACGCCGTTCAGCGTGTTCACCCAGAGCGGAATTTGCGCCGCCGCAAAGCGCTGCTGCAGCGCCGTGACCTGGTCCAGCCTGCTGAAGGACAGCTCACAGATATCGGGTTTGAGACCAAACATCAGCTCGAGCTGGCGCGGTCCGCTGGCCTGCTCGAGCCGGGTGCGGGCGACAAAGGCAATGCCGGGCGACAGCACCGTCTGCTCGACCCAATGGGCATCCGCCTCGGTCGCCACATCGGCCCAGACATCGACCTGCTGGTCGACGCCCATGGCCTGCGCCAGCGCGATGACCTCGCCGATCACGGCGCGGTGCTTGATATCGAGATGGACGAAGATGCGGTCCCGGGTCAGGGCGAAGACGTCCGTCAGCCGGGGCAGCAGCTGCCCGTTAAAGTCATTGTCGATACCGCCGTCACGGTTGCGCAGCGGCAAGCGGGTCAGGTCGGCGCTGTTGATGTCTTCGGGCATGGCAGCGACACTGGCAGTCCGCATCAGGTCATCGTCATGCAGCAGCACAAAGTCGCCATCAGCCGTGCGGCGGACGTCGATCTCGACGACTGTGCAGCCCAGTGCAATGGCCCGCTCGATGGCGAGCAGGCTGTTCTCGGGCGCGTCCCGCCAGTCGCCGCGATGGGCCACGACCGAACAGGGCCGCGTCGTATCGGCCAGAAAATCCTTGTAGCGCATTCGGTCGGAGCTCCCGCTGCGCGGGAGTTAGCACGGCTGACCGACTGTCTGATGACGGCCGTCCGGGCGCTTACTCGCCGAGGTCGAGCTCGCCCTCGCCCACCACAATGGCGTGTCCGCCAATACCGCCATGGATCAGGTGTCCGTCATCCTTGCGGAACTGGATGAGGATGCGGCAGGGCCGGCCCATTTCATGGCCCTGGCGCAGCACCAGGTCACTCTGCCCGCTGGGCGCAGTGTGTTCGGCCAGCAGCCCGATCAGCGCCGCCGCGGCCGACCCGGTACCGGGATCCTCGCCCAGGCCCATGCCAAACATGCGCGCGGCCAGATCGACGTCGTGTTCCTCGGGCGTCTGGGTGAAGACATAGGCCGAGTGGCGCTCGTGGCTGAACACGTCCTTCCACACCGAGCCATTGACGGCCACGCGCTTGAGCACGCCGGCATCGCGCACCGGCACCAGGTGGAACGGCACCCCGGCGCTGAACACGGCCGGCTGGTAATCGCCGCAGCCAATGTCCCCGGCGTCAATGCCCAGCGCCTTGGCCATCCCCGCCACATCGGTCAGCGGCGCCAGCCGGGCCGGCAGCTTTGGCAGGGTAAAGCGGGCCTCGCCGCTGCGCCGATCGAGCTTTTCAAACAGGGCCGTTACCAGCCCGATCTGCTCCTCCATCCGTACCGCCGTGACCTTCTTGGTCAGCCCCAGCACCACGGCAGCGCCAATGGTGGGATGACCGGCAAAGGGCAGTTCCTGATAGGGGGTAAAGATGCGCAGCGCCGCCGTGTTGCGCTCGCCATGCGGCCTGAGCAGGAACACGGTCTCACTGAGGTTGAACTCGCGGGCAATGGCCTGCATTTCGCCGTCGAGCAGACCATCGGCCTTGCTCACCACCGCCAGCGGATTGCCGCGCAGCGGGGTGCGGGTAAACACGTCGAGCAGCTGATAAGGCAGTTTCATCTCGAGCCCCTATTGTGCCGGCAAAGCATAGACCGCTCGGTCCAATCCGAGATGATCGCACAGCGCATCGACGGCAACGCCATGGTCATCCCGCCCGGGCAGGCCCGAAATGGTGAGGCACCCGACAATCCCGGCCTGGGCGACGCGCAGCGGAAAGCCGCCGCCGGCAATCACGTAATCGGCCGGGTCGGCGCCCGACTGCGGCGAAAACGGCGCCTCGCCACGCTCCAGCACCATGCGGTAGCTGGCGCGGGCAAAGCGGCGCACGGTGTTGATCTTGCGGCGCACCCATTCGGCATTGTCGGCGCTGGTGCCGGCGGTGGCGGCAAAGAACATCTGCCGGTCCCAGGTGCGGATATCGACAACCAGCGACAGGCCCTCAGCCAGCGCCCGCGCGCGGATGGCGCTGCCCAGCGCAAAGGCGACGTCATCGTCGAACCGGGGCAGGATCAGTTCCTGCTCCTGCTGCTTGACGCGGGCGATATCTTCGGCTGCGGCCATGGTCATTTGTCCTGCTGGGTAAAGCGCGTCCAGGCGTCGAACAGCGGTGTGCGGTCGGTCGCGCCCTTGGCGAAATTGATCTGCGCCGGGTCGATATGCACCCATGCGGCCTTGCTGTCGGTCCAGATATTGCCCACCGGCGCAGCCCAGTCCATGTCGTCCAGCGTTCCCGCCCGCGCCACCTTGATGCCCGGCGCCGGCGGATCGTTCCACAGCCAGCCATGGCAATGCGCACAGAAATTCATGACAATCACATTGCCACTGTCGGCCACGCGGCGATATTGCGCAATCGTGCCGCTCAGCAGCTCGAAATCGGCGTCCCGCACGATCATCGACATCGACCAGGCGGCGCCTGAATAGCGCTGGCAGTCCTTGCAGTGGCAGTTGTAGACCGAGAGCGGGCTCGCCTTGAGGCGATACCGCGCCGCCCCACACTGGCAACCGCCCTCTACGGGAAATTCCGGCAAGCTCATATTACCCCCACGACTCCGCCCTATCCTGCGCATGGGTTTAGCGCAGTTTCCACCGCGCCAGAAGTCTCTCCGCGCGCGTTCCGAGAGAGCAGCGGGCCGGGCCTGTCCATCGCCCTACGGGCCGCGCCGTTCTCGATCCGCTCGGATTGGCGCCGACCTGCCAGGCCGTAGTCCACCGTACGTGTTGTAGGCAATTTGCGCTGCTTCCCGGTCGCAATAGGCTCCTCCTGCCGATGACCGCAACGGGGCAACCACCGTGTCCAGACTCATCACCGACATATTTGTCCGCCGTGCTGCTCAATCCGCGCTGCTGCTGGTGCTACTGGGCATGGGAACGATGGCAATGCTGCTGTGCCTGATCCTACTCGCGCGCCGGCTTGGCATCACCCAGGAGCTGGTGACCGATGCGGCCATCGCGGTGGTCGCCCTGCTCATTTTTCCGCTGGCCGACGTCTTCGGCCAGACCATCACCGTGGTCATCGCGGCCATCCCGGTGGTGTTTGCCGCGGTCTGCTTCGTACCGGACCTGTCTGGGGCAACACCCAAGACCGGTACTCAGCTCAACCGGGTCGGCCGCGCCGCCTTTCTCCTGCTGCTGGTCGGCGGCGCAGGATGGCTCAGCCTGTTTGCCGTCTTTCAACTCAATCCTCTGCTGCTGGAAGAACTGGCCGGCGACCAGACCACCGTGCAGCTGGCCAAGGCAACGGTGGCCGGCGTGGTGGCCTTCCACGGCAACTATCTGGCCGTCATTCTGGGGGTGAACAAGTAATGCTGAGGATGCTGACGATCCTGCTGGCGCTGGCCGTGCCATACGCTGCGCTGGCAGCCGATATCGATGTCGCGCTTGACGCCGACAACCCCGGTTCGCTGACCAATGTGACCGTCGACGTTTCGGTGAACGACACGCTTGCCAGGACCGGACAGCTCAGCTTTACCTTTGAGCCGCAGCCGGACCGGGTCGCCGAGCGGGTGTCGGTGGCCACGGATGGGGCACCCGCAGGTTTCAGCGATTTCGACCTGGAGATCGACCTTCCCTTTTTTGCCACGGATGAACCCCTCGAACTGGCGGCCCCGGTGCTGCTGGCATCCCTGCCCCGCAGCAGGCTGGGGCCATTGTGGGCCATGCAGCATCTGGTCTTCACCAATCGGCTGTCGAACCTGATCCGCGTCAATGCACGCTCCGGACGTGGCCTTATGACCGCCATGCGCTTTATTCGCGACATTCCCCGCCCCGCCAATGCCGAGGACGGCAGGGTCGCCCTGCTGTTTGCCCGCAGCGCCGCCGCCCTGACCACCGAGCATTTCGTGCTGCCCGACCCCGGCATGGACGAGGCCATGGCCTTCGTCGAATACACACTGGCCGATCCGGAAGCGGCAGCGCGCATCTTCCCCCGCGCCCAGGACCGTGCCGACGCCACGGCCGCCGTCACCCTGTTCAATCAGTACCGCGCCGTGCAGCTGAAAAAGCTGGTCGACGCGGCAGACGCGGCCGCCGCGACAGCCAGTGAGGCTGCCAATCGATGTGCCCGCATCATCGACCTGGCCAGGCGCATCGAGCAGGCGCGGCAAACCGACGATGCCACGGCGCTGTTGCCCATCGAGATGCGCAATCTCGAGAATGCGGCGATCTGCGCGCATGACGCCATCACTTGGCCGCTCGACGCACCGCCCGCCGATGCCGGCGATCGCCTTAATGCTGCTCTCAAGCTACTCGGCCAGCTTGACGACCGCCTGGAAGAGTTCGCTGACAGCCTGGGACCATCCGCCGGCGACAACCGCACGCTGCAGCGCGCCCAGGCCCGGCGCATCGAACTGGGCAACCGCTATAACGCGGTCTCCGCTGCCAGCCAGCCCGCCCCCCTTTAAGGACTGCCCACACTGTGCAGCCACAAACAAAAAGCGGGGGCATGACCCCCGCTTCCGGTATTCTTGTGACGAAAACTTAGTTCTTCGCCTTGTCGACCAGCGCGCCGGCCTTGATCCAGGGCATCATGTCGCGCAGCTTGGCGCCGACTTCCTCGATCTGGTGCTCGTCGGCGAGGCGACGGGTCGCCTTGAAGCGGGCGCCGCCCGACTTGATTTCCTGCATCCACTCGGAAGTGAACTTGCCGGTCTGGATATCGGTCAGCACGCGCTTCATCTCGGCCTTGGTTTCCGAGGTGATGATGCGCGGACCCGAAACATATTCGCCCCACTCGGCGGTGTTGGAGATCGAGTAGTTCATGTTGGCAATGCCGCCCTGGTAGATCAGGTCGACGATCAGCTTGACCTCATGCAGGCACTCGAAATAGGCCATTTCGGGCGCATAGCCGGCTTCCACCAGCGTCTCGAAGCCGGCACGGATCAGTTCGACCACGCCGCCGCACAGCACGGCCTGTTCGCCGAACAGGTCGGTCTCGCACTCTTCGCGGAAATTGGTCTCGATGATGCCCGAGCGACCGCCGCCGACACCCGAGGCATAGGCCAGCGCGATGTCATGGGCATTGCCCGACGGATCCTGATGCACGGCGATCAGGCAGGGCACGCCGCCACCCTTCTGGTATTCGCCGCGCACGGTGTGACCCGGGCCCTTGGGCGCGATCATGATGACGTCGACGCTGGCCTTAGGCTCGATCAGGTTGAAGTGCACATTGAGGCCATGGGCGAAAGCCAGGGCGGCGCCGTCGCGGATGTTTGGCTCGATATGTTCCTTGTAGATGTCGGCCTGCAGCTCGTCGGGCACCAGCATCATGATGACGTCGGCCCACTTGGAGGCCTCGGCAACGCTCATCACCTTGAGGCCTTCGCCCTCGGCCTTCTTGGCCGATGGCGAACCTGGACGGAGGGCTACGACCACATCGGTAATGCCCGAGTCACGCAGGTTCAGCACATGGGCATGGCCCTGGCTGCCATAGCCGACAATGGCGACCTTGCGGGATTTGATGATGTTGAGATCGGCATCACGATCGTAATAAACGCGCATGGGGGTGCTCCCTTGATAAGCGGTGTTAGGTATTGTTGGCTTTCGCCCCATAGAGGGCGAAGAACTGGTCGGTTGCGGCTTTGACATCCGCTTCGATATTGGCTTCGACATTTTCCTGCGTCAGGGAGGTGTCCCCCAGCAGCAGGCGGATCTGCACGTCACGCACGACAAGGCCGAAAAACGTGCGATAGGCATCCTCGCTGCTGGTAAAGCGCAGCAGGCGCGCATCGCGCCCGGCCTCGAGAATGGGCTTGAGCCGGCGGCGAATGGCCAGCGGCCCGTTCTCCAGCACGATATTGCCCAGCCGGTCTTTTTCCTGCGCCGCATGGGTGACGGCGGTGCGGTTCAGCGTGATCGACACTTCACCGGTGATCACCGTCAGCAGGTCGCGGGCGAACTGCTCGATGCTCTGGCGCAGCACCTTGGCATTGAGCCCGGTGCGATCCACCTGCGGCATGCGTACCTTGGCCGCCTGCCACTGCACGGTGGCCGTCAGCAGGCCGTCGCGATCGCCGAACCACTTGTAGAGCGTTTCCTTGGAACACGAGGCGCGGCGGGCCACCGCCGTCATGGTCAGCCCATCGCCATTTTCCACGAGCAGATCCAGCGCCGCCGTCAGCACAGCCTGCTGGCGGGGGGTAAAGACCTCTTCGTTGACCTTGATGGTCACGGGCACCGGGCTCATCCTCATGCGACAGCCGAACGGTTTCGGCCTATTTCGTCGAGGCGTACCGTACGGTACGGTTCCACGCAAGGGCTATTTGCCAGGCATGGCCGATTGGCAGCGATTTTCCCCGTTCGCCGCATTGCCGGACCCGGCCGACGTCACGCAACGGTCGCCTGCGCATGGAATGCTCAAAGAGCAACCCCTCTAGAGTTCCAGACCATGACCGACCGTCAGAAGACGCGTGAGCGTCCCAATCCGCGCCGTGCCTTTGCCCAGACCTATGGCTCCCTGCTCAACGAAGGCTTCAATCGCCGCACCCTGCTCAAAGGGTTTCTCGCCACCTCGGCCGTCGCGGCCCTGGGCCAGAGCTTTGGCGTGCGCAGCGCCGCCGCATCCGAAGGCGGCTCTACCCTGACCTTCACCGAATTGACCCGCGTGCGCGATGCCGAGGACCACTGGCCTGAGGGCTATGACCGCCAGGTGCTGCTGCGCTGGGGCGACGCCATCTTCCCCGACAGCCCGGACTTCGATCTGTCCACCATCGATGGCCCCGCCGCCGAACGACAGTTCGGCTACAATAACGACTTTACGGCTTTCCTGCCCCTGCCGCTCGGCTCGACTGCAAGCGATCGCGGCCTGCTGCTGGTCAGCCACGAATATGCCTCGCCCTTCCTGATGTTTCCCGGCCTCAGCATGGAGGACTATCGCGACAAGCTGACCGACGCGCAGATCCGCACGGTCATGGCCTCGACGGGTGTCAGCATCGTCGAAATCCGCCGCAATGGCAGTCAGTGGGAAGTCGTCAAGGACGGGCAATACAACCGTCGCATCCATATGGGCACCGAGATCGTGATCTCCGGCCCCGCGGCCGGCGACGACCGCCTCAAGACCAAAGCCGACCCCACGGGCACCGTGGTGTTCGGCACTATCTCCAACTGCAATGGCGGCGTCACCCCCTGGGGCACCATGCTGTCGGGCGAAGAAGGCTCGATGGACGTGTTTGCCGGCGACTATACGACGCTGGACAACCAGGAGTTGGTAGAGCGCCAAGGCTGGGACGAAGACGAGAACGACATCTATTCGGTGTCGCGCGTCGAGCCACGCTTCAAGTTCGAGAACGAACCCAACGAGTGGATGAAGTTCGACTGGGTCGTCGAGATCGATCCGATGGATCCCACCGCCAAGCCGGTCAAGCGCACCGCCTTGGGCCGCATGACCCATGAAGGCGCCCAGGTCAGCGTCGCGCCGGACGGGCGTGTCGTTGTCTTCATGGGCGACGACGACGACTTCGAATATCTCTATCGCTTCGTCACCGAGGGCAAATACGACCCCGACAATCGCGCCGCCAACAAGGACCTGCTCGACAGCGGCACCTTGTCGGTCGCCAAATTTGCCAGCGACGGCACGATGGAATGGGTGCCGCTAGTGGCCGGTGAAGGCCTGCTGACGGCAGAAGCCGGCTTTGCCAGCCAGGCCGACGTGGTGCTTAATACCCGCGCCGCAGCCGATCTGGTTGGCGCCACGCCGATGGACGCGCCCGAAGGCTTCATCCCCCATACCGGCACCGGCAAGCTCTATGTCGCGATGACCGAAAATGAAGACCGTCTGCCCGCCGGCGGCGACGCGGCCGAGAGCGTCAACCCGGCCAATCCGCGCGGTCCCAACCCGCATGGTCACCTGCTCGAACTGGTGCCGCCCGGTGCGCCGGATGCACCCGACCACGCTGCGGACCGCTTCACCTGGGACGTCTTCGCTCTCTGCGGCGACCCGGCAAAGCCTGAGGAGGAGAGCCTGTTTCACCCCGACACGAGCCAGAATGGGTGGTTTACCGATCCGGACAATATCGGCGTCGATCCGGCCGGCCGCATCTGGGTGACGACCGACGGCCCGCCGCCCGATGGCATGGCCGACGCCGTCTATGCCATGGACACCGAAGGTGAAGGCCGCGCCCTGCCACGCCTCTTTTACATTCCGCCGACCGGTTCGGAAGCCTGTTCGCCCACCTTCACGCCCGATGGCACCAGCCTCTTCATGTCGGTGCAGCATCCGGGCGAGTTGCGGATCGACGACATGGAAGACGCCGAGACGCTCGATGAAGCCGGCACATCCTGGCCGGACTTTGCCGATTCCATGCCGGCGCGGCCTTCGCTGGTGGTGTTGACCAAACGCGACGGCGGCGTCGTCGGCAGCTAGGCCATGGCCCCTCTCCCGCCCTGGGGGGTGGGAGAGGGGTTTCAGGCGACGGCTCTTCGCTGCCTGTAGACGCGATTGAACTGTGCCAGGGCCAGGCCAAAGCCGATCAGCAACAGGCCGCCGCCCAGGATCGATAGCGGCTGCGCCCCAAGCACCATGAACCACTGCGTGAAGAAGTGGATCGCGCCGAACACCGCCACGACATTGACCACCCAGCGCCGGTTTGCGGACACCGCCCAACCGCCAAAGGCCAGCAGCGCCAGCGCCCAGGCGATGGCGAACGACAGGCTCGACCAGCCGAGCAGTTCGTCACCGAACACCGAGCCGATGAAGAAGGCGGCGTTGACCAGCAGGATCGCCGTCCGCATGGCGACGATGGCGAGACGTTCATAGGCGGGCGGCAGACGCAGCGACACCAGATAGAGCGCCAGCGTCAGCAGCGACAACGAGCCGATCGCAGCGGCCAGATAATGCGTCGGTGTCCACAGATCGGCATCCACGGTGATGGTGGCGCCGAAGGCTATTACCGCCAGCGAAACCAGAAGTCCCGATGCCGCGACGACGCCTGCCACCGCCAATCCCAGCGTGAGCGCTACACGCACCCACAACTGCTCGCCAAACAGAGCAAACAGACCGCCGCCCAGCGCCAATGCGCCGATCACCATGATGATCTGGGCAAAGACCGACCATTGCTCAACGCGGGCCACGCGCATGGCGAACCCGGCGACAAACAGGATGCCCCCCAGCGCAATCAAGGTTTGCAGCGACGGGATCAGGATCCCCACCCCGGCTGCCACCGCGGCGGCACCCAGCCCCAGCAGAACATTGATGGCCAATTGCCCGGTATCGGCTGCCGCATAGGTCTTGAGGCGCTCGGCCTCAGCCGCTGTCAGTTTGCCCTCGGCCACCAATTGAGCGAGGTCGAGCGTAATTTTCATGCTGGTCTCTCCGTTGCGGACGGACCCTATCATTGCATGCACCGACGGCAACACTGCGTCCTAACCATCGGCACTTGCCGATGGAGCTGCAAAGGTCCATTGATGCGCCACGTTTAAAGAAAGAGCATTCCATGTCCGCACTCTTCTCGCCCGCCACGCTGCGCGGCCTTACCCTGCGCAACCGCACCGTCGTTGCCCCGATGTGCCAGTATTCGGCGCAGGACGGCTTCGCCAATGACTGGCATCTGGTCCATCTCGGGCGCTTTGCCATTGGCGGCTTTGGCCTGGTGATCCTGGAAGCCACCGGCGTTACCGCCGAGGGCCGCATTTCCTATGCCGATCTGGGCCTGTGGAAGGACGAGCAGATCGCCCCCCTCGCCCGCATCGTCGATTTCCTGCACGCCCAGGGCACGGCCGCCGGCATCCAGCTGGCCCATGCCGGCCGCAAGGCCTCCACCCCGGTGACCTGGAACGACACTGCCAGCATGTCCGAGGCCGAAAAGGCCGCCGTGGGCTATCAGCACTGGACCCCGGTAGCACCCAGCGCCATTGCCCATTCCCCCAGCGACGCCAGCTTCCAGACCCCGACGGCCCTCGACGACGCCGGTATCGCCCAGCTGATCGCCGATTTCGTGGCCGCCGCAAAGCGCGCCGACCAGGCCGGTTTCGATACCGTCGAAATCCATGCGGCCCATGGCTATCTGCTCAACCAGTTCCTCTCGCCTCTGGCCAACCATCGCACCGACCAGTATGGCGGCAGCCGCGAGAACCGCATGCGGCTGGTGCTCGAGATCACAGCCGCCGTGCGCGCCGTCTGGCCGGCCGACAAACCTCTGCTGGTGCGCCTATCGGTCAGCGACTGGCATCCAGATGGCTGGCAGGTCGAGGACAGCGTCGCGCTGTCGCGCGAGCTCAAGGCCCTGGGCGTCGACGCCATCGACTGCTCGAGCGGCGGCTTTGACGGCGCCACGATCAATGCGGTGTCGAACTATCAGGTACCCTTTGCCAAGGCCGTTCGCGACGGCGCCGACATCCCCACCATGGCAGTTGGCCTGCTCGGCGACGTCCGGGGGGCCGAGGCCATCCTGGCTAACGGCGAGGCCGACTTCATCGCCCTGGCCCGCGGTGCGCTCGACGATCCCAACTGGGCCGTGCACGCCTATCACGAACTGGGCGGCGCCGATTACAAGCTCTGGCCCGTCCAGGCCGACCGCGTCAGCAGCCGCGACCGCTCGCTCGGCCTGCGCAGCTTCGCCAAGGCCTGATCGCGACGGCCCATCATCGAACCCCACCGGCACGCCGGTGGGGCATCTGCCAGATGTCCCGGAAAAACCGCCGGGCTGTCATTTCCCCAACGCAATCTTGCCTTCTTGCACGCCCACCCTTGCCGCACGCCGATGCAGTCACCACCTGACTGTGGCACACGGGGAACTTGCTGATGGATACCAAGGCCGCAATCATCGCGCTGCTCAGCGTCTGGGGAGTGGGCACGTGCGTAACCCTGCCCGCCATGGCGCAGGATACCCAGAACGCCGAAGAAGACAGCGCTGACGAGGATGCCGACCGCAGCAATCCCCTGCTCAACAAGGTCTGGGTCCGCTCAGACGCCGATGCGGCCCTGCCCGGCCCGATGCAGATCTTTCTCGCCGATGGCACCCTGGTCAGCGACAGCTGCTGGGAAACCTATCGCCTCTCCAAGTGGCAGCAGGTCTCCGACAGCGCCATCAGCTGGGACGAGGACGGCATGACCATCAATGCCGATATCGCCACCCTCACCGAGACCGAACTTGTGCTCAGCCTCAAGCTGGGCAGCGACGTGCTCGAGCAGCGCTATGTCACGGCATCCGTGCCCTATGTCTGCCCGGACATGGAGAAGTAGGCACGCTGCCTACAGCACCACCTGAGTGCCGATCTCCACCACGCGACCGGTGGGAATGTGGAAATATTCCGTCGCGTCGCTGGCATTGCGCGCCAGGCGCGTGAACAGCCGGTCCTGCCAGAAGCGCAGCGGGCTGCCTGGCTTGCTGCCCGGCTTCAATGACCGCCGCGACAGGAAGAACGAGGTGCTCATGATGTCGAACTTCCAGCCCAGCTTGCGGCCAAGCGCCAGCGCCTTGGGGATATTGGGCGTTTCCATATAGCCGAAGGTCACGACGACCCGGCTGAACAGCTCGTTATACGCGTCGATGGTCACCTTCTCGTCGTCCGCAACGCGCGGCGAGGCCGAGGTGCGCACCGTCAGGATGACGTTCTGCTCGTGCAGCACCTTGTAGTGCTTGAGACTGTGCAGCAGCGCCGTGGGCGCGCCCTCTATATCGCTGGTCAGAAATACCGCGGTGCCGGGCACCAGGGTCGGCCGCTTCTTGGCCAGGTTCTCCACCAGGAATTCCAGCGGCACTTCGTCTCGTCTGGTCTTTTCCGCGAGACGACGCCGGCCCGACATCCAGCTCCACATGATGAGGGCGACACCCGCGGCGACAACGGCCGGCACCCAGCCGCCCTGGAACAGCTTGGCCGCATTCGCGGCGAAGAACGCCCCGTCGATCATGGCAAATACCACGCCGAAGGCAATGACGGCGGCCGGATGCCATTTCCAGTTCCGCCACATCACCACCACCAGCAGTGAAAGCGTCACCACCATCACCCCCGAAACCGCAATGCCATAGGCGTTGGAAAGGGCCTCGGAACTGCCGAAACCCACCACCAGGATCAGCACGCCGATCATCAGCATGGTGTTGATTTGCGGCATATAGACCTGGCCGCTCTGTGTCTCGGACGTGTGCAGCACCTGCATGCGGGGCAGCATGTTGAGCGCGATGGCCTGCTGGGTGAGGCTATAGGTGCCCGAGATCACCGCCTGGCTGGCAATGATGGTGGCCATGGTGGCCAGGCCGACAAAGGGCAGCAGCGCCCAATCGGGCTGCATTTCAAAGAACGGGCTTTCCACATTGTGCACGCCCACTTCGAGCACGAACGCGCCCTGCCCGAAATAGTTGAGCAGCAGGCAGGGGAACACCAGCCCGAACCAGGCCAGCACGATTGGCTTGCGCCCGAAATGGCCCAGATCGACATAGAGCGCCTCGGCGCCGGTGACCGCCAGGAAGATGGCGCCGATCACCACAAAGGCAATGCCGAAATGGGTTGCGAGAAACTGCAGCCCCAGCAGGGGGTTGATCGCCCACAGCACGGCCGGATAGTCGATGATGTGCACGAGGCCGGAAAAGCCCAGCACCAGGAACCAGATGGCCGTGATCGGCCCGAAGACGATGGACACCTTGGCCGTGCCGAAGCGCTGCACGAAGAACACCCCGACAATGATCACCAGGGTGATCGGCACCACCCAGCGCGCCATGCCCGGCTGTACCAGTTGCACGCCTTCGACGGCCGAGAGCACGGAGATGGCGGGGGTGATGATCGCATCGCCAAAGAACATGGCTGCGCCGACAACGCCCAGAATGGTGATCCAGGCCGGTGGATTGGTGAAGGTCTTGCGGGCCAGGGCCATCAGCGACAGCGTGCCGCCTTCGCCATTATTGTCGGCACGCGTGACGAAGAACACATATTTGACCGCCACGGTCAGGGTCAGGGCCCAGACGATCAGCGACAGCAGGCCGAGAATTTCGATGCTGCTTGCCGCGGCGCCGGGCCGAACCGACATGGCCTGGCGGAAGGCATAGATCGGACTGGTACCGATATCGCCATAGACCACGCCGATCGCGCCCATGACCAGCAAGGGGAAATCTTTGGCGGAACGGGAATGGCTGTGGTCGCTCGCATCGATGCCGGCGCTGCCGCCGGTCGCATTCGTCTGCGTCATGAACCCTGTGCTCTCTTGGTCAAAGGCCGCGCGGCTATACACCCGACCACAGTCTCACACAACACCTTGCCTCAACAATGGTTCAAACCAACAAGGGCCGCCCCTTGCGGAGCGACCCTTGCTGGTAAACGAGACTTTGGAGGTCTTCGTAAGTCTATTCGGCGGCAACCGCGGCTGCAGCCTCTTCCTGGCGGGCGGTCTTGAGGGCAGCGCCCCACCAGATCAGCTGGTCCAGCATGTCCTTGGCCGAATTGCCGATCGAGCCTTCGATCTCGGCAATTGTCTTGGTGCCGCCAAAGGCGGGGTGCACGGCAGCAAAATCGGCGCCGCCGATATGCACGGCCGAACGGGTCGAGGCCATCTGCAGCTCGACGCCGATGTTGCGCAGGTGTTCGACGGCGCGGGCGCCACCGACAGTGCCGTAACCGACGGCGCCGAACGCCTTCTTGTTCCAGTTCACATAGGCCTGATCGAGCGCGTTCTTGAGGGCGCCGGTGATCGAGCGGTTATACTCGGCTGTCACGAAGATATAGCCATCGAATTCGCTGATCTTGTTCTGCCACTTGACCGCGTTTGCATTGGCCGAAGGCATCCAGGCATTGGAAGCCATTTCGTCAAAGAACGGCAGGTCGAAGTCGCGCAGGTCGAGGATTTCGGCCTCGATTTCGGGACGTTCATTGGCCTTGGCCAGGATCCACTGCGCTGGCAGATCGCCAAAGCGGGTCGGGCGGGTCGAGGAGATGATAACGGCGATCTTGAGAGCAGACATGGAAGCCTCCTTGGTAACAAATCGTAACTGAGGCGATATATGTGCCTATCACGACGACTCACAAGGAGGCACGTTGCTGTCTCCCGAGAACAGCAGGCTGCCTAGGGCACACTGGTGTAAGTATACAGAAAGACTGGCATTTTCGCCGTTTTGAGGACGTCCGCCCGGTGCCGGCGCGCCAGTTTCACCTTTGCAGCGACGCACTGTTCGATGCTTGCGCTACAATCAAGCCCGCCTATCAGGGTCCAAGCCGGGATCGGGCACTAGCTGCCCAGCAGCGCCCGATAGGCCCGCACCGCTGCCGGAAAGCCCGTCAGCAGCGCATCGGCAATCAGCCCATGGCCGATCGAGACTTCCTCGACACCCGGCACCGCGGCCTGGAACGCCGCCAGATTGGCCAGCGTCAGGTCATGGCCTGCATTGACCCCCAGGCCCACCGCATGGGCGGCCCGCGCCGTCTCGGCTAGCGCCGCCAGCTCGTATTCGGCCTTGTCCGGGTCGGCATAACAGGCGCCATAGGGGCCGGTGAACAGCTCGATCCGGTCCGCCCCGGTTGCCTTGGCAGCCGTCGCCCCCGCAGCGCCGGCATCGGAATCGCAAAACAGCGATACACGCCGCCCCGGCGCCCTGAGCGCCTGCACCATCGAGGTCAGATGCGTGCCCATGGCGTGGAAATCCCAGCCATGGTCCGACGTCGCCTGCTCGGGGCTGTCGGGCACCAGCGTCACCTGCTGTGGATTGACCTGGACGATCAGATCGATGAATTCGGGGGTCGGATAGCCCTCGATATTGAATTCCGCCGCCGGATAGTCCGCGCGCAGCATGGCGGCCAGATCGAACACATCGGTGCGCCTGATGTGACGTTCATCCGGCCGCGGATGCACGGTAATGCCGCTGGCCCCGGCATCGAGCACCACCCTTGCTATGCCCACGACACTTGGCCAAGGCAGGTCGCGGCGATTGCGCAGCTGCGCGACGGCATTGAGATTGACGGACAACAGGGTCATGGGCGCACTCGGTCTGAACTCGCCCCGACCCTATACCATTGGCAGGGCTGCGCCCAACCGGCATTTGTGATGCCACCCATCAGCCAATCCAATGCAGCGCCGGCGGGTTCTGCCGCCGGCGCTGCATCGATGGCTTTGGGCCTACATGCCCTGCGGGCCGCGCGAAATGGCGGCGAGGCCGGTGCGGACCACCTCAACGAGGCCCAGCGGCTGCATCAGGGCAATGAAGCTGTCGATCTTGGCCGGCTTGCCGGTAATCTCGAAGACGAAGCTTTCCACCGAGGCATCGACGATCTGCGCCCGGAAGGCATCGGCCAGCCGCAGCGTCTCGGCGCGAGCATCGCCCGAGCCGGCCACCTTGATCAGCGCCAGCTCGCGTTCCAGCGAGGCGCCCTCGGCGGTCAGGTCATGCACCTTGTGCACCGGCACCAGGCGCTCGAGCTGCAGCTTGATCTGCACCAGCACCTTGGGCGTGGCAATGACGACAACGGTGATGCGACTAAGTCGGCGCCCGTGTTCGGTCTCGCTGACAGTCAGGCTTTCGATATTGTAGCCACGGGCCGAGAACAGGCCGACGACCCGGGCCAGGATGCCCGGCTCATTGTCGACCAGCACCGAAAGCGTATGGCGCTCCTGGTCCTGGGTTTCGTTGGTCAGGAAATAGGCCGAACCGGTCGGCTGCAGATGTGCGTTCATGGTGTTGTCCTCCGCAGCGCTCTAAACGAGCTGCCGTCCCTTCTCGTCGATGATGGAGCCGATATTGGCCGTATCGGGCAGGATGATCTCGTTATGCGGCTTGCCCGAGGGGATCATGGGCAGGCAGTTCTCGTCCTTTTCCACGATCACGTCGAACAGCACCGGGCCGTCATAGTCGAACATCTCTTCGATGGCCGCGTCGAGCTCGGCCGGATTGGAACAGCGAATGCCCTTGCCGCCATAGGCTTCCGCCAGCTTGACGAAGTCAGGCAGCGATTCCGAATAGGAATGCGCATAGCGCGAGCCATGCAGCAGGTCCTGCCACTGCCGCACCATGCCCATGCGCTCATTGTTGAGGATGAAAATCTTGATCGGCAGGCGATACTGCACCGCCGTGCTCATCTCCTGCATGGTCATCTGCACGCTGGCTTCGCCGGCAATGTCGATCACCAGCGCATCGGGATGGGCAACCTGCACGCCCACGGCGGCCGGCAGGCCATAGCCCATGGTCCCCAGGCCACCCGAGGTCATCCAGCGATTGGGCTGGTCGAAGTGGAAGTGCTGAGCCGCCCACATCTGGTGCTGGCCCACTTCGGTGGTGATGTAGACCTCTTTGCCCTGCTTCTGGCTGGCCGCGTAGAGCCGCTCGATGGCATATTGCGGCTTGATCACCGTGTCGGAATTCTTGTAGCCGAGCGAATTCACGGCGCGCCAAGTCTCGATCTGCTTCCACCACGGCGCCAGCGCCTCGGTGCGCGGCTGATTGGTCTTGCTGCGCCAGACGCGCACCATTTCGGCCAGCACGCGCTCGCAATCGCCGATGATCGGCACGTCGACGCGCACCACCTTGTTGATCGAAGACGGATCGATATCGACATGGATCTTGCGGCTGCCCGGCGAGAAGGCGTCGATGCGGCCGGTGATGCGGTCATCAAAGCGCGCGCCGATATTGATCATGACGTCGCAGTCATGCATGGCCAGGTTCGCCTCGTAGGTGCCGTGCATGCCCAGCATGCCCATCCACTGCGGATTGGAGGCGGGGAAAGCGCCCAGGCCCATCAGCGTCGAGGTCACCGGAAAGCCCGTCAGCTCGGCCAGTTCGCGCAGATGCTTGGACGCTTCGGGGCCGGCATTGATCACGCCGCCGCCGGTATAAAAGATCGGCCGCTCGGCCTTGAGCATCAGCTCCACCGCCGCCTCGATGGCATCGGCATCGCCATCCACCTGCGGGCGATAGCTCTGGTGGCGCAGCGTTTCGAGGTCGGGCTTGTAATAGTCGCCCATGGCGAACTGCACATCCTTGGGGATGTCGATCACCACCGGACCGGGCCGGCCGGTCGTGGCGATCAGGAAGGCCTCGTGCATGATGCGCGGCAGATCTTCGATGCGCTTGACCAGGTAATTGTACTTGGTGCAGCTGCGGGTAATGCCGACAGTGTCGCATTCCTGGAAGGCATCGGTGCCGATCAGCGTGGTGGGCACCTGGGCGGTGATGCAGACCATGGGGATCGAATCCATCAGCGCATCGGTCAGCCCCGTCACCGCATTGGTGGCCCCCGGCCCCGAGGTCACCAGAACGACGCCGGGCTTGCCCGTGGAACGGGCATAGCCCTCGGCCATATGCGTGGCGCCCTGCTCGTGGCGCACCAGGATGTGCTGCAGCGCCTCCTGCTGGAACATGGCGTCATAGATCGGCAGGGCAGCGCCGCCCGGATAACCGAAGATATGCTCGACCCCCTGATCGGTCAGCGCCTGGATAACCATTTCTGCGCCGGTCATTCTTTCGGTCATTGTTTCTGTCCTTCCCTACAATCCAAATTGGGAGCCCAGTCTCGTAAGCGGCGAAAACCGGGCAATAAAAAAGGCCCCGTTCGGGACCTGTTTTCGGCGCACCAGCTATCGCGCGGGATGTTATCCCACGGTGCCGATGCGCCTGCCTACTACGAGAATGAGTGCCCGCACGGGACCTCTCCAACAAAAAATTCTGGCCGCATTGATAAGAGCAAGTGCGCAATGAAGTCAAGGCCGCACCGATCGGCCCGCCGGCCCGTCCTTGCCCCACGCCGGACGTGCTGCCGCGCCCGGGGCAAACAACTGGGGTTGCCATCCATAAAGGGGTGGCCATTTGCGCTGACGATGCTATTGCCGCGACACGCTTCATGTGACGGATAGATGACTATGGCCAAGCCCGCGCTGGACAAGGACCTCAAACGGGTCACTGGCCTGCAGACCGCCACCCATGACCTGGCCCGTTCGCTTGCCGCTCCCGGCCTTGCGCTGGTCTTCCTGCTCGCCGTCGCCGTCTGGGCAAGTTTTCTCGTTACCGACGGCCCCCACAGTTATCTGGTCATCATCGCAGCCGCGATCGCCGGCTATATGGCGCTCAATGTCGGCGCCAATGACGTGGCCAACAATATGGGTCCGGCTGTCGGCTCCAAGGCGCTGACCATGGCTGGCGCCTTGCTGATTGCTGCGATCTTTGAAGCTGCCGGCGCCCTGCTGGCCGGTGGCGATGTGGTCAATACCGTGGCCCGCGACCTGCTGGTCGGCGATCAACTGGATAATGACAGCTTCGTGCTGGTGATGATGGCTGCCCTGCTGGCCTCCGCCCTCTGGGTCAATCTGGCCACCATTATCGGCGCCCCGGTCTCCACGACCCATGCCGTGGTGGGCGGCGTTGTCGGCGCCGGCATCGCCGCGGCCGGCTTTGGCTCGGTTGCTTGGCCGGTCATCGGCACCATCACCGTAAGCTGGGTGATCTCGCCCGTGCTGGGCGGCGTGTTTGCGGCATTGCTGCTGTCCATCATCCGCTCCACCATCACCACCCGGATCGACAAGATCTCGGCCGCCCGCGTCTGGGTCCCCATTATGGTCGCGCTGATGACCAGCATTTTTGCCATGTACCTGGCCACCAAGGGGCTCAAGCGCGTCTGGACTCCGGGCGTCGGCACTGTCCTGAGCCTGGGGATCGGCTTTGCCGTGCTCGGCTGGCTCGTCGCCATGCCCATGGTGCGGCGTCAGTCGCTGCGCATCGAGAACCGCAAGAAGCACATCGCCAAGCTGTTCCGCCTGCCGCTGATCGTCGCCGCCGCCCTGCTGTCCTTTGCCCATGGCGCCAATGATGTGGCCAATGCGATCGGCCCCTTTGCCGCCATCGTCAACGCCGTCCAGACCGGCGACGTGCAATCGGCCAATCTGGCCCTGCCACTCTGGGTGCTGTGCATTGGCGGCGTCGGCATCGCGCTGGGCCTGGCCCTGTTTGGCCCGCGCCTGATCCGCACCGTCGGCGAACAGATCACCAAGCTCAATGAAATCCGCGCCTATTGCGTGGCACTGTCGGCCGCCGCCACCGTGCTGGCCGCCTCGGCGCTGGGCCTGCCGGTCTCCTCCACCCATATTGCCGTGGGTGCCATTTTCGGGGTCGGCTTCCTGCGCGAATATATTGCCCAGCGCGACATGAAGGGCAATTCGGTACCGGTCGATGCCCGCTTCGTCGACCCGGCCATGCTCAATGCCACGCCCGAACAGGCCCTCTCCAAGGATCGGCAACAGGCCCGCCGCCGCCTGGTGCGCCGCCGCCATGTGCTGGGCATCGCGGCCGTCTGGGTGATCACCGTGCCAGCGTCAGCCGTGCTGGCAGCAGTGGTCTTCCTGGTGCTCAACCTGCTGGTGGGCTGACCTCAGCCAAACCGCCGGGCCAGGGCCACGGCGATGCGGCCCAGAGCCGGATCGACCAGCAGGCGTTGGGCCTCCGACACCACGGCCCAGTGGCGCAGACGCTGACTGCGCTCTTTCCAGTCCTCGAGCTGGGTCTCCACCAGCAGCGGATAGATATCGACATCCACCAGCGCCGAACCGTCACTGTCCGACCCGGTGCGATAGCTGCCGATCGGCACGTCCTCGATCGGACCGACGACCCCAGCCTCTTCCAGCGCTTCAAGGGCGGCACTTTCGCTGGCCGACATATCCGGCTCGATGGCGCCCTTGGGAAAGATCCAGCGGCCGCTGCGGCGCGAGGTGATCAGCAGCACACTGAGCCGGCCGTCCACCACCGCATAGGGCAAGGCACCCACCTGTCGGCATTCCGTGGGGATCTCGACCCGCGGACTCCAGTTGCGCAGAAAATTCTTGACCATGAGACCCTTGTAACGCTTGGGCTGCGGCCCGCGAGGGACTGGCAGCGTCCGGCAATGCTGCGGGATTCGCGCTCGCGCCGCCAATAAAATCCGCCCGGACAACAAAAAAGGGCCCCGTCGGGGGCCCTTCGCAACAATCACGCAGCCAGCTTAGCTGAGCAGGGTCAGGTTGGTCGCCGATTCCTTGCCGTCGCGGCCGGTCTCGAGCTCATAGGTGACCTTGTCGCCTTCATAGAGGCCCTGCAGGCCCGAACGCTGGACAGCGGAAATGTGGACGAAAGCGTCCTTGCCGCCATCTTCTGGCGAGATAAAGCCGAAGCCTTTGGTGGTGTTGAAGAATTTGACGGTACCGGTGGTAGCCATGGAACTTAGTCCTCACAAGTGGTCGCCGCTGGGGCGGCTAAGGGTTGAAAACGGACCGAAAATGCGGGTCCGGCCTAACGATTCACAGATCAGGAGATAGCCAAGTTCCCGGCCGTGGCCGGTCGATCAGATAGCGCGAGACAGTGTCGTAGAAGCAAAATATGGCGGCTATTGCTGATAAATTCAAGGCGTTTCACCGATCAACAATAACGCCCGGCCCGGGATTGAATCCGAGCCGGGCGTTCAGCGCCTGACAGGCGCCTGCAGCATGGGGCGATGCTGCAATTCTGGACTTAGCCCTGGGGGCAAGTATCGTAGTAACGGCTGCCATCGCGAGCCTGGTAGATGCACTGGTTGCTGTAGCCAGGACGCTTGCCGACCATGCTGCCAGCAGCAGCGCCGACAACGGCACCGGCACCGGCACCAATAACGGTACCAACTGCGCTACCGCCCGAGAGGGCCGCGCCGGCCAGGCCACCGCCAACGGCGCCAACGGTAGCGCCCTGCTGGGTGGTGGTGCAGGCAGCGAGCGACAGGCAGGTAGCGGCAATAATCAGAATTTTGTGCATGGAAGCCTCCGAGGAAATCTCAACCCAATAACGACCCTGTCATTGATTGGTTCCACCATCATTCAATCATTTTGCAGTGCGCCAATAGCCCCGCCCAGCGCGATGGCCGCCCAGGCCAGGATCATGGCACCGCCGCCCAGCGGCGCCGCGCCGGCAAACATCCCGTGGCCGAGCCACTCGCGCACACCCAGATCGGCGGCAAAGACCGCGGTGCCGCCCGCCAGCAGCAGGCCGGCCGCCCGCGCCAGCTTACCCCTGCCCGCCAGCCCGAGCGCCAGCAGCGCCGGCCCGTGCGCCAGGCAGATCGCGGCAATCGCCGCCAGATTGCGGGACTCGCCGCCATGCGACGCTGCCGCAGCGGCCATCACCCCGCAGCCGCCCGCCAGGCCCGCGGCCAGCAGCAGCACACGCCCGCTCACGTCCGTTCTCGATGTCATCGACTTTCTCCCCGGCGCCTGCCACCCGCGCCCCTTCCGCCAATCGCGGGATTCAGCTAGAGCATGATCTGCGAGTAGGACATTTTTTCATGAGTGAGCAAGTCACGGTTGCGTCCAGCGCGACCGCCCCTGGCGTTTCGCCGTCATCGAGTTGGGCCGCCGAACTGCGGGCCACCTTCACCCTGGCCTGGCCCCTGGTCATCGCCCAGCTGGCGCAGAACGCTCTCACCGCCACCGATGTCATCATGACCGGCTGGCTCGGGCCGGACTTTCTGGCCGCCGGTGCGCTCGCCACGGCTTTCCTGATGCCGTTCCTGCTGCTCGGATTCGGCATTGTCGGCGCCGTGGCGCCGCTCGTAGCCCAGGCCCGCGGCGCACGCGACATCAAGGCCGTCCGTCGCGTGGTGCGTCAGGGCATGTGGGCCGGCATTGCCGTTGCCGCCGTCCTGGTGCCACTGCTGCTGCAGATCCGGCCGATCTTCATCGCCCTGGGCCAAGATCCCGATGCCACCATCATGGCCGAACAATATATCCAGATCGCGGTCTGGATGCTGTTTCCTGCGCTGGCCATCATGGCGCTGCGCTCGCTGCTGTCGGCCTTTGATGACACCCGCATCATCCTGTGGATCACCCTTGGCGGCGTCGCCTTCAACGCTGCCGCCAATTACGTGCTGATCTTTGGCTATTTCGGCTTTCCGCGACTCGAGCTGCGCGGCTCCGCCATCGCCACCGTACTGACCAATCTGCTGATGTTCGGCTTGATGCTGGCCTATGTGCTGCGCCACCGCCGCTTCAAGCGTTTCAATATCCTGATCCGCTTCTGGAAACCCGACTGGCCGCGCTTCCGCGAGATTTTCCGCATCGGCACCCCGATCGGCCTGACTGTGCTGGCCGAGGTGGGCCTCTTCACCGCAGCGGCGCTGCTGATGGGCCTCCTTGGGACCGACGAGGTCGCCGCCCATGCCGTGGCCCTGCAATGCGCCTCCATGGCCTTCATGGTGCCGCTTGGCCTGGGCATTGCCGCCACCGTACGGGTGGGCAATGCCTATGGCCGCAGTGATCCCGAAGGCGTGCGCAAGGCCGGCTGGACCGCCTTTGTCCTGGGCACCGGCTTCATGACCGTCAGCTGCATCCTCTTCCTCACCATGGGGCCGCTCATCGTCTCCTGGTTCCTCGATCCGCGCTCGGATGCCAATACCAGTGCGCTGGGCCTGGCCGTCACCTTCCTGGCCGTGGCCGGCCTGTTCCAGATCGTCGACGGCGCCCAGGTCGTGGCCGCCCACGCTTTGCGCGGGCTCAGCGACACCAAGATCCCCATGCTGGTCGCGCTGGTCGGTTATTGGGGCATTGGCCTGCCCATCGCCTATGCGCTGGGCTTCATGCTGGAGTGGCGTGGCGTTGGCATCTGGCTGGGCCTGGCCGCCGGACTCGGCATTGTCGCAGTGGTGCTGGTGGCCCGTTTTGCCATGCGCGAGCGGCTAGGCCTGATGCGCGCCCGCGCCTAGGCCAGCCCGCGCCGCGGCCATTCGCCAAAGCGGTTGCGAAACCAGGTGCGCTGCCGCTTGGCATATTGGTGGGTGGCAATGGTGGCCAGCGTGATGGCCTCGTCCTGCGCGATGACCCCATCGAGCCAGTCGCCGATTTCGCGCACCCCGATCGCCTTGGTCACCGGCAGGCCTGGGTCAAGATCGAGCGCCCGCAGGGCCTGCACCTCCTCGACGGCGCCGCCGACAAACATAGCGGCAAAGCGTAGCGCGATGCGCTTGCGCAGCACATCGCGGTCAGGGTCGAGCACCATCCTTTCGATGTCAAAGCCCGCCAGCGCCCCGGCCTGCTTGTCGTCCTGAAAGCTCGACAGCAGCCGTCCCGTCGCCCGCTTGACCGCCAGGGCCCGCACCAGCCGCTGCGGATCGACAACCTTGAGCCGGGCTGCCGCGAGCGGGTCTTCCCGCTGCAGCAGCGCCAGCCGCTGGCGCGCATCGAGCGCTTGAATCTCTTGTTGAACTTGAGCGGCAATCTCAGCCGGCACCTCGGGGATATCGGCGAATCCATTCAGCAGCGCGTCAAAGTAAAGCCCTGTGCCGCCAACGAAAATTAGCGGCGCATCGCCGGTCTGGCTGATCACCTCGCCCACCGCGCTCAGCCACTGGCCGGTAGAAAACCGGCTCGCCGCCGGCACGCTGCCATACAGCCGGTGATCGGCTAGCGCGACCTCCTCCGGCCCCGGCCGCGCCGTTACGACGCGCAGCGTGTCATAGACCTGCATGGAGTCCGCATTGATGATCACCCCGCTTTGGCCCTGCGCCATGGCGAGCGCCAGCGCCGACTTGCCGCTGGCAGTCGGACCCGCTATCAGGACGGCACGCCGGCGGCCTGTCACCCGTATCCTCCTTGAGTATTGCCCATGCCAGTCCTCTGCCTCATCGCCAATCCCATCGATTCCGAACTCGACCCGGACCTGGCCGCCGCAGTGGTGCAGCAAACCGGCGGCGAACTCAACTGGCTCGATCACTCCATTGCCTGCGAGATCATCGATCCACTGTCAACCGAAGCGCTGAGCCTGGCGCGCGCCGTCATCGGCACCCGCAAGGTCGACGCCGCCCTGGTGCCCAGCGAGGGCCGCCGCAAGCCGATCCTCGTCGCCGACATGGATTCCACCATGATCAATGAGGAGTGCATCGACGAACTCGCTGACGCCCTTGGCATCAAGGAACAGGTTGCCGACATCACCGACCGCGCCATGCGCGGCGAACTCGATTTCGCCGCCGCCCTCGATACCCGCGTGGCTTTGCTCAAGGGCCTGGAGCGCCGGGTCATCGAGGAGGTTCGCCGCGAACGGATTACCCTGGCGCCCGGCGGGCGCGCCCTGATCCAGACCATGAAGGCCTATGGCGCCTATGCCGCCCTGGTCTCGGGCGGGTTCACCTATTTCGCCGACTTCTTCGCCAAGCGCATCGGCTTTGACGAGGCGGTGGCCAATGTCCTCGAATTTGACGGCGACCGGCTGACCGGCACCGTGGCCAAGCCCATCGTCGACAAGACCACCAAGCGCCAGCGCCTGATCGCCCTGGCCGCCGAGCGCAATGTGCCGCTGGAACGCACCATGGCCGTGGGCGACGGCGCCAACGATCTCGACATGATCGCCATTGCCGGTTTCGGCGTCGCGCTGCACGCCAAGCCGGCTGTTGCCGCCCAGGCCGGCATCCGCATCGATCACGCCGACCTCACCGCCCTGCTCTACCTGCAGGGCTATGCCGACGAAGACATCGTCCGATAACGCCTCCTACGCATCAGACAGCAAAAAGCCGGCGCAGGTGACTGCGCCGGCTTTTCAGGTTCTGCGCTGGGCCCAGACTATTGGGCGGGCGTCTCGACAGGCGATGGCGTAGCCGATGGAACGCTGCCCTCGGCGGGGGCTTCGGCCGGTGTCGGCACTTCAGTGCCCACGGTTGGCGTCAGTTCCGAGCCATCTTCCAGCGTCATGCTGGGCGCGGTGGTCTCTTCAATGCCAAGGCCATCCAGCGCCGGTTCATCGCTGACCGGTGCCGTCATCGGCGCGGCGGTCGGCCGGATCGGCGCGGCCGGATTGGCCGTCGCTGCCGGCAGTTCGCCATTGGAGCCGAAGTAGTTGAAGAAGGCGCTGTCAGGCGACAGGACCATGGTGGTGCCGGTGCCCGGGAGTGCCGTCAGATAAGCCTGCATCGAGCGGTAGAACTCGAAGAATTCAGGATTCTGACCATAGGCGGCAGCAAACAGGCGGTTCCGCTCGGCATCGCCCGTACCACGGATGATTTCCGCATCACGGGTTGCCGCGGCGACGATCTCGACCGACTGACGATCGGCGATAGCGCGCAGCGACTGGGCCTGTTCCTGACCACGAGCGCGCAGCAGCGCGGCCTCGGCCAGACGTTCAGCCCGCATCCGCTCGAATGTGGTTGCCGACACGTCGGCATCCAGATCGGTGCGCAGGATCCGCACATCGACCACGTCGATACCCAGATTGGCCAGATCCGGACGGATCAGGTCACGCACTTCCTGCATCATCTGCGCGCGCTGTTCGGACAGGGCGGCATTGAATTCGCGCAGGCCGTAAACCTCGCGCAGGGCGGAGTCGAGGCTGGCCCCGATACGGTCCTCGGCAACCGACAGCTGGCCGGTAGCCCGTTCGCGGAACAGCCGCGGATCGGAAATGCGATAGGTCAGGAAAGCATCCACCTGGTAAAAGGCGTTGCCGGAAACCTGCACCCGCATATTGGCGATGTCATAGCGCAGCAGCCGATCTTCGATGATCTGCACGCTGTCCACGATATCGGTGGGGATCTTGAAATAAATGCCCGGTTCGGTACGCACATCGGTGATCTGGCCGAAGCGCATCACGATGGCCTGATCGCGTTCGTCGACCACGTAAAGCGATGAAAACACGACATAAAGCACGGCAAGGACGGCAACGCCGAGGATGATGAGACGGTTTTGCATGATTTAGTTCCCCGTCGTCGTCGTTGTCGGCGTGGTCGTGGCGCGCGAGCGCAATTCGGGCAACGGCAGATAGGGCACGACGCCACTGCCATCGACGCCATTTTCGATCAGCACCTTCTCCGAACCGCCGAGCACCTGCTCCATCGTCTCGAGATAGAGACGCTTGCGCGTCACTTCGGGCGAATTGACATATTCGGCATAAACGGCGTTGAAGCGTTCCGATTCACCGGTTGCTTCCTGCACCACGCGATTGGTGTAGGCCGCTGCGTCTTCACGCAGGGCTGCCGCACGACCACGGGCGTCACCCAGCAGCGTATTGGCGTAGGAGCGGGCTTCTTCCTGCAGACGCGTCTCGTCCTGGCGCGCGCGCTGGACTTCGTTGAACGCGTCGATGACTTCGGCCGGTGGGCCGGCATTCTCGATCAGCACCTGGGTGACATTCACCCCAAGGCCATAGCTGTCCAGAATGGTTTCGGTGATCGACAGCACTTCGGCCGACACGCCGCTACGGTCATCGCTGTAGATGTCCTGGGCTGGCCGGCGACCGACCACTTCACGCATCGCGCTTTCGGCAGCGAAACGCACCATGGATTCCTGGTCGCGCACGTTGAACAGATAATCGACTGGATTATCGATGGCCCAGAAGACCGAGAACTGCACGCTGACGATGTTCTGATCGCCCGAGAGCATCAGCCCTTCGGTGGAGCCGGAGGCATTGGTGCGCGAGGCGCCACTGGCATCGGATGCACCGATCTGGGTCTGGTTGACCGTGGTCACGACCCGCTCGACCGTTTCGACAGGCCAGAACAGGAAGTGCAGGCCAGGCGTCGAAAGCTCTGGCTTGGGGGCGCCAAAGCGCAGCTCCACGCCGACTTCCTGCGGATTGATAGTATAGACCGAATTGAGCCCCCAGAATGCCACCAGGGCCAGGGCACCACCGATCAGTGCCCAGCGCCCGCCGGGCAGACCACCGCGAAACTGGTCGCGGCCGCGATTGAGAATATCTTCGAGATTGGGCGTGTTGCCGCCGCCTGGCCGCCTTGGACCACCGCCGCCGCCGCCACCGGGTGCCTGTCCCCAGGGACCGCCATTGTTGCGGCCACCCCCGCCTCCATTATTCTCCCACGGCATCGCATCCCTTTCGGATTATCGTCACTTCATTATGGCCTTATATAGGCAAGCGATCCACGCGATCAATGCGCCGCGGCAATCCGACGCTCATACACTTTGACGCGGTAGGGTGCTTCGTCCCTGGAATCGGGCGCAATTTCGGGCTCTTCGGTCACCGCCCACAGTGCCGGGTCGATAGCAGGGAACCGCACGTCGCCGGCCGGATTGAGGGCAATGTGAGAAATATAAAGTCGGTCGGCCCGGTCCATCATCTGGGCATATATCTCGCCGCCCCCAATGATCACGATCTCGTCTATACCGTCCTTCTGTGCAATATCGCGTGCCACGGCCACTGCCGCATCGAGGCTGGCGAGCACCAGCACACCCTCGGGCTGATAGCCCTGCTGCCGGGTCACCACGATATTGCTGCGCCCCGGCAGCGGCCTGCCCACCGTCTCATATTGCTTGCGGCCCATGATGATCGGCTTGCCCATGGTGGTGCGCTTGAAGAACGCCATGTCCGAGGGAATGCGCCAGGGAATGGTCTGGTCGCTGCCGATCACGCCGTTTTCGGCGACTCCGACGATCATGGCGATCCTGGCTGTCATGCTGCCCCCAGTGCCAAAAGGTCCGCGCCGTCGACACGCACCTTGGTCCATTCATCCTGCATCACCCCGCCCTGCGCCTTGTAGAAGGCGATGGACGGCGCGTTCCAGTCGAGCACCCACCACTCGAACCGCCCCAGCCCTTCACGCACGCAGCGCTGTGCCAGATGGGTCAGCAGCGCCTTGCCGATACCGTTGCCGCGCATCTGCGGATCGACATAGAGATCTTCCAGCCACATGCCGTGTCGGCCCTGGAAGGTCGAATAGGTGTAGAACCACAGCGCAAAGCCCACTGGCTCGCCGCCCCACTCGGCGATCTCGCAGAACACCTTGGGGTCGGAACCGAACAGGTCGCGCGTGATATCGGCCTCTGTGGCCACCGCCTCGTGGCTGAGCTTTTCATAGTCCGCCAGCGCCGCGATGAAGGCGATGATCTGGGCCGCGTCGCCCGATTGCGCGGGGCGTATCGTCAGGGTCATTACGGGTCCGTCCGGCGCTGCAGAATGAGGATGTCAAGCTCCTTTTCCGGCCAGAAATTCTCCTCGACCATCTCGAAGGTGGTCGGACCGATCTTCTTGACGTTCTGGCCACAGAACGAGACCAGATTGGCCGGATCGCCCTTGTCGACCACGAGGCGGAACCGCTCGATGCCATTGCCGGCCCAGTTGCCGCCGGTGGTCAGAATGTAGGACAGCCAGGTCTCGGTATAGGGCGTGGTCCACAGCTCGTCCGGATTGGTCAGCGTGGCGCGCACGGCCTTGATGAAGCCGGCATCGGTGCAGTATTTCTTGGCATAGTCCGCTCCCGGATCCCCATAGGCATCGGCCGGGTAGAGGAAACTCACCCCCGCCGTACCGCCGATGCTTGGCTTGTAGCTGTGCACCACGGTGACGGTCTGGCCGGCCGGAAACACCGCCTCCCAGGTATAGGTCGCCCTATAGGTCCAGGTCGGGAAATAGTGCTTTTCCATGCCTTGGCCAACGTCATATTCATCGGGCGCCACCATCCCCAGATGCAGCAGCTCGGCCAGGGCTTCCGGCGGCAGCGCTTCGGTTGCCAGCTGCGCCCGCTCGCTGATCGGCACCATGGGCAGGCCGAACTGCCGCACGATGTCGCTGCGATCCACCCCATGGGCAAAGGCATATTCGTGCAGCTCCGCCACCACGGGCTCGCCTTCGAAGCGGGTCTCGAATTCAAACAGATTGTCGTCCGGCCCGGTCGGATAGCCGATTGGTGAATAGAAATCCGGCGCGATGTCGGGCATCGGAAAGGCCACCAGCACGGTCTGGTCCGTCGCCCCGTCATTGCGGAATTCATAGGTGACGCGGATCTGCTCGGCCGAGATGAACAGGTCCTCGCTCTGCATGACGATATCCGCATTGGTCACGAATTCCAGACCACCCGTCGTCAGCACCGCCGAGGTGTCATTGGCCAGCGCGGGCAGGCCTGTCGCCAGCAGCATAGTCGCAGTCCAGAGCAGTTTCATGGCATGTCCCCCGACGCCAGCATCATAGTCACTTGAGTAAAACGCCACGGCACCGGCAAGGGCGCACGCAAACCTATCTAGCGCGGTCTGCTAGTCTTGCGGAAGGTGCCTGAACCATTTCCGCTGCAGCGCCGCCTCGAGGTCGATGCCATTGTTGCGGGCAAACAGCAGGATCATGGCCAGCACGTCGGCCGTTTCATCCTCCAGCGCCGCCCGGATCGCCGCCGGCGCGGCATCTTTCAGCCGGCCGCGGCCCGACAGCTTGAGATACTCCGCCGTCAGCTCGCCCAGCTCTTCCTGCAGCTTCAGCAGATACCAGTCGTCGTCACGGGCAATGCCATTGCCCTGCGCATAGATGTCGGAAACCTGCGCGACCAGATCACCGAGTGCGGCCAGGTCCCGGCTCATACCGCGATGGGCGCCTTGATGGTCGGGTGCGCATCATAGCCCTCGAAGGCAAAATCCTCGAAGACGAAGTCCTCCAGCCGCGTCACCGCCGGGTTCATCACCAGGGTCGGCAGCGGGCGGGGCTCCCGCGTCAGCTGCAGCTGCGCCTGTTCGAAATGGTTGGAATAGAGGTGCACGTCCCCGAAAGTGTGCACAAAGTCGCCCACCTCAAGCCCGGTCACCTGCGCCACCATATGGGTCAGCAGGGCATAGGAAGCGATGTTGAACGGCACGCCCAGGAAACTGTCGGCCGAGCGCTGATAGAGCTGGCAGCTCAATTTGCCATTGGCGACATAGAACTGGAACAGGCAGTGGCACGGCGGCAGCGCCATGTCGTCGACCTCGGCCGGGTTCCAGGCCGAGACGATATGTCGGCGTGAATCCGGCTTGCTCCTGATCGATTCAATCACCTGCGCCAATTGGTCGATCTTGCGGCCATCGGGCGCCGGCCAGCTGCGCCACTGCGACCCGTAGACTGGGCCCAGATCGCCATTTTCGTCGGCCCATTCGTCCCAGATCTTGACCCCGCGCTCCTGCAGCCAGCGCACATTGGTCTCGCCGCGGATGAACCACAGCAATTCATAGATGATCGACTTGATATGCAGCTTCTTGGTGGTCAGCAGCGGAAAGCCCTGCGCCAGGTCAAAGCGCATCTGGTAGCCGAACAGGCTCCGCGTCCCGGTACCGGTACGATCGGCCTTGTCGGTGCCGTGTTCAAGGATGGTGGCGAGAAGCTTGAGATAGGGCTGCATAGCCTTTCAATACCGCGATTCGCTCGCCGCTTCGATCCGTGATCAGCGTGGCGCCCGGTAGGTGAATACCGCCAAGCGTCCTGACAGGACGTGTCAGCAATGCTTTAATAGCTTGGCCGCGATCGTGATTGAGGGGGCGATATGGTCGCTGAACACCTTCGTCACCAGGTCGATGAGGAAACAAGATGAGCCCGGTCCTGCGGCCTTTGCGGCCACGAGAAGCGATGCCCGACTTCGTCCGGGAGGCGCTCGACGCCCGCGGCCTGCTCCAGGCCTATGAGGCCCGCCCGCCCTATCAGCGCAATGATTACCTGCTGTGGATCAACAAGGTGAAGCGCGACGACACCAAGCGCAAGCACCTTGAGCAGATGCTCGCCGAACTGCGGGCAGGCGACGTCTATATGGGCATGGCCTGGAAACGCTGACTCTCAGGCGGGTTCTGCACCATCCGGCTTGGCACCGTCCCCAAGATGGCCCTGCACCAGGCGTGTCAGCAGGGCGATCTGCTCCTGCTGCTGGCCGATCAGCCGCTTGAGATCGTCATTGCGCATCTGGTCGATCTTGTCATGCAGCGCCATGATCTCGATCTCGGCCTTGAGATTGCACTCGTAGTCGTGGCTGGTGACGAGGCGATCCTTGGCCGATTGCCGGTTCTGGCTCATCATGATGACCGGCGCCTGGACGGCCGCCAGCATCGACAGGATCAGGTTGAGAAAGATGAAGGGATAGGGGTCGGGTGCCCCGCCGGCCAGCAGCAGATTGCTGGCCACCCAGGCCAGCAGGGCCACGCCGAAGATGATGAGGAATGTCCAGGAGCCGCCAAACGAGGCCACGCCATCGGCCAGCCGCTGGCCGAAAGTGGCGTCCTCGTCAAAGGTCTTGCTGGTGTCCAGCGAGAGGGTCTGCCGGCTCAGCGCCTTTTCCAGCACATGCCGCTCGCGCGCATTGAGCGCGGTCTCGCCCTTGTCCAGAAACCGCTCTGCCGCGTGACCGAGCTTGTCAGATGTCGTCGTCGCCATGCCAGCCTCACCACATTAGTGCTGGCCGGACTATACCCCGATCGCCCCTGCCACGGCGTTAAAACGGCGACATGCAGGGGTGGCGGCCCCAAGTTTTGGGACCGCCTGAATGCCTAGACAGCGGGACTGTAGAGCCGGTTGTGCAAAAGCGGCAGGCCCTTGAAACCGCCGGTCAGCTTGGCCAAAGCCAGTACGCCAAGGTCGATCAGCGGCTCCAGCACGATCACCAGCATATAGGCGGCGCCGAAGCTGGCCGTGGCTGCCAGGTTCTGTGCCCCGAGACCGCCGCCATAGAGCGACCAGAAGGCAACCCAGGCGACCGTGCCGCCCTGATAGGCGGTCGACAGCATGAGCGCCTGGCCATAGCCGACATCCTTGTAGGCCGTGGCCTGCGGAATGATGCGCTTGGCCAGGAAGGTCATGGCATAGAGCGGCACGAGCAGCGTGGTGACGTTCATGCCATATTGCGGCAGGTCGAAGGGCGCAAAGAACAGGCCCTGCAGCAGCAGGCCCAGGGCGAGGCCCAGCCCGGTCGCGCCGGCGCCAAAGATCAGGAACAGGGTCGAGCCCAGGATCAGGTGGACTTCCGACACGCCGACGGCATGGTGTGGAAACACCTCGAAGAAGCTGAACACCAGCGCCGTGGTGCAAAGGCTGCGCAGCGCCAGGGCGCCGGCGCCTTCGGTGCGAATCGTGTCGAGCGCCATCTTGGCGGCCAGCCCGAACGATCCGGCGGCCGTGGCGTAGCTCAGGGTAATCTTGGCACCGTCAACGATGCCCGGTTCGATATGCATGTCTGGCTCCTCTCCGCACCCACCGTGCGGCCTGCTGTCGTCAAAGAGCACTGCTGTGCTCGCATGTGATGGCAGGTCTCCTGGCTCACGGATTGCATCGGCACGCGCCTTCCCGACCTGGCGTCAGTGGCATTTTGCGGCCGAAAACCGTTTACAGTTGCGGGGGCAGCCACGGTTTTGGCTCCTGATGGATACGCCGCACCGTGTTCCCTTTTCATCCGCCCCGCGCATGCGGGGGCGAAAACCATCACGATGACGTTAGCGCATGACGCCGTACCGGGACAAGCGCCATGCGGGGGCCGGTGTACCGCCGGGATCACGCAGAAATTTGTCGCAGCATTTGCATCGCACCGGCAGCGCGCCTATATAGGGATTGCTCGCAAGAGCTATGGCGATAAATTGTCATCGTAATAAGCCATTCGGACCCGGGGGCAGTACCCGGCGCCTCCACCATCTACCCCTTTTCGGGGCAGCCAATGGGGGCGAAACAGGATCGACGAGGGTGTAAAGGGTGTGCTTTTGCTCGGTGAGGTACCACCGTTATCGGTCCGAAACTTATAGTTGCAAATGACAACAATAAGGCTCCAGTCGCTCTCGCTGCGTAAGCAGTGCTAGCATTGGGAAATTAAGTCCTCCACCCCTAGCCGGGTGACAGGCGGGGTTCGCAGGCACCTGGCAACAGAAGCCTGCACTTGCATTTTCAGGTGCCGGGCAGCCGACAAGCTTTAGTTCTTGAAATCGCACGGAACGTAGGGCTGATATGGGCCGTTCGGGATTCTATCTCTCAGCACCGGAAGGGTGACCATGGCCGAAGACCACATGCGCTACGATATTCTCGCTCAGGAAGCCCTGCGCGGCGTCGTGCGCAAGGTATTGGCGGAAGTCGCCAGGACCGGCCTGCCGGGCGAACACCACTTCTTCATTTCCTTCCTGACACGTGCCCCTGGCGTGCGTCTGAGCGAAAAACTGCTCGGCCAGTATGACAAGGAAATGACCATCGTCATCCAGAACCAGTATTGGGACCTCAAGGTTTCCGAGACCGGTTTTGAAGTCGGCCTCTCTTTTGACGGCATTCCCGAAACCCTCGTCATCCCGTTCTCGGCGGTCAAGGGCTTCTTTGATCCGTCGGTCCAGTTCGGCCTGCAGTTTGATCCGCAGACCGCGCCGGGTGCCGAAATGGTCGAAGCTGCCGAGGACGACGCCGTCGAGGCAGAGGCCGGCACAGCCGGCGCCGAAGGCGAAAAGCCCGGTGAAAAGGTCGTCAGCCTCGACGCTTTCCGCAAGAAGCCCTGACTCCTGCCGATGGACAAGCGCTCCCTGTCCATCGCCGGCCACCGCACGTCCATTGCGCTCGAGCCCGAATTTTGGGCGGCGCTGGAACTGATGGCGGGTGAGGCCGGACAAACCATGACCGCCCTGATCGCCAGCATCGACGCCGACCGACAGACCACCAATCTGTCATCGGCGGCGCGCCTGGCCGTGCTCGACTGGTATCGCCGCAAGGCGGAGACACCGGCTGCAGGCAGCACGGCGCTCTAGGTACCGGGCAGGCCTGTCGAGGGCGGCAGCTGCGGCGGCGGCAGACCCAGATAAAGCGGCCCTGACGGCGCAGGATTGGCTTGTGCCGGCTCGGAAGCGGGCGGTGGCGCCTCGAGCGCCTGCTGTGCCGCGGCTTCCTCGGCCAGCCGCGCCGCCTCTTCGGCCGCCGCCCGCGCCGCGGCCTCTTCGGCCGCCCGCCGCCGCTGCTCGGCAATCAGCCGGTTGCGCTCCTCAGCCGCCGCGCGCTGCCGTTCGGCATCGGCTGCCCGCAAGGCCTCGAGGCGATCGACTTCCAGCTCATTGGCCCGCACCTGGATGGCGGCCACCATTTCATCGAGGTCAAGCTGCGCCATGGGGGCCAGCAGCGTGCCGCCGATCCGGCTGAAGATGCGGGCCGTATCGGCGCCGATCAGCCCGCCGGCATCCTCAAAGCCATTGGGCGTCAGGGCGAATTCGCCCCCCAGGCCCAGGCTTTCCAGCCCAAGGGTCAGATCCCCGGCCAGCCGCGCTCCGGCGCCATCGACGAGGAAATTGGTCAGCCGTAGCACGCCCCCGGCAATGGTGAAGGCGCCGGCCGCCGACGGCGCCGCAAACGGCCCCTGTTCGAGGCTCTGGGCAATGATGGTGCGCAGCGCATCGCCATCCATGTTCAACACGTCACTGAGCCCAGCCAGTGCCGGAAACACCTGCGGCGACAGCTGCGAAGCGGCAAAATCGGTTACAGTGAAATTGCCCTCCCCGGCCAGCGCGCCTAGCACTTCGGCAATGCTGGCGCCGGTGCCGTCGACCTGCACACCGCCTTCCAGCACGCCCGTCAGCGCCTCGGCCAGCGCGGGCGGGGCGATCCCGGCTATGGCCGCACCGCTCAGGCTCAGCCGCCCACTGACCGTCTTGTCGGCCAGCGGCCCGGCGCAGCACACCGCCAGATCGAGGCTGGCCGTGCCGGCGCCCAGCACCGCTTCGAACCGCGCCAGCCGCAGCCGCGTCTCATCCCAGACCAGCTCAAAGCTTGTTACCCCCAGCCGCTCATTGCCCCCAGCCGTGACACCCCCGGCCGTCACGGCGACACTGCCCCGCACCGTCCGCGCCTGCTCACCAATGCTGATCGGCCCCTCGGGCCAGCCGCCATCGCCGCCGACCATCGCCGCCCGGCCAAACAGCGTCACTGCCAGGCCCTCAACCGATGCTGTATCGACAGCAATGTCGCCGGCCACGACGCCGCCATCGCGCGTCCGCGTCAGGCCCAGCGTGCCGGAAAAACCGGCTTCGCCGGATTTGCCTTCAATTTCGCTCAGCCGCGCCAGCCGGTCGCCTTCAAAGTGCAGCAGCGCGCTGCCACTGGCCTCTGGCAGGCTGATCCCCGGCGCGCCGATGATCCGCGCCAGCCCACCCGCATCGCCCAGGGCCATGTCCAGCGACCCGGTGCCCTGCACCTCGCCAGCATCGGTGCTCACCAGGAACCCGGCAAAGCCCAGATATTCCTCGCCTGCGCTGATATTGATCCGGCTGTCGAGGCTGTTGCTCGGCGTGCCGTCGAGCCGCAGGCTGACCATCATGTCGTCGCTGTCGAACAGGGCCGCCTGGCCCAGCCCGATCTGCTCGCCCAGCGCCGCCGAATCTTCGGCCTCCAGCGTTGCCGTCAGCTGCAACGGCGCCGTCCGCAGCGCAGAGATCCCGCCGTCCAGTTCCGCCCGCAGGTCGAGCCGGGCGACGCCCAGCTTGCCGCCCAGCGTCAGGATCTGCCCGTCGCCATCGCCGGGCTCGAGATCGACCAGCACCTCAGCCGGGGCCGAACGCGCCATGAAGTCGCGCCAGGCCGGCGGCGTGCCCAGCAGGTCATAGAGCCCGGCCAATGCCGGCGCCGTCGCCGCCGACACCGCAATCCGGCCCGATCCGGCCAGCCGCGGCGCCACGAGATTCCCCGACGCGGTGAAGGCTGCATCGAAGCCCAACCCGCCCCAGTCGCCGGCCGAGAGCCGGGAAAAGCTGATGGCGTTCTGCGTCCACTGCCCCTCGGCAACCAGCGCCGTGCCATCCTGGCCCAGCACCCGGGCCGCCTGCCCGGTCAGCGAAAAGCTTCCCTCCGGGAAGCTGATGCCAAAGCGCGGTTCGGCAACCCAGTCAGGCAGCAGCGCGCCCAGCACCGCACTGCCCTGCCGACCGAGATCGGCAAAATGCCCGACCACGTCGAGCCGCTGTTCCGCGCCAAAGCCGATCCGCAGCTCCACCGCATGGGGCGCCTCGGCCAGCGTCAGCTGCGCCTCGCTGACGCGCAGCGCATCGCCGGTCAGCATCACATTGCCCGCCAGCGTCCCGCCTTGATTGAACAGCGCCGTGTCGTCTTCCGGCTTGCGCCAGAGCTGGGCCAGGCCATCGAGCCGTCCGCTGTTGATGGCGAAGGTCCCGCGAAATGCCGGCTGATCGCCTTCCCGGTCCAGCTGCCCGCTGGCTTGGACGCCGGTATCACCCGGCAGTTGCGCGAGAAACTGCTCGACGGTCCAGCTCTGCCCGTCGCTGCTGGCATCCAGCCGCACATCGCGCAGCGCAAAGCCGCGCAACCCCACTTCGGCCAGGTCGATGCCGATGCGCCCCGGCAGGGGCGGGATCAGTGGCGCCGGCAATTCGGTCAGCAACCGCACCGCCTCATAGGGCAAGGCGGTGGCATCTTCCTTGGCGTCGCGCGGCGGCAGCGAAAACACCCCGCCCGAAACCACCGCATCAAAGCTGCGCCGGGCGCCGAGCTGGATGCTTGCCGCCCCGGTCAGCCGCGTGCCGGCGCGGTTCTGGTCCGGCTGCAGCGTATAGCCCGACAGCACGATGCGGTCGGTCGAGGCCACCAGCTTGCTTTCCAGCACCAGATCGCCGCGGATATCATCGGCCCGCGCGGCCACCGGCGGCGTCTGCCGATAGGTCATCGTGCCATCGAATTTGGGCGCGATGCCCGGCGTGAACAGCCCTTCGGCGGCAAGAGAAAACGCCCCGCCCTCGGCCTGCACGAAGCTCGATAGCTGCATCGAACCGGCCGCATCGAGCGCTGCGGCATTGACGCGCAGCCCATAGCGGGCGCCCTGATATTCCGCCGACCCCTGCAGCTGGAACGGCCCGCTGAAGCTCGACAGCTTCAATTCGCCCTCGACCTTGGTTGCCTGCATGGTCTGGCCGACGCGCCGGTCCAGCAGCCGGATCGTGCCATCGACAATGCTGGCCTGGCCCAGCGCTACCCCGCCCCCGGCGCCGGCCAGGCTGACGCCGCTGCCGAACAGCCCGCTTTCGTCGATGCTGAAATCGATGACCGGCCCGCTCAGCACCAGCTTGGTCACGTCATAATTGTCGCGCAGGAAATCCATCAGCGAGAATTCGGCGTCGACGCTGTCCACCGTCGCGGCCGGCTCTTCCGGCGAGCCGACCAGCACGTCGGAAAAATTGAGCCGCGGCTGCGGCAGCAGGGCAAAGGCAATGTCGCCGCGAATGGTCACCGGCGTACCCAGCGCCTGGCTGGCCAGCGCCTCCATGCGGCTGCGATAATCGCCCCACTGGATCAGGTATGGGGCAACGAACGCCCCACCGAGCACGATGATCGCCAGCAGGCCAACAACGATGTAGATGCGGTTCAGCACAGCACGTGGATCATCCGGATTGATGGGTCAGAGTGTAGGCAAGAGCGGCCCCGGCGCAACCCCGCCATTGCCTTGAATACACGTAACCATTTCACGATCGTCGGCGCAGGCATGCGGGCCGACAGGCCCGCCAGAAAAGAGATGGCGGCCAGCCCCGTTGGGACCGGCCGCCAGATCATGCCGTAGCAGGCAGCTTACAGCGCGCCGATCGACCAGAACATGGTCTCGCCCGAGCTGTCATCCACGCCGTCATTGTCGGTCACGGCAAAGCCTTCGCCGCTGGCATCGATGGCAAAGCCTTCGACCTTGTCGAGCACATAGCCACCCGTCGAGGTCAGGTCCGGCACGAAATCACGCACCAGCGTCTTGGTGACCGTGGTCAGCTCGCCACCCAGGGCACCCGGCACCAGTTCGGCAACCGGCACGCTGTAGAGCGCCTTGAGCACGGCCTTGCTGCCGATCTGGTTGTCACGCTCGACGATATAGACCAGATCGCCATGTGCGGTGATTTCGCTGAGGCCGACCCAGGCACCTTCAGCCGGGGCTTCCAGTGGATAGTTGACGGCGCCCCATTCGCCCGAAGCGGGATTGTAGGACACCAGCTTGACGACGCCCTTGGCGTCATTCTTCCACTCGCGCTGCATGGCGATCCACAGCGTGGTGTCGTCGCCCGTGCCGACCACGGTGACGCCTTCGGCGCCAAAGCGGATTTCCTCGGCCAGCAGTTCGGCCGGGAACGGCACTTCTTCCTCGATCGCGCCATCCGCGCCGACGCGGTAGAGCGCGTGCGGGATCAGCCGGTCGCTGCGGCCTTCCGAGGCCAGCCAGAACCCGCCTTCGCCATCAAGGGCGATGCCCTCGATATCGAGCTTTTGCGCCGGATGGCCATTGCGGGTTACCACCGTCTTGGCGGTGATCCGGGCCGGCTGGCTGGTTGCGTCGATGGTGTAGATGGAGGGCTGGTTGCCCAGGAAGCTGTCGGACACGCCGAACAGCATGCCGGGCTTTTCGGCATCGGCAACCAGGCCTGACAGGGCGACCCAGCCCAGCGGGCGGCCATCGGCGTCGAGGTCGCTGATGATGTGGGGATAGGTCGGGGCTTCGGCCTCGGCCAGTTCGAAGATATTGACATGGCTGCGGGCCAGGCCATCGGCACCCAGATCGTTTTCATTGGCGGTGATGAAGAGGTTGCGCGACGGAATGGCGACCGCCCCTTCCGGACCAACGCCCGAGGGCAGCGCCTGCACGAATTCGGGCTCGGCACCGGTATCCTTATAGACCCCGACCAGCGAGGCGCGCTCGAGGCCGACAAAGATATAGGTGTTCTCGCCAAAGGTGGCGACGTCCATGCCCTCGGGCTCGGCACCCTTGGCATCGGAGCGCTTGTCCGGATAATGGCCCATCTGCGCCGCGATCATTTCGAGATCGGCGCCGCTCTCATGGAGCACTTCGCCGGTTTTCGAGAAGATCGAGAAGCTGCGCGATCCGCCATTATAGTCGCCCTCATTGGCGACGGCGAAACGGTCGTCATCGATCCACTTGACCGAGTCGGGTTCGCGCAGCACGCCGTCCTGCGAACCGGTGAAATCGAGCGAACCGTTGTCGAGCGTATCGATATTGACCAGGTCCACGGCGCCGGCGCTGAAGTGGTTTTTGACCTCGCCGGTATTCCCGTCGACGATGGCGAAGTGGTTGTTTTCCTGCAGCGAGACCACGACCTCGTTGAGGCTGTTGATCGAGACATATTCCGGCTCTGGATCATCGCCGGCGACCTCGGCCAGACCGGTCATGTCGACGATCTTGAGGCTGTCGCAGTCGACGACGCCATCGACCACGTTCAGCAGCGCCAGCGAACCGGCCGGCATTTGCGGAATTTCGCCGTCATTGACGTCTTCGTCGCGCTCATTCTCGATGGCGATGGCGATCAGGCTGCCGTCACCATTGCGCGCCACGGAGTCGGGCTGCCCGCCAATATCGCAGCTGGCCTCGATAGTCTGGCTGGCCAGATCGATGGTCGAAAGATTGCCCGAGGGGGCGGTGAAGCTCTCAGACGTATTGACGCCGGAAAACACCTTGTCGCCGATGACCACGACCGTGGTGGGTTCGCCATTCAGCGACAGGAAGCCCTTGGCAGCTGGCGCCTTGGGATCGGTGATATCGATAAAGCCGATGCCGCCAGCCGGGCTGTCCGAATAGATCATCGTCATGCCGTCTTCCGAAACCGTGATGATCTCTGCAGAGGTCTCTTCGGCATCCGGATTGTTCAGCGCCACCGGAAAGCTGGAAATGCGGTTGAAAAATTCAGCAGCACCGGCATTGGCGGTCGTGGCCAGCAGCGTGGCCGTGAGCGCGACGAGAAGTTTTGTCTGCGACATGGATATCCCCCTTTGAGTTCAAGGGGTGCCATAAGCCGGCCCGGCTACACTTCCATGACGCCACTATGACAGATCGGTGACGGCCCCCCGTTCTATACAATCCCCCTGCCCGTCCCTATATTCGCAGGAGAACAAATCAAGATTCGTCAATCGCCGCGCTGATGCGCCTGGACCGGCGCGCAGCGATGGAAAGGCCTTCTATGTCCGGTGACTCTCCCCCCCCCGCCCGCCCGACAGCCGGGGCCATAACCGGCCAGTTCAAGTTGAGCCAGGTGCCTGACTACCTGCAGGGCCTGAACGCCGAGCAGCGCGATGCGGTGGAAAGCCTCGACGGCCCTTTGCTGGTGCTGGCCGGCGCCGGCACCGGCAAGACCCGCGTGCTGACCACCCGCATCGCGCACATGATCAATACCAACCGCGCCTGGCCCTCGCAGATCCTGTCGGTGACCTTCACCAACAAGGCCGCGCGGGAAATGAAGGAGCGCATCGAAAAGCTGGTGCCGCGCCTCGAAGCCATGCCCTGGATGGGCACTTTCCACTCCATCGGCGCCCGCATGCTGCGCGCCCATGCCGGGCTGGTGGGGCTGACCAGCTCCTTCACCATTCTCGATACCGACGACCAGATCCGGCTGATCAAGCAATTGCTCGACGCCGAAAACATCGACGAAAAGCGCTGGCCCGCCAAGCTCTTCGCCTCGATGATGGATGGCTGGAAGAACAAGGGCCTGCTGCCCAAGGACGTCTCGGTGGCCGATAGCGGCTCCTATGCCAATGGCCTGGGCGGCAAGCTCTATTACGCCTACCAGGCGCGGCTCAAATCCCTCAATGCCGCCGATTTCGGCGACCTGCTGCTCGAATGTATCCGCCTGTTCCGCGAAAATCCCGACGTGCTGGCCGACTACCATCGCCGCTTCAAATACATGTTGGTGGACGAATACCAGGACAGCAATGTCGCCCAATATCTCTGGCTGCGGCTGCTGGCGCAGGGGAAACCTACCAGCGAGGCCAATATCTGCGTCGTCGGCGATGACGACCAGTCCATCTATGGCTGGCGCGGCGCCGAAGTCGACAATATCCTGCGCTTCGAAAAGGATTTTCCCGGCGCCAAGGTGATCAAGCTCGAGCGCAATTACCGTTCCACCGCCAATATCCTCAAAGCCGCCAGCAATATCATCGCCTTCAACGAAAGCCGTCTCGGCAAGACGCTGCAGACCGATGTCGCCGAACTCGGCGAGCTGGTCGCCGTCACCCAGGTCTGGGACAGCGAGGAGGAAGCCCGCACCATCGGCGAGCAGATCGAGCAGTATCAGCGCGATGGCGATCCGCTCAATTCCATGGCCATCCTGGTCCGCGCCTCCTTCCAGATGCGCGAATTCGAAGAGCGCTTCATCACCCTGGGCCTCAATTACCGCGTCATCGGCGGCCCGCGCTTTTACGAGCGCAAGGAAATCCGCGACGCCCTGGCCTATCTGCGCCTCGTCGCCCAGCCCTCCGACGATCTGGCGCTGGACCGCATCATCAACGTCCCCAAGCGCGGCCTGGGAGATTCAACGGTGCAGCTGCTGCACAGCGCCGCCCGCGCCGCCAATGTGCCCCTGCTCTCGGCCATCCGCATGCTGGTCGATACCGAAGAGCTCAAGCCCAAGCAGCGCACCACCTTGCGGGCTCTGGTGGGCCAGTTCGATTTCTGGACCATGCAGGCCCAGAGCCTGCGGCCCTTCGAGCTGGTAGAGCAGATCCTCGAGGAAAGCGGCTATACAGACATGCTCACGGCCGACAAATCCGTGGAATCGCAGGGACGCAAGGAAAACCTCAAGGAACTCAGCCGCGCCATGGAGGAGTTCGACACCCTGGGCAGCTTCCTCGAACACATTTCCCTGGTCATGGACCGCGACAATACCGACGCTGCCGATGCCGTCACCATCATGACGCTGCATGGCGCCAAGGGCCTGGAATTCAACACGGTTTTCCTGCCCGGCTGGGAGGAAGGCACCTTCCCCAGCCAGCGCTCGATGGACGAAAGCGGCCGCGCCGGGCTCGAGGAAGAGCGGCGCCTGGCCTATGTCGGCATTACCCGCGGCCGCAAGCGCGTGCGCATTTCCGCCGCGCAGAACCGCCGCATCCACGGCCTCTGGCAGTCGGCCATTCCGTCCCGCTTTCTCGATGAACTGCCCGCCGACGCGGTGGAGGTCACCGATACCGGCTCCTCCTATGGCGGCTATGGCTACGGCGGCGGCGCCTCAAGCCGCTTCAACAAGGCCGACCCCTTCGAGAGCGTCTATGAAACCCCCGGCTGGGCCCGCGCCCGCGCCAACCAGGCCAGCCGCCGCAGCGCCGGCCCCATGACCATCGACGGCGACCTCGTCGCCCGCTCGGTCGATATCGGCAATGACAAATCCGCCTACGGCATGGGCGAACGCGTGTTCCACCTCAAATTCGGCTACGGCACCATCGCCGATATCGAGGGCAACAAACTGAGCATCGACTTCGAAAAGGCCGGCCGGAAAAAGGTGCTGGAGAGCTTTGTGAGCAAGGGGTGAGCGCTAGTCGAGGACTTCGATTGTCTTCTCGCGGTAGGTAATGCGGATATGCAACTCGTGCGTCCGTGACTTTTCCTTTAGACGTCGCCGCGGAGCATTCGTCTTTTCCATGGACTTGGCTTTGGCAGTTTTCAGTTTTTCCGACGAAATGATGTTGGCTTCTTCGTCGAGGGCCGGTCCGTTGCCATTCTCACTGGGCGCGCGCCCCTTTATCCGCTGCATCACATGGATAAAGACGCCGTAGATAACGTTGGCTGCCACCCCGGACACAACGCCGGTGAATATTGGATCGGTAAAAATCTCCAGCGATCCCGACCTGAACTCTGACGCCAAAAGACGGACATCGGGTTTTGATGATGGTCTGCTCGTAAGTCGGGCAACAACCTCCTGTGCCGATACCTTGTAGATGCTTTCCACGTCCTTCAGGACCTCTGCAAGGTCTGAGTAGGATAGGGGAACCGAGCATGACAGATGAAGGGTCAGCCTCGGCGCTCGGCTCGAAAAGCGCCGATCCGCGTAATTCACATCGTTCATCGTTAACACCGACCTGATTATGACAGTTCGTTGTTATTCTCCTAACACAACAACCTGACAAGACAGCAAAGTTTAAATGTAGAAATATAGGACGGACTATTTCTACGTACTATAAAATACTTATATATAGCATCCATTCGTCTATTGCTGACTTTCATCTGTCCACAAATCGGGCAAAAAACGCCGCTGCGGGGTTTCCCCGCCGGCTGTGCTGGCCTATCTCTGACACGACCACACGAGGCCCCACCCCATGATCATCTCCACCACCCCCACGCTCGAAGGCCGGCCCGTTCGGGAATATCTCGGCATCGTCACCGGCGAGGTCATTGTCGGCGCCAATATCTTCAAGGACCTGTTTGCCGGCATTCGCGACATCGTCGGCGGCCGCGCCGGGGCCTATGAGGGCGCGCTGCGCGATGCGCGCCGCCAGGCCCATGAGGAACTGCGCTACGAGGCCGAGCGCATGGGCGCCGACGCGGTGGTCGGCGTCGATCTCGATTATGAAGTCGTCGGCCAGGGCGGCTCGATGCTGATGGTGTCGATCTCGGGCACTGCAGTTAAGCTTTAACTAGAGCCAGCTCGTCCCGTCGCCCGTGCTGCAGCCATGGGGCGGCAGGGCACCGGGGAAGTTGGCCTGCAGCTGGTCACAGCCCCATTGGCGGATCGGCGCCGGCATCCAGCTATTGAGCGTGATGCCGACCTCGTCATAGAGGCTAACGCTATTGGTGACATAGCGAAGCCAGCTCAAACTGAGAACGATGATGGCGACTACGGCCACCACCACGACACGACGCGGCAGTCGGGACATATGATTCTCTCACACGATACTACCCGCCAATAGCCTCTCCCTGCTTGCGCTGGAAGGCCAATTCCCACCCTGCCCGCATTCCTGCAAAGCTAGCATGCGCGGCCGCTGCGGGGATAAGTTCGCATTGACGCCCGCACGCCGATGGCGCAACAAGACCAAAAGCCCAAGGAAATCAGCATGTCCGTCGATCAGCTCTCCGCCCCGCTCTCCAAGGATCAGGCCTATGCCCTGGTCGATGCGGTGATGGAGCGCGACGACCTGGCGCTGACCGCATCGGCGCACGAGAACGAAGAGACCGGCGAATGGTTCTTCGAGGCCACCTGCGACAGCCCGCCCGATCTTGCAGGATTTGTTGAACTGGCGCGCCAAACCCTTGGTGGCACCGTGGAATTTTCCGTGTCGCCAATCGACCCGGATTTCAACTGGGTGGCCAAGTCGCTCGAGGGCCTGGCCCCGGTCATTGCCGGCGGCTTTTATGTCTATGGCAGCCACGAGACCGGCCCGATCCCCGGCGGCCTCACCGCCATGCAGATCGACGCCGCCCAGGCCTTTGGCACCGGCCATCACGAAACCACCACCGGGTGTCTTGAGGCCATAAACCTGCTGCTCAAGCGCAGAAAACCCCGCCACATGATCGATGTCGGCACCGGCACCGGCGTGCTGGCCATTGCTTTGGCCAAGCGCACCCGCACCCCGGTCATTGCCAGCGATATTGACCCCATTTCGGTGACAACCACCATTGCCAATGCCGAGCAGAACGGCGTCGGCAAGCTCATCGTCGCCGTCGAGGCGACCGGGCTAACCCACCCCACCATCACGCAAAATGGTCCCTATGACCTGATCGTCGCCAATATCCTGGCCGGGCCGCTGATGGCCCTGGCCCCGGCCGTCGGCAAGGCGGCAGAAAAGGGCGCCACCATTATCCTGTCGGGTATTCTGCAGCACCAGGCGCGCGGCGTGATCAACGCCTATGCCCGCCAGGGCATGACGCTGACGCAGAAGCTGCAGCGCAAGGACTGGACCACTTTGATGCTGGAAATGAAGTAGCAGCACAGTCGATTTGGCACCACCGAAGGCGCCAATCGGTTAGCAGACTGTTAACCTTGAGCTTCGCTGTTTTGGCTCGGTCGACCCGCGTCGAGTTGCACTATCGGAACATGGGACAAGCAAAATCCCCGAAGCAGGCTCCGGGGATCTCAAAAAGATCGTCAGTGATATAACGCGTTTGGCGTTATGGGCGCTTGGTGAAAGCACCGATCAGCTGGTGCTGCATGCGGTAGCTGACCTGGCGACCGGACTCGCGACCGCGGGCATCGATTACCGAACCCAGTGTCTTGCGAAAATCGTTCTTGCTCTCAGTCATCATCATCTCCATGCACTCTGACTTGGGCCTTCTGCCGTCGTCATCATCTGTTTAGGCCTATTCGCAACGATCCGTTAGGCCCAAAACCGAACACCAGCCCTGCGGGACTCGCAGAGCCCGTTACCGCTTCGTTAACGGGCGGTTGTGCTTGCCATAGTCGCGCTCGAACTGCGCAACATAGCGCTTGGCGGTCAGTTCGCGGCTGGCGACCATCGCGTCAAATGCCCGGACGAAAAAATTCTTGTCATTGGCCATGATTGTCTCCTGTATTGACCCCATAGATAGAGCTTTTGGGGCCGATTGCACCGCCCTCATCCCTCAAGCCAGCCATGACCGGGGCGCACGCCGCTCCAGAACCACCAAGAACGCCCCAAGGACCTTCATGACCGAGCCCAGCTTCCCGCCCACCGTGTTCCAGAGCTTTGTCGAACAGGCCGACCCCAGCAATGTCGCCCCGCGCCTGGCCGATCTGCGGGCCGCCATGGCCGCGGCCGGGGTGGATGCCTTCCTGATCCCGCGCGCCGATGCGCATCGCGGCGAATCCGTCCCACCCGGCGAGGCGCGGCTGGCCTATGTCACCGGCTTTACCGGCTCGGCCGGCCTGGCCGTGGTGGGTCGCGACCGCGCCGGCCTCTTCGTCGACAGCCGCTATACCTTGCAGGCGCCGGCCCAGACCGATACCGGTCTCGTCACCATTCACGAATGGCTGCAGCCGGGTTTTTCGCCCGATCTGCTGAGCTTTGTCCCCAAGGGCGGCATCCTGGCCTATGACCCCTGGCTGCATACGCCGGGCGAGCTGCGTCACCTGGGCAAGCTGGTCGAGGGCCACTGCACCCTGCTGCCGCACGCCAATCTTGTGGACGCCATCTGGACCGGCCGTCCCGGCGCGCCGGTCAGCAGCGTGGAATTTCTCGGCCACAACCGCGCCGGCCAGAGCGCCGCCGACAAGATCGCCGCCATCCAGGCCAGTCTCGCCAGTGACAAGGCCGATGCAGCCGTGCTGACCCTGCCGGAATCGATCTGCTGGCTGCTCAACATGCGCGGCCGCGACGTGCCCAATACCCCCTTCGTGCTCGGCTTCGCCGTGCTGCCGCAGACGGGCCTGCCGACGCTCTATCTGGACAAGGCCAAGATCACAGACGAGCTGGTGGCGGCGCTCGATGGCATTGCCCATGTCGCCGCCAACGCCGCCCTGCCCCATGACCTCGCCGCCCTCGGCGCCGCCGGCAAGGCCGTGCTGCTTGATCCGGCCAGTGCCCCCATCGCCATCGCCAGCGCGCTCAGCGATGCCGGCGCGAGACTGATCGAAAAAGCCGACCCGGTGCTGCTGCCCAAGGCCAAGAAGAACGCGGCCGAACTCGCCGGCATGCGCGAGGCCCATCTGCTCGATGGCGTAGCCATGGCCAAATTCCTCGCCTGGTTCGACCAGCATGCGCCTCAGGGCGGGCTGACCGAGATCGCCATCGTCACCGCACTCGAGGCCTTCCGGCGAGAGGAGGAAAGCTGCGTCGACGCCAGCTTCGACACCATTTCCGGCGCCGGCGCCAATGGCGCCATTGTGCATTATCGGGTGACGACCAAGACCGACCGCACCCTCGCGCCGGGTGAGCTGATGCTGGTCGATTCCGGCGCGCAATATCTCAGCGGCACCACCGACATCACCCGCACGCTCTCGACCGGCGCATCCACGCCCGAGCAGCGCGACCGCTTCACCCGCGTGCTCAAGGGCATGATCGCCATCTCGCTGGCGCGTTTCCCCCAGGGCACCAGCGGCGCCCAGCTCGATACTTTGGCACGGCAGTTTCTCTGGCAGGATGGCGTGACCTATAATCACGGCACCGGTCACGGCGTCGGCGCCTATCTGGGCGTGCATGAGGGCCCGGTCGGCATTTCGTCGCGCTACACCATCCCGCTCGAAGCGGGCAATGTGCTCTCCAACGAGCCCGGCTACTACAAGGCCGGCGAATATGGCATCCGCATCGAGAACCTGATCGTGGTCCAGCCCAGCCAGGGCTTTGCCGGCTATCTCGACTTCGAGACGCTGACCCTGGCCCCGATCGACACGCGGCTGATCGCTTCCGATCTGCTGAGCCCGGCCGAACGCGACTGGCTCAATGCCTATCACCAGCGGGTCTACGAGGTAATCGGGCCCAAGGTCGAGGCCGAGGTCCGCACCTGGCTCAAGGCGGCGACGGCGGCGATTTGAGACATTCAGTTACGCCCGCCGACCCCCTCCCAACCTCCCCCTGAAGGGGGAGGAGTCTGCCGGGGATAGGGCAAGATGGCGTCCGGAACGCGAAGAGATCCCTCCCCCTTTGTATGTTTGCTTGGAGGCCGTGATTGGCGATGATCGGCCTGGGAGCTTTGGGTTTACCGGGCTCCCGGGCTGGATAGCGTGTGTCCCCCAAGAGCCAGCAAGCTCGCCCCTGAGCAGACGCGTCCGGCCCATCTTGACTGTCTCGAACGGTTGGTTGGGCGACATGCCCGCATACAAGGCAGAGCGATCATGATTTTTTCCCCAGACTATGTTGGTGTCGACGTCTCCAAGAAGCACCTGGATCTGGCCATCACCGGCTCGAGCAGGTTGCGCGCGTCCAATAATCCGGCTGGCATGGCTCGGTTGGTGCAAAAGATCTCCAGCCTGACCCGGCCCCATCTGGTCTGTGAGGCCACCGGCAGCTATACGCGGCTGATGGCCCGCTCGCTCAGCCAGCATGGCATCGCGCTGAGCACGATTAACCCGCGCCGGGTGCGCGATCTGGCTCGGGCCGACGGGCTGCTGGCCAAGACCGATGCGATTGACGCCGCGGCGATCCTGCGCTTCGCTCACCTGATGCACCCAGATCCCGACCCCCTCTACGATCCAAATGCCGTGGAAATGGCCGATCTGGTGCGCCGGCGCCGCCAGATGGTGGATATGCTGGCCATGGAAAAGCAGCGTCGCGAGCACCCTGAAGCTGCGCTGGCGCAAGCCAGCATCGATGCTCATATAGGCTTCTTGAGCAGCCAGATCGGCGAGATGGATCGGGCCATTACCCGCCAGATCGATAGCGATGCGACGCTACGGCGCCGGGCCGAACTACTCACCACCATCCCCGGCATCGGCCAGACTACGGCCGCCGTGCTGCTGGCCGAAATGCCCGAGCTGGGCGGCATCGGCAACAAGCAGGCGGCCGCCTTGGCCGGAGTCGCCCCCTTCAACCGCGATAGTGGTGAGATGCGCGGCCAGGCCCATATCGCCGGCGGACGCCTCTCGGTGCGCTGCGCTCTCTATATGGCCACCCTGTCGGCCATCCGTGCTAACCCGCCCATCCGCGACTTCTACAAAAGGCTGCGCGCCCAGGGCAAACCGGGAAAGCTCGCCATCGTCGCCGCCATGCGCAAACTCATCACGACAGCCAATGCCGTCCTTGCCAACAACACCCCCTGGCACACCAACACAGCTTGACCGCAAACACGGTTGCTCAGGGGGAGGTTAGGTGGGGGTCTGGGGACTGCTCCTGACCCTGGTCAATCCGAAACCTCCCCTCACCGACCCGGCTGCGCCGGGCCACCTCTCCCCAATGGGGAGAGGAAAGGCGAAGCTCAAAACCCCAGTGGATCGTAGGTCAGCGCCCAGCTGAGCAGCCAATGCTCGTCACTGCCCATGGCAGCGACGTCGTCGACCTTCCAGCCATCGGCCTCGCGCACTGCGGCGATGCTGAGCAGGCGCAGCTGGTCGAAATTATGGTAGCTGACATTGACCATGGCGCGGTCGCCGCTGATTGTGGGCTCGCCGATGCTGAGGTCGAACAGCAGCGCGCTGACATCGGGCATGAAGGGGTTGAAAATCTGGGTGGCGACGAAAGCTTCCCCGTTCACTGCCGCATCGTCGGCGAAGACGTTGTTCTCGACCGCCTGCTCGTACAATGCCTGCAGGCGCTGCGAATAGAAGCTGTTGGGCGCGCTGGCATGGGCCCCCGGCTGGTACTCGGCATAGATCGCGCTCACCAGCGCCTTGGGATCGTCATAGCGCTCGGCGGCCAGCGCCGGACCGCCCAGCAGCCCCGCCAGGGCCAGTACCACCAGTTGCAACCGCATGCCCATACTCCCCAAGTGAGAGCCAAGCGCTAGCGTCCGGACACGGCGCGACTGTGATCGCGCCATGGCCGAACTGCGGCGGCGCCATTACATTTTGGCAATATGGTTTCAGTTGCCGGCGGCAGCTGCAAAGATCTCGCTCAGCCGATAGGGCGATGTCGCGTCGCGGAAGGCCACGTCGTCGATCTTCCAGCCATCGCCTTCCAGCACCAGGTCATAATCCATCGTCACCGGCCGCTCGAAATTGTCGAAGCTGACGACCACGGTCGCCCAGTCGCCGTCGATCGCGGCCTCGCCGATGACCAGATTGCTGATGGCATAATCCTGTCCGCTGATGAACGGATCGAAGTCGAGCGTGCCGATCTCCCCCTCCGGCGTGATCTCGGCGTCCTGGTCGTAAAGAGCCTGCAGGTCCTGCGACCGGAAGCGGCCGTCGTCCTCGCCGAACGAGTCATCCAGATAGGGCTGGTAGAAGGCCGCCAGCAGCGCCTCGGGTGTGTCATAGCTCTGGGCATGGGCCAGGCCCGTCAGGGCAAGCAGCATTCCGGCAGCAAGGGCAAGGCGCATCGTCGTCTCCGGGGTCGTGGCTTCGGTCAGGCAGGCCTATCAGGCAGGTGGGACGGGCGATAGCGCCCGCTCAGTTGAACCAGAGCGCAAACAGGAAGAACTCCTCGCCGAACACTGCATTGCCCGCAGCAAAGCTCTGCGCATCGGCAATCGGCCCGTCACGCAGATAAGGCAGCGCCCCCTGCCCGGTCAGCAGCATGACCAGGTCGCTACGCTCGGAGGTCTCGAAATAGGCCTTGAGGTCAAAGCCCTGGCTGAAGCGCCAATGCGGGATCAGCAGGTCACCGGCGATGATCTGGTCGAGCACGTCCAGCGTCTCGCGCCAGGCTGCCACGGTGTCATCGGTCACCGCCATGCCCTCGAACCGCGCCGTCTGGCCGGGATTGGGGATCAGTTCGGCATTGTCGTCCGTCTCGGCCAGGATCAGGTCCCAGTTCTGCCGCGACAAAGCCGTGACCTGCTTGAGCGCGGCCGGGATGGAGGCCAGCAGCGGCCGGTCGATGACGGGGAAGTTCAGCGTATGAATGGCGGCGATGATGTCGGCAATGCCGGCATCGCTATCCGGATCGAGCATCAGCGTGCCGCCCTGGGCATAATCCTGCATCGGCAACCCGGCCTTCGGGAACACCCGGTGCAGATAGGCGTCAAAGAAGGCCTCGAAATCATGCGCCAGCACCAGATCGAGATGCACCATCAGGATCTGGCTATAGCCGGCAAACCAGATGGCATCGGCGGCATCAAAACCCACCACACTGTCGGGCGCCGCCACCACACCCTTGGACAGCGCCTTGTCATCCGGCGTCAGGTCGGCGCCGGCCAGCTCACCCAGCAGCGGCGCCAGGAACGCGCCAAGCGTCTCGCCCTCTTCGGCCTTGCCGTCGCCATTGAAGTCGAGCCGCGCCTGCAGCACGTCGACCGACATGGCATAATCGCTGCCCGCTTCCCCGCCGCACAGGAACCCGGCCTGCGCCGCCGCCACCTCGCTGCGGAAATCGCTGAGCACCGTGCGGAGGCCGGCATAGCTGAGCTGTTCCGGCGCAGGATTGGCTGGAGCGGGCGCGTCCATCATGCCGCCGCCCAGGATCCGCGCCGCCAGCGCCGTGCCCGGCGTGGTGGCGCCATATCGGTAGAGGTCCTGCGCCAGGCCTTCGACGGCACCCGCCAGGCTCAGCAGGCCCCAGCCGAAACAGGCATCAGGGTCACCCGCATCCTTGCCGGCGGCAAAAGCCGCCTGCCCCTCCGCCAGCGTGCCGGCATAGAGATGGCTGGTCAGCAGGTCGCCGTTCTCGCTGGCCTGCGCCACCATGGGCGCCAGCAAGGCCATCGCCAAAAATCCAAAAACCCGCATGCCGCTCTCCTGCTGATGCGCCTATTGCCCGACGCGGGTAAACCACTCGTCTTCGCTGATCACCTCGACGCCCAGCTCTTCGGCCTTTTTCAGCTTGGAGCCGGCACCCGGTCCCGCCACCAGAATATCGGTTTGCGCCGAAATTGAGCCCGCCACCTTGGCGCCCAGCCGCTCGGCCATGGCCTTGGCCTCCGACCGGCTCATGCGCTCGAGCGAGCCGGTGAAAACCACCGTCTTGCCGGCCACGAGGCTATCGGCCGAAACCGTGACCACATAGGGCTTGGGATGCACCTGCACCAGCAGCGCGTCGAGCACGTCGTCATTGCGCGCATTGCCGAAGAAATCCACCAGCGCCTCGATCACCGTGCCGCCAATGCCGTCCACCGAGGGGAAGACCGTTGTCGGATCCTCGGCCGCAGCCGTCAGCTTGCCGACCCGCATCAGCTCTTCCATCGTGCCGAAGGTGCGCGCCAGCATGGCCGCCGTGGTCTCGCCGATATGGCGGATGCCCAAGGCAAAGATGAAGCGGTCGAGCTCGGGTTCGCGCCGCGCATCGATGGCAGCAAACAGCTTGTCGAGCCCCTCGTAATTGCGGTCCTCGACGCTGCGCACATTTTTCCGCGTCTTGCCCGAGGCCGCCTCGCGCACTTTCGCCTGGGCCTCGCGCCGCTCGGCCAAAGCTGCCTGCACCTCGGGGCGACGATCTCTCAGGGTGAAGATATCGGCCGCCGTCTTGACCAGGCCAGAGTTGAAGAACAGGTCGATATTCTCCGCCCCCAGCCCCTCGATATCGAGCGCTCCGCGCGAGACGAAATGCCGGAGCCGCTCCACGGCCTGGGCCGGGCAGATCAATTCACCGGTGCAGCGGCGGCGCGAATCTTCCTTGCCGGTCTTTTCATTGACCTCGCGCGTCGCCGGCGAACCGCAGACCGGGCACTCATGCGGGAACTGGTAGGGCACGGCATCGGCCGGCCGTTTCTCCAGCACCACGCGAACGATCTGCGGAATGACGTCGCCGGCCCGCTGGATAACGACGGTATCGCCAATGCGTATATCGATCGGCTCCTCGCCGCGGATCGGCAGCCCATTGCTGTCTATGCCGGCAATATAGTCCTCATTGTGCAGGGTGACATTCTCGACCACCACGCCGCCCACCGTCACCGGTTCGAGCCGCGCCACCGGCGCCAGCGTGCCGGTGCGGCCGACCTGGATGTCGATCTTGCGCACCACCGTCATCGCCTGCTCGGCCGGGAATTTGTGCGCTACGGCCCAGCGCGGCTCGCCGGTGACAAAGCCCCAGCGCCGCTGCAGCTCGAGCTGGTCGACCTTGTAGACCACGCCATCGATGTCGTAGCCGAGCGCCGAGCGCTGCTCCTCGATCTTGTGATACTGCGCGATCAGCTCCTCGGCCGATTTCGCCCGCACCATCAGCGGCGTGACCTGGAAGCCCCAGTCCTTGAACTTCTGCACCGCCTCGTATTGCGTCGGCGCCGGATCTTCGCTCGTCGCACCCCAGGCATAGGCGAAAAAGCGCAGGTTGCGGCTGGCGGTGACCGAGGCATCCTTCTGGCGCAGCGACCCGGCCGCCGTATTGCGCGGATTGACATAGTCCTGCCCGCCAGCGGCGGCCGAGCGGGCCTTGAGCGCCTGGAACTCGGCATAGGTCATATAGACCTCGCCGCGGATCTCGATGCTCTCCGGCCAGCCGCTGCCAGCCAGCTTTTCCGGAATATCCTTGATGGTGCGCAGATTGGCGGTGATGTCCTCGCCCACCGCGCCATCGCCGCGCGTCGCGCCGCGCACGAAGACGCCGTTTTCGTAAAGCAGCGAGGCCGAGAGCCCATCGATCTTGGGCTCGGCGGTAAAGGCGATGTCGAGATCCCGATCGCGCTCGAAGAAGCGCTGACCGCGGCTGATGAAATCGACCACGTCCTCGTCGGTATAGGCCTTGGCCAGGCTCAGCATCGGCACGGCATGGCGTACCTTGGCAAAGCCCTCGGCCGGCGGCGCCCCCACCGAGAGCGACGGGCTGTCCTCGCGTACCAGATGCGGAAACGCCTGCTCGATGGCGTCATTGCGCCGCCGCAACGCGTCATAGGCCGCGTCGGTGATCTCGGGCGCGTCCTTCTGGTGATAGGCGATATCGGCCGCAGCAATGGCCAAAGCCAGCCGCGCCAGCTCGGCATCGGCCTCGGGCTCTGTCAGATCGTCGACGGGTTTGCTGGACAGGTCGGTCATGGGGCAACTCGGACGCAGAACATTGTTACATCAGTTTAAGGAGCATACCCCCACCTCGCCTCCCCCTGAAGGGGGAGGAATCCGGACTGTGGATAGGGCACCATCCCGCCTGAACCCCGATCCGCTCCTCCCCCTCAGGGGGAGGTTGGGTGGGGGTATTGGGGCTCTACCCCACTTCGCTCAGCAGCTTGCTCGCCGCCGCGCGCGCCTCGTCCGTCACCTGGGCGCCGGCCAGCATGCGGGCCACCTCTTCCTGGCGGGCGGCGCTGTCCAAGGGTTTGACATGCGTGCGCATGAAGGCGCCCTCCTTGACCATCTGCTTTTCGATCAGCAGGTGGCGCTGCGCCCGGGCGGCAACCTGCGGCGCATGGGTGACGGCCAGCACCTGCACCTTGCCGGCCAGTCGCGCCAGGCGCCGGCCGATGGCATCGGCCACCGCGCCACCCACACCGGTGTCGATTTCGTCAAAGATCAGCACCGGCGCCGAGCCGCGGTCGGCCAGCACCACTTTGAGCGCCAAGAGGAACCGGCTGAGCTCGCCGCCCGAGGCCACCTTGAGCAGCGGGCCGGCGGCCGTGCCCGGATTGGTCTGCACGTGAAAGGCGATCTGGTCATAGCCCGAGGCGGCGAGCCGACTGGTATCGACCTGGTGATCGACGATGAATTTGGCTGAGCCCAGCTTGAGCTCGGGCAGTTCGGCGCCCACGGCCTTGCCCAAAGCCTTGGCGGCCTTGGCGCGGCCGGCGCTCAGCGTTTCGGCCAGCTTGCGATAGGCCGCGAGCGCCTGGGCCTCGGCCGCTTCGAGCGCCACCAGCCTTGTCTCCCCGCTCTGCAGCGTCTCGAGGTCGGCGGTATATTTTTCCAGCACCTCGATCAGCCCGTCGCAGCTGGTCTGGTGCTTGCGGGCCAGCGCCCTTAACGCGAACAGCCGTTCCTCGACATTTTCGAGTTCGGCCGGGTCATAGGCCATCTCGCGCTTGAGCGCTTCGAGCGCGTCACTGGTATGGTCCAGGCTCACCAGCGCGGCATCGATGCTGTCGACGATCGGCTGGAACAATGTCGAGCCGCCATCAATCTTGCGCATCAGCCGCCGCATCAGGCTGGCCAGAGCCGGCGCCGGCGCGGCCGGGCCATTGAGCATCTCGTCGATTTCCCCGAGATCGGAGGCCGAGCGCTCTACCTGCTGCAGATGCGTGCGCCGTTGCGCCAGCTCATCCTCTTCGCCCGGCTGCGGCTTGAGCTTGCCGATCTCCTCCACTGTGTGGCGGGCATAGTCCTCGGCGGCCAGTGCGGCAGCCACCAGGGCCTTCTGTGCGGCCACGGCCTCCTGCGCGTCGCTCAGCGCCGCCCAGGCGTCGCGCAGCCGCACCACATTGCCCTCGAGCTCGCCAAATGCATCGAGCGCCGTGCGATGGGTGGCCGCATCGACCAGCGCGCGGTCGTCATGCTGGCCATGGATTTCCACGATCTGGCTGCCGACGCGCGCCAGCAGCGCCGCCGAGACCGGCTGGTCATTGATGAAGGCGCGGGTACGGCCATCGGCAAACTGCACCCGGCGCAGGATGATGTCTTCGTCGTCGGGAATGGCATTGTCGCGCAAAGCCGCGCGCGCCGGATGGTCAGCGGCCAGCTGCAGCACGGCGACAACCTGCCCGCTTTCCTGGCCGCTGCGCACCAGCGAGGCGTCGCCGCGCCCGCCCAGAGCCAGCGTCAGCGCATCAAGCAGGATGGATTTGCCGGCACCGGTCTCGCCGGTAAGGACGGTCATGCCGCCATCGAGCGCCAGGTCGAGCTGGTCGATCAGGACGATGTTGCGAACCGAGAGCGCGTTCAGCATGCGCGGTGTCATCCCAGATTGCGGGCGGGCACGCAGCCAGCCCATTCATCGCGCAGGTTATCATCCCGGCGGCGGTCCTGCGAAAGCCTCAATGCCGCTTTCACACAGGAACGGGTCGGTGCCAGCGGCCCCGACTCTGCCGTGGTTCGCCGCCCTGCACAAACGAACCGGGGCGCATCATAGCGCCCCGGAACAAACTAGCAACAAAATCTTGCAGCGCTTAGTTGCGCAGACCGGCCAGCCAGCTGCCACTGTTGACGACGGGCGCCAGCCCCTGCTTGCCCAGCAGGTCGAAAGCTTCCTTGTACCAGCTGCTATTGGGATAGTTGTGGCCCAGCACGGCAGCGGCAGTCATGGCTTCATTGGTGAGGCCCAGCGTCAGATAGCCCTCGGTCAGGCGATACAGCGCCTCTTCGACATGAGTCGAGGTCTGCCAGGTTTCCACCACGACGCGGAAGCGGTTGATGGCGGCCGTGGTCTGGCCATTGCCCAGATAGTAGCGGCCCACCGACATTTCCTTGCCGGCCAGCTGATCATAGGCAACCAGCAGCTTTTCCTTGGCGTCTTCGGCATATTCGGACTTGGGATAGTTCGAGATCAGCAACTGATAGGTCTCGATGGCATCCACCGACAGCTGCTGGTCGCGCGTAATGTCCTTGATCTGGGCAAAATAGGAATTTGCCTTGAGATACATGACATAGGGCGCGTCCTTGCCATTGGGATAGATCGCCAGAAAGCGGTCGGCGGCCAGGATCGCCTCATCGAGCTCATTGGCGCGATAATTGGCAAAGACCTGCATCAGCTTGGATTTTTCCACGATCGGATCGCGCGGATGCTGGCGGTCAAGCTTTTGCAGCGACTCGATGGCCGACTTGAAATACTGCCGGTCGATATCGTCGAGTGCCTGCTGGTAAAGCGTTGCCGATGGAATGATCGGCTCGTCCTTGACCTTGCTGGGCCCGAACAGCGAGCACCCGGCCAGCACGGCGGCAACCAGGGCGATCGTCAGGAACCGGGCGGCCCGGCTGGTGTAAGCACCAAAAACATCAACTGTCACGAACTGCCCCGTCTTTCATACGAAAACCGCATAGGCTGCGGCCTAATCAGCAAATAGATCAAAACTGTGGCGCGCGCCATGCCCCGCCGATGCGTCTAGCGCACCGAACGCAGATAGTGATTGACCGCAAGTCCTTCCGGCTGCTCGTCGAATGCCTGGTATTCGAGCGGCAGATCCTCGGCGTTGACGATCTCGTAATTGGCTTCGCTGGAGAAGAGCCCCGCCAGCACATGCGCGTTGAGCGCGTGCCCGCCCTTGTAGGAGCGGAAGCGCCCCCAGATCGGCAGACCACCGAGGGATAGATCGCCAATGGCGTCGAGCAGCTTGTGGCGGACGAACTCGTCCTCGTAGCGTAGCCCGCCCGGATTGAGGATGCGGTCATCCTGCACGGTGATGGAATTGTCCAGGCTCGAGCCCAGCGCATAGCCGGCCTGGCGCAGGATCTTGGCATCGCGGGCAAAGCCGAAGGTGCGGGCGCGCGACACGTCGTCGTAATAGCGGCGCGGCGTCCAGTCGAAGATCATGCGCTGGCGGCCGATGACCTTGCTGTCGAAGTCTATTTCGAGATCGAGCGAGCGGCCATTATAGGGCTCGAGCGCGGCAAAGGCGTCATTGTTGCGCACCGTCACGGCGCGCATGATCTTGAGCAGCTTGCGCTGGCCGGGCTGGATTTCCATGCCGACGCGCAGGATCGCATCGGCGAAGGGCCGCGCACTGCCGTCCAGGATCGGGCATTCGCTGCCCTCGATGGTGATCAGGGCATTGTCGACGCCCATGCCGCTGAGGGCCGAGGTCACATGTTCGATGGTGGCGATGCTGACGCTGTCGCCCAGATCGAGTGTGGTGCACAGGGTCGTGCGACTGACGCGGGAAAAATGCACATGCACGGGCACCGTGGTGATCCCGCTCTCAAGCTTCCGGCAGATCAGGTAACCGCTATCGACCGGCGCAGGGCTGATGGTCAGATTGACGGGAAGACCGCTATGCACGCCATAGCCAGAAAAGTCGATCGCAGCCGCGAGGGTCCGCTGGCGCGTGCTCAGTTTTTGCATACTCGAAATACTCCGACCCCATGCCCGGTTCGCCCAAAGCCTGTACTAGCCAAAAAAAACCCGGTGCGGAAGCCGCACCGAGCAATGTTTGCGCAGACCAACCTGCTTGACTAACCGTGCTTGCGCAGGAAGGCGGGGATCTCGAGGCTTTCCTTCTGGGGGGCGGCGGCGTTCTGGCGGCCATGCCCATCAAGCGTGCCATGGGCACCCTCGGTCGGCGCGGCAACCCGCGAAGTCCTTGCGCCACCTGCCTCAATGGCGCTGCGGGCAGCGGCATCATCGGCAGCGGAGAAATTGGGGACTTCCTTCTCGGCCGGCTGTGGCTGGCCCAGATTGAGTCCCACATTGGAGGCCAGACGCTTGAACAAGGCACGCGCATTGCGCGGCTCGGCATCGACACGATCCGCCGGTTCCTGTGTCCGCCGTGCAACAACTGGCAGCTCTTCAGTGCGCGGCATGCGGCGCTGACCCTCGGGGCGAACGGCATGGGAGGGCACATAGGCACTCGGCACAGGTGAGTCGTCGCCCATCATCGGCTCGTCGTCATCCTGATGGGCAGGAGCCGCGGCGGGGATATAGGGCTCGACCATCACGCCATCATCCTCGTCGGCCATCGACGGGGCGGCGGCCTGGGGACGCGAGGCGGCAAAGGCGAAAGCCTCGGCCACGGCGGCCTCGACCTGGTGTTCGATATGGGCATGGCTTTCGGCCGGTGCGGCGACCGGGGCAGGCGAGGACACGGCAGCGCGCTCGATCGAGGCGCGGCTGGGTTCAACCGGCACGTGGCGACGCACTTCGAGCGGGGTGCGCGAGGCATGCGGCTTGGCCGGCTCGAGCGCCTGCACCATGGTGGCATCGGTACCCGTGGCCACCACCGACACGCGCAGCGTGCCCGTCAGGCTCGGATCATAGGTCGCGCCAAGGATGATATTGCAATCCACATCGACTTCTTCGCGGATGCGGCTGGCGGCTTCGTCGACTTCATAGAGGGTCAGGTCGGGGCCGCCGGTGATCGAGATCAGCAGGCCGCGGGCGCCGTGCATCGACACGTCGTCGAGCAGCGGGTTGGCAATGGCGGCTTCGGCAGCGTGGCGGGCACGATCTTCGCCCGATGCTTCGCCGGTACCCATCATCGCCTTGCCCATGCCGCGCATCACGGCGCGCACGTCGGCGAAGTCGAGGTTGATGAGGCCTTCCTTGACCATCAGATCGGTAATGCAGGCGACGCCGGAGAACAGCACCTGGTCGGCCATCGCGAAAGCGTCGGCAAAGGTGGTCTTCTCGTTGGCAACCCGGAACAGGTTCTGGTTGGGGATGACGATCAGCGTATCGACATGGCGATGCAGCTCGTCAATGCCGTCTTCGGCAAGGCGGGCACGGCGATTGCCTTCAAAGTTGAACGGCTTGGTGACGACGCCGACGGTCAGGATCCCCTGCTCGCGCGCCGCACGGGCCACGACGGGGGCTGCACCGGTACCGGTACCGCCGCCCATGCCCGCGGTGATGAACACCATGTGCGAACCGCTGAGGTGATCATTGATCTCGTCCCAGCTCTCTTCGGCTGCGGCGCGGCCCACTTCGGGGTGCGATCCGGCGCCCAGGCCTTCGGTAATGCCGACGCCCAGCTGGATGATGCGGGGTGCCTTGGACAGGGACAAGGCCTGCGCATCGGTATTGGCGACGACGAAGTCAACGCCATCAAGACCGGATTCGATCATGTTGTTGACGGCGTTGCCGCCGGCGCCACCACATCCGAAGACGGTGATGCGGGGCTTCAACTCCTGGATATCCGGGATGGTGAGGTTGATGGTCATGAAGGGCCTCATAGTGGCGGTGTTGGTAAAGATTTACCCTCCCAAACGTTAACCGGCCCCTAACAATTGTCTCACCAGTGTTAACGTGATCGCAAAATGCGACTCTGATCGGTTACCAATTGAGCGAGCGTTAACCATACCGGCCCGGCTGCCGCCCCTGCCGCGTCGAAACGCCGCCCGCCCGAGCGTCGAGTCAGCAGCTTTGTGCCGGCACACCGCCTGGCACCAGCACGGAGAGTGACCATGACCAAGATCATGCCCTGCCTGTGGTTCGACGACCGTATCGATGATGCCATTGATTTCTATACCGCCACCTTCAAGGAGGCGCGCATTCTCTCGCGGGTGCGACAGGACGCGCAGACCCCCTCCGCCCTGGCCACGCTCGAACTGGCCGGCCACCGCTTCATGCTGCTCAATGGCGGCCCGCGTTATCCCTTTACCGAAGCCGTCAGCTTCGTCATCGACTGCGCCGACCAGGCAGAGGTCGATTATTTCTGGCACGCCTTCGTTAACGGCGGCGGCGCCGAGAGCATGTGCGGCTGGTGCAAGGACCGCTTCGGCCTGAGCTGGCAGGTCGTGCCGCGCGCGCTCTACGACACCGTCGCCGGCAGCGACCCGGCAGGCGCCAGACGCGCCACCGAAGCCATGTTCAAGATGAAGAAGCTGATCGTCGCCGACCTCGAAAAGGCCTATGCCGGCGGCTGATGGTTTAACGCTGACGAGCGGCCTTGCGGCGCTTGGCGCCGGCCATCGGACGTGGTTTGGTGACCCCGGAATTATTGAGCGGGGAGGCCATGTTGGACCAGCAGAACCTTATCACGGCCATCACCGGTAGCATGGATGCGTGCCCCGGCCTGCAAGGCTTGTTTCTGGCTGGTAGTCTGGGCCGCGGCACGGCGGACGAATGGAGCGATGTCGATCTGGTGGCCGTGGCGGCACCCGACGACCACGCCGCTCTGGCCGCCAACTGGCGCCAGGCACTTGAGGCCATCGCCCCGATCGTCTTCTGGAACCAGATCGATGGCGCAGGCATCGTGCTCAATGCGATCACCGAGGACTGGCTGCGGATCGACCTGTCGATCCAGGACAGCGAGAATTTCCGCGCCCGCCGGGCCCGTGACCTTGTCAGGCCACTGATCGACCGGGATGGGATCTACGATGCCCTGCTACCCCGCCTGCCAGACCGGCAACCCGACCCCAGGGCCACCCGCTATATCATCAATGAGTTCATCCGCGTGCTCGGCCTCACCCCAGTGGTGCTGGGACGAGGCGAATATGTCAGCGCCGTCTGGGGCACAGGCCTGCTGCGCAATCTGCTCACCGACCTGCTGCAGCAATATGTGACCCTCCCCGACCCCGGCGGGGCGCTGCACCTGACCAGGCTGCTGCCGCCCCATCAAATGGCCATGCTCGCGGGCCTACCCTATCCGGGGCCGGACAGGGATCAGCTCATCGCCGCCCAGGCCGCCCTGGCACGGGAATTCTTTCCCGTCGCACGGCAATTGGCAGCCACGCTGCAGATCGACTGGCCCGATGCCTTCGAAGCAGCCACACGCCGCCATCTGGCCGCAACGCTGGGGCCGGATGCCATTATCTGGTAATCACCTGCACCGACCTGCTCAATCCCGGAACACCCAAATGCTGCACGCCTTTCTCGCCGTCTGGATCGGCGTTGCCCTCGCCCAGGCTTCGCCGGGGCCCAATATGATGGCCGTGGCCAGCGTCGCCCTGGGCCAGGGGCGGCGTGCGGCCCTGCTGGCGGTGCTGGGCATTGGCTGCGGCACCCTGGTCTGGGCCGCGGCCGTCTCCTTCGGGCTGGGATCGCTGTTCGCGGCCTTTCCGCATCTGCTCACTGTGCTCAAATTTGCCGGTGGCCTCTATCTGCTGCTGGTGGCCTGGCGGGCGCTGCGCGCCATTGCCGCCGGCAATGCCCTGACGGTGTCCACGAGCAAGGCGCCGCTCACCGACGCACAGGCCTGGCGGCGTGGTTTCGTGGTGGTGATGACCAATCCCAAGGCCGCCCTGATGTGGTCGGCCGTCGCCACCTTCCTGTTCGGGGCGGGGCTGGAAAAGTGGCAGGTATTGGCCTTCGGCCCGCTGGTGGCCTTTTCGGCCATGACCATCTATGGCGCCTATGGTCTGCTGTTCTCGACGGCCATCGCCCTGCGCACCTATGACCGGTTCTGGCGCATCATCGAGGCCGCCTTTGGCCTGGCCTTCGGCGCGCTCGGCGCCACCCTGCTGCTCTGGGGCCTGCGCGACCTGCGGGCCTAGAAGCTCGACCGCAGCCAGTTGCCGACGCGCGCGAGATAGCCGTCGCTGCCGATCAGCTTGTGGCTGCCGCGCGGCGCGGCATATTCCTTGGCGCAGACCTGCGGATAGATCAGCATGCCGGCCACCGTGGCAAAGGCGGCGCCCTTGGCCATTTCGGGCAGGCCGGCAATGCCCATCGGCCGGCCCATGCGCACATTGCGCGCGAGGGTTCGGCGGGCCACTTCGGTCAGCCCGGTCATTTCGCTGGCGCCGCCGGTCAGCACGAAGCGGCGGCCGCAGACATCCATCATGCCGGTGGCCTGCATGCGGTCGCGGATGGCGGTGAGGATTTCCTCGATGCGCGGCCGCATGATGCGGGTCAGCACCGACCGAGCCACCTGCCCCGGCGCCTCGTCATGGCTGGCGCCCACCGGCTGGATCGGGATCATGTCGCGCTCGTCGGCCTGGCCGGGCAGCACCGAGCCGTAAAAGGTCTTGAGACGTTCGGCATCCACCACGCTGACCGACAGCTGGCGGGCAATGTCGAGCGTCAGGTGATGGCCGCCAATGGCAATGGCATCGGCATAGACCAGGTGGCCCTCATTGAACACCGAGACGGTGGTCGTCGCGCCGCCAAAATCGATGCAGGCCACGCCCAGCTTGGATTCATCGTCGACCAGGGTGGCGAGGCCCGAGGCATAGGGCGTGGCTATCAGGGCTTCGATCTGCAGGTGGCAGCGATGCAGCACCAGTTCGAGATTGCGCATGGCCAGGGTTTCCGAGCTGACCACGGCGACGTCGACGCCCAGCTTGTCGCCCACCATGCCCTTGGGATCGCGGATGCCCTTCTGGCCATCAATCGCGTAACCGATCGGCAACGCATGGATGATCGAGCGCTCCGGCCGCACCGAACGCTCGTTGACGGCCCGCAGCACGCGGCGGATGTCGGCTTCCTCGACCTCCTGCCCGTCCAGCGATACCGCGGCCGAGAAGGTTTCCGAGCCCAGCCGTCCGGCCGTGACATTGACGATAACCGATTCAAGGGTGAGCCCCGCCGAGCGCTCGGCCATGCCCACCACCGCGCGGATCGACTGCTCGGCCTTTTCGATATCGGTGACCACGCCGCTCTTGACCCCGGCCGAGGGGCCATAGCCAAAGCCGATCACCTGCGCCTGGTGCGTGCGGCCCTTGAGGGCCTTGCCCTCGGGGCGCGGCATCAGCCGGGCGATAACGCAGCAGATCTTGGTCGAGCCGATGTCGAGCACCGCCACAAGCGAAGTCTTGCCGGGTTGCACGGGGCGCAGCCGGGAGGTCATGGCATCGGTCATCATTGGGCGGGGATCGGTTGGCTGAGGGTTTCGGAGGGCAGGTTGCGCGGCGGCAGCGGATAGGGGTCGGGCGACAGCGCCCGCAGGGCAATGGCGGCCTGCCGCTCTTCTTCGTCCTTGGCGAGGTCCGCCTCGGACTTGGTCGGGCGCACCGCCACAAGACCGGCCACGCGCAGGTCGATGACGGTCAGGTCGCGGTCGAGCAGCTGATAGTCAGCCTGATAGGTCTCGAGGTGCCGCAGCGCCCCAGCCACGCCCAGCTCGGGCATCTGCACGCGCAGGCCGGTATCATAGATCATGTCCCAGCGCCGGTCGGCGATGCGCGACAAAGCCACCAGGCCATCCTTGAGAGACGGGAACTGCTCCAGCGCCCGGATCATCACCAAGGCATCGTCATTGGCGCCATCGCCGATCACCAGCGGCAGGTCGGCATAGGCGCCATGGTCCTCGCCGATCTGCTCGCCGCTGGCATCGACCACGAAGGTGATGCCATCAATGCGCCAGCGCGCTACCGGCGGCTTTTCGACAATGGTGACGGTGACATCGCCGGGGAAATTCTTGCGCACGCTGACGCTGGCCACCGAGGGCAGAGCCGCAATGCGCTGGCGCGCCGCCTCGACATCAAAGCTCACCGTGGAGGTATGCGGCTCGACACCCAGCGCATCAAAGATGGCCTGTTCGCTGGTCAGTGCCTGTCCGGTAATGGCGATCTCGCCAATGGCCAGGCCCGCATCGGCAAAATGGCCCTGGGCCGCCTCGACAAGGGCAAGCGCGCCGCCGGCGATCGGCTCGCGCAGCTGATAGAGCGTGGTGACGCCGGCCAGCAGCGCGGCGATCAGCAGGCCGCGCTTCATCAGGGTGCGGTGCAGCACCCAGGCACGGCCGACATTGTTGGCAAGTTTGCGGTGGGAAGAGCGGGCAGGAACAGGCAATGTACGGGGATTCACGATCCGCGCACCAGCGAGAAAGGCCTCGCTTTTTACCTGTTGCAACTCGCGTCCTCCACCATCCAGGCGACCAGTTCTTCAAACGAGTGTCCGGCATGCAGGGCCTGCTCGGGCACCAGGGATGTCTGGGTCATACCCGGCTGGGTATTGATCTCCAGGCACACCAGTTCGCCATCCTCGCCTGCCGCCTCGTTGTAGCGGAAATCGCAGCGCGTCACGCCACGACAGCCAATTGCGGCATGGGCGGCAAGGCTCAACTTTTGCACCTTGTCGTAAACTTTCGGTTTCAGCTGGGCCGGAATAATGTGTGTTGATCCGCCTTTGGCGTATTTGGCTTCATAATTGTAGAAGCCCTGTTCGATGATGATCTCGGTCACGCCCAGGGCCACGTCGCCCATCACCGAACAGGTCAGCTCGCGCCCCGGAATATAGCGCTCCACCATCAGTTCCTCGCCCGAATTCCAGTCTTCGCGCAGGATTTCCTGCGGCGGATGGCTGGTATCGGACTTGACGATGAAGACGCCAAAGCTCGAGCCGTCGGCAATCGGCTTGATCACATAGGGCGGCGGCATGACATGGGAACGGCCCGCTTCGGCGCGGGACACAATGACGTGATCGGTGACCGGCACGCCGGCCGCCTTCATCACGATCTTGGCCTGATGCTTGTCCATGGCCAGGGCCGAGGCCAGCACGCCCGAATGCGTATAGGGAATGGCCAGCAGCTCGAGCACGCCCTGCATCATGCCGCTTTCGCCAAACGGGCCATGCAGCGCGTTGAAGGCCACATCGGGCTTGAGCGCGGTCAGCACCTGGGCGATGTCGCGGCCGACATCGACCTCGGTGACCGTGTAGCCGGCCCGGCGCAGGGCATCGGCGCATTCGCGGCCCGAGCTCAGCGAGACCGGGCGCTCATTGGACCAGCCGCCCATCAGGACGGCAACGTGCTTGCTCATGCTTAGACCGCCCCTGTGAAGACATCGCCATCGAGAAATTCGCGCACTTCCTGGCCCGGCAGGAAATGGCCCATGCGGCGGATTTCCCACTTGAGGTCGATGCTGGCATGCGCGCGCACCTTGGCGCGCACCGTTTCGCCCAGCGTCTCGATATCGTGGGCGCTGGCATTGTCGACATTGAGCAGGAAATTGGCGTGGAGTTCGCTCATCTGCGCGCCGCCGACCATGAGGCCCCTGCCCCCGGCCGCGTCGATCAGCTTCCAGCTCGAATGCCCGTCCGGATTCTTGAAGGTCGAGCCGCCGGTCCTGGCCTTGGTCGGCTGGCTGGCCTCGCGCTTTTCGGTGATCTCGCGCATGCGGCCCAGGATGTCTTCGCGGTCGCCCGCAAAGCCCTGATACACCGCCGAGACAAACACCGCGCCGCGCGGCCCGTTCGACTTGCGGTAGTGGTAATCCATGTCGGCATTGGTCAGGGTAATGATCTCGCCCTGTCGCGTCACCGCGCGCAGCTCGACCATGCGCTCGCGCGTCTCGGTGCCGTAGCAGCCCGCATTCATGTAGAGCGCGCCGCCAATGCCGCCGGGAATGCCACGATAGAAGGTCAGCCCGTCAATGCCCGCCTCGGCCGCCGCCGTCGCCACCTTGACGTCGGGCAGGCTGGTGCCGACCCGGATCTTTTGATCGTCGAGGATCTCGATCTGGCCGAAGGCCTTGCCGGAGAGGCGGATGACCACGCCATCGAGCCCGCCATCGCGGATCAGCAGGTTACTGCCCAGCCCGATCACGGTGACGCGGATCTCGGCCGGCAGGTGTTTCAGGAACAGCGCGAGGTCGGCCTCGTCGGCCGGCATGAAGAACAGCTGCGCCGGGCCGCCGACGCGGAACCAGGTGACTTCGCTGAGCAGCTGGTTAGGGACCAGCCGGCCGCGAATATCGCCGATCCAGCTCTCGAACTGCGGCAGGAGATCGGGATAGCTCACGCGACATCCTCGCCCAGCAAGGCGCCCAGCTCAGCCGGCAGCGCCGCCGCCCATTGGGTAATATTGCCCGCACCCAGGCAGACCACATAGTCGCCATCGGCAGCCCGGCTGGCCAGCAGCGGCGCCAGCGCCTCGGGGCGGTCGATCACCCGCGCGTCGCGATGGCCGCGCGCCAGGATGGCACTGACCAGTTCCTCATGGGTAATGCCTGCGATCGGCTGTTCGCCGGCCGGATAGACCGGCGCCACAATGACCGTGTCGGCATCGTTGAAGCAGGCCGCGAAATCGTCGAACAGGTCGCGCAGGCGCGTATAGCGATGCGGCTGCACCACGGCGATGACGTCGCGCTTGGTGGACTCGCGCGCGGCCCTGAGGGCTGCCGTGATTTCCACCGGGTGATGGCCATAATCGTCGATGATGGTGATGCCGGCCACCACGCCGGTGCGGGTGAAGCGGCGCTTGACGCCGGTAAAGCCCTTGAGCCCCTTGCGGATCGCCTCGGCCGGCACATGCAGCTGGTCGGCCACGGCAATGGCGGCCGTGGCATTGAGCGCATTGTGCACACCCGGCATCGGCAGTTGCAGCCCGTCAATGCGCAGCTGCGTCATGCGGATGCGATCGCGGATCTCGACGGCGAAATGACTGACGCCGTCGATGGTTTCGAGGTCCACCAGGCGCACATCGGCCTGCGGGTTCTGCCCATAGGTGATGACGCGGCGATCCTTGATCTCGCCCACCAGCGCCTGCACTTCGGGGTGATCGAGGCACATCACGGCAAAGCCATAAAAGGGCACATTCTCGACGAACTGGTGGAAGGCCTTCTTGACCCCTTCGAAGTCGCCATAGTGATCGAGATGTTCGGGATCGATATTGGTGACCACGGCCACGTCGGCGGGCAGCTTGACGAAGGTGCCGTCGCTCTCGTCGGCCTCCACCACCATCCATTCGCCGCCGCCCAGCCGGGCATTGGTGCCATAGGCATTGATGATGCCGCCATTGATGACGGTCGGGTCGAGATTGCCGGCATCGAGCAAGGTCGCCACCAGTGTCGTCGTGGTGGTCTTGCCATGCGTGCCGCCAATGGCAATGGCGGTCTTGAAGCGCATGATTTCGGCGAGCATTTCGGCCCGGCGCACGATGGGCAGCTGGCGCGCCCGGGCGGCGACCAGTTCGGGATTGTCGCGCTTGATCGCCGAGGAGACCACGACCACTTCGGCCGCGCCCAGATTGTCGCCGCTCTGGCCGATCTCGACCTTGATGCCCATGTCGCGCAGGCGCTGCACATTGGGGTTCACCGCCGCGTCCGAGCCCTGCACGGTATAGCCCTGATTGTGCAGGATTTCGGCAATGCCGCTCATGCCGATGCCACCGATGCCGATGAAATGGACGGGGCCGATATTGCGGGGCATTTTCATCGCGCGTGTTCCAATATGTTCTTGCCCGAAAGCATCTCGGCGAGGTCCGCCAGCTTCTCGACGGCGCGCGGCTGGCCCAGGGAACGGGCGGCGGCCGCAGCGGCGCTGAGTTTTGCCGGCTCCGATAACAGCTGCGTGAGCGCAGTGCCAAGCGATTGCGGCGACAGCGTGGCCTGTTCGAGCACCCAGCCGGCCCCGGCCGTGGCCATCACCTGGGCATTGTGCTTCTGGTCGGCATCGATGGCGCCAGGCAGCGGCACCAGGATGGCCGGCCGCCCCAGCACGGTCAGCTCGGCAATGGTCGAGGCGCCCGAGCGCCCGATCACCAGATGGCTGCGCGCAATGCGCTCGGGCAGGTCGGCAAAGAAGGTCGCCAGTTCCACATTGATGCGGGCCTGCCGATAGACTTCGGCCACCCGGTCAAGGTCGTCGGCGCGGCACTGCTGCACCACCAGCAGGCGGCGCTGCAGCGGTTCGGCCAGCCCGGCAAGGGCGGCCGGCACGATGTCGGAAATCGCCTTGGCGCCCTGGCTGCCGCCAAAGACCACCAGCCGGATCGGGCTGTCATCATCAAGCGCCGGATAGGGCTCGCCGGCCACTGCCCGCACCCGGTCGCGCACCGGATTGCCGGTCAGCACCTGTTCGAGCGCCGTGCCATCGGCAAATCTGGTCTTGCTGAAGCTCAGCGCCAGCATGTCGGCAAAGCGCACCAGCGCCCGGTTGGCGCGACCCATCACCGCATTCTGCTCATGCAGGATGCCCGGAATACCCAGCAGGCTGGCCGCAATGAAGGGCGGAAAGGTCGGATAGCCGCCAAAGCCCACCACGCAGTCGGGCCGGCTCTTGCCCAGCTTGCCCCAGGCCACGGCAATGCCGCGCAGGATGGTCAGCCCGCCGGTGACGAATTTGAGCGGATTGCGCAGCGATGGCGTCGCCGAGGGGATGATATGGATAGCCTCGGCCGGAAAATCGCCACCATAGGCGTCGACCCGGTGATCGGTCATCAGCTCGACCGCGTGGCCGCGCCGCTGCAATTCCTGCGCCAGGGCCATGGCCGGAAAGAGATGCCCCCCCGTGCCGCCGGCCATCAACATGAAGCGCTTCATTCGGCGGGTGCCAGGGGTGCGATGGCGCTCTTGAAGCTGGGCAGGCCGGTGGTCATGCGTTCCTCGGGCTTGATACGGGTAAAGGCCAGCATCAGCCCCATGCCGAAGGCCACGGCAATCATCGAGGTACCGCCATAGCTGACAAAGGGTAGCGTCATGCCCTTGGGCGGGATCAGGTTGAGATTCACCGCCAGGTTGATGCCGGACTGCATGGCAAACTGGATCGCCAATGTGGAGGCAGCAAGGCGGGCGAACAGGCTCGACTGCCGCTGCGCCGCCAGCATGGCGCGAATGACGATGAAGGCGATCAGGCTGACCAGCACCATGCAGAACAGGATGCCGAACTCGCCCGCCGCCGCCGAGAAGACATAGTCGGCATGCGCATCGGGGATCAGCTTCTTGGCGATCGATTCACCCGGGCCGCGGCCGAACCAGCCGCCCTCGAGCAGCGACTGCAGCGCCCGGTCGATCTGGTAGGTATTGCCGCCGCCTTCGGGGTTGAGGAAGGTATCGATGCGGCGCGAAAAGTGCGGGAAGAACATATAGGCGCCAAACAGCAGCGCCCCGGCCCCACCGGCCAGGCCAAAGATGACGAACCAGGAAATCCCGCTCAGAAACAGCAGCACCGCCCAGGTGCCCAGGATCAGCGCCGTCTGGCCGATATCGGGCTGCAGCAGCAGGCCGGCGACAATGGCCACCATGATCGCCGTGGCCAGCAGCTTGCCCGGCACATTGCGCCGGATCATCGATTCCGAGAACAGCCAGGCGCTGAGCACGGCAAAGGCCGGCTTGACGAATTCGGAAGGCTGGATCGACTGGCCGCCAAACGACATCCAGCGCCGTGCGCCCTTGACCTCGGTGCCAAAGCGCAGCGTCGCCCACAGCAGCACGAGACTGACCACCAGCGTCACCAGCGCGGCAATGCGCGCCTGGCGGTGGTTGAGCAGCGAGGTGACCAGCATGACCGGCAGCGCCAGGGCGCAGAACATGGCGTGGCGAATGACGAAATACCATTCGGAAAGGCCAATGCGCTCGGCCACCGGCGGGCTGGCGGCAAAGCTGAGCACCATGCCGCAGGTCAGCAGCAGCACCAGCGCCCCCAGCAGTTCCCGGTCGATCGACCACCACCACTCCGCCATTGGCGTTTTTTCGGCACGGGAGAACATCATGGGACAGCCAGACTACTCGGTACAAACTGTCTCAAATTGTAGCAGGTAGATGGTTACCGATTTGCCAACCGGATTTGCGTTTTGCAACTCGTGAACGAAAAAGCGCGCGGACCCCGAGGTCCGCGCGCCATGATGGATGCAGGCAGGAAGGCTTATGGCAGGATGGCGATGTCGTGGATCATGCCGTCGACGCCCTCGATGGCGCCCAGTTCAGTGGCCGCGCCGGTTTCCAGGTCGACCGTATGCAGCGCGTTGTCGATGACGAGATAGGCGGTATTGGTCAGGTCTTCGGTGGCAGCGATATCGAAGGCATAGCTCGAGCCTTCGACGCCCAGCTTGCCGATAGCGGCCAGCGTGCCGTCATTGGGCGCCGTCTGCTGGATGAGCGCGGCAATGGTGGCGTCGATGTCATACATCGCCGTGGCTTCGGGCTTGCCGATCGAGTTGATATAGGCCGCGGCAACAATGGCCGGGGTCTCGCCCTCATGCATGTCACCCGCCTCATAGGCCAGCGAGCCATCGACCGTCACCATGCCGTCGTCAACATTGACGCGGTGATTGGTGCCGTCCGTGGCCATCAGGCGCAGGCGGTCAGCCATCGGGTTGAAGTCGACAATGGCGCCGTCAAAGCTGGGCAGCATTTCCGACAGGGTCGACTTGACCGTGGCAGCGCCGCTGGCGGTATCAATGGTGACGATCTCGCCGGCCAGCGACACGCCATAGAGCATCTGGTCAGCCGGACGCACATCAATGCCGGCCAGGCCGTCGACGCCGGTCACATCCATCGTGCCGCTGACGGCCAGGGTCTCGGTATCGAACATGACAAGCGTGGTGCCGCCGACGAGGCCGATGGCGGGAGCGGCATGGGCGGCGCCGGCAGCGGCGATCAGCGCGGTGCTGGCCAGCAGGGTACGCAGGGCAGTCTGGGTGAGCTTTGGCATGAAAATCTCCTCTTGGGGCAGCGCGCGATGCGCCGGTTACAGAGGGCTTACCCACGGGGCCCCGCCTCTGGATGCAGAGGCATGAAATAAATCTGCGCTGCATCCAATTGCCTCGGCCGCGTGTAATCGACATGGAAGGCGAATTCCCCCATGTTGCTGCTCATGCCTGATGCTCCCGATACCAATGCCCTGCTGATCCGGATTGCCCAAGGCGACAAGCCCGCTTTGGCAGACCTGTTCGCCCTCGAATCCGCCCGGCTGATCGGCATTGCCCTGCGCATTGTCCGCCGCCGCGACCTGGCCGAGGAAGTGGTGCAGGAAACCTTCGTCGCCGCCTGGCGCAAGGCCGACCAGTTCGATCCCGCCCAGGGCCATGGCCGCGCCTGGCTGACCACCATTGCCCGCAACCGCGCGCTCAACCTGCTGCGCGACGGCAGCCGCATGGAATATCACGACGCCGACGTGCTGGCCGATATGGGCGACCGGCTGGGCGACGCCATGGCCGCCTTCCAGACCCTTTCCGACCGCGATGCGCTCAAGCACTGCCTAAACCTGCTAGACGAGCCAAGGCGCCGCGCCATCCTGCTGTGCTACGTGACCGGGCTCAACCATGGCGAGGCGGCGGCAACGATGAACGCCCCGCTGGGCACCGTCAAAGCCTGGATCCGTCGCGGCACCATTGCCCTGCAGGAGTGCCTGTCATGACCCCCGATCAGCTGGCGGAAATTGGCGACTATGTGCTCGACCTGCTCGATGGGCCCGAACGCGCCGCCTTCGAGGCGCGCCTCGCCAGCGACCCCGCTTTGGCCGCCGCGGTCAGCCGGGTCCAGCAGCAGTTCCAGGCGCTCGATGACACCGCTACCCCTCAGCCGGCCAGCCCGGCTTTGTGGCAGAGCATCGAGCGCGCCCTCGACGCGACTCCGCACGCCACCGCCACGGTAATCCCGTTGCGCCGTCGCCTGCCGCCGGTGCAATGGCTGGGCCTGATGGCCGCCAGTGTGGCCGTGGCGCTGGGCGTTGGTTACTTCACCGGCGCCAGCACCAGCACCGCGCGCCAGCCACTCATGGTGGCCGTGCTGCTCAATGAAAGCGACAATGGCCCCGGCGCCATCGTCGAGGCCTATGCCGATGATACGGTGCGCCTGCTGCCGCTGGAAAACTTCGTCGTGCCCGCGGGACAGGTGATGCAGGTCTGGACACTGCCCGATGCGGACACCGGCCCGGTCTCGCTGGGCACCCTCACCCAGAGCGGCGCCATGACCCTTGCCGGGCCAGACCTGCCGCTGCCCGCCACCGGCCAGCTCTACGAGATTACGCTGGAGCCTGCTCCCGGCTCGCCGACCGGCCGGCCCACCGGGCCGATCCTGGTCAAGGGTTTCGCCAAGCCTCCCGCGATCTGATCGCGGGCGGCGCCCGTCCTGCTAGCGCAGCTTGAGGGTGCTGAGGCCGATCAGCGCCAGCACGAAGCTGATGATCCAGAAGCGGATCACCACCTGGCTTTCGGTCCAGCCGAGATGCTCGAAATGGTGGTGGATCGGCGCCATGCGGAACACCCGCTTGCCGGTGAGCTTGAAGGACGCCACCTGGACGATCACCGAGACGGTCTCCAGCACGAAGAGGCCGCCAATGATGGCCAGCACGATCTCGTGCTTGGTGGCCACGGCAATGGTGCCCAGCGCGCCGCCCAAAGCCAGCGAGCCGGTATCGCCCATAAAGATCTGCGCCGGCGGCGCGTTGAACCACAAAAAGCCCAGGCCCGCCCCGATCAGCGCCCCGCAGACCACGGACAGTTCGCCCGTGCCGGGCACATAGTTGAGCAACAGGTAGTCGGAGAAATTGACGCTACCCACCAGATAGGCGATCAGCGCGAAACAGGCCGCCGCCACCATGACCGGCACGATGGCCAGGCCATCGAGCCCATCGGTCAGGTTGACCGAATTGCCGGCTGCCACGACGACAAAGCCGCCGAACAGCATGTAGAAATAGCCCATATTGAAGGCCAGATCCTTGACGAAGGGGAACAGCAGCGCATTGCTGTAGACGCCAGAATTGAGCTGGGAAATGGCAAAGGCGGCGATGGTGGCGATCAGCGCCTCGATCAGCAGGCGCTGGCGTCCGCCAAAGCCCTTGTGACTCATCCGCTTGACCTTGAGATAGTCGTCGTAAAAGCCGATGGCGCCGAAGCCCAACGTCACGAACAGCACGACCCAGACATAGCCATTGCTCAGATTGGCCCAGAGCAGCGTGGAAATCACCGCGCCCGACAGGATCATCAGCCCGCCCATGGTGGGCGTGCCCTTCTTGGTCAGCAGGTGCCCGGCGGGGCCGTCTTCGCGGATCGGCTGCCCCGTGCCCTGCTTGAGGCGCAGCATGGCGATCATGCCCGGACCGAACATGAACACGAAGAACATCGCCGTGATCACCGCACCGGCAGTGCGGAAGGTGATGTAGCGGAAGACGTTGAAAGCCGTGAGAGCGTCACCCAACTGGCCGAGAAAATACAACATGAAAGGCAGGGTCCTGGTTGGCTGGGGTCAGGTTCTCTCGAACCGCTTGGCGATTTGTCCGACGATACTCGACAGCCCCACGCCGTTGGACCCTTTGACCATAACTGCGTCCCCATAGGCAAGGTCATTGCGCAGGATCGGGGCCATCTCGGCGGCTGTTTGCGTATGGGCAGTGACCCGCTCGCGCCCCATGGCAGCGGCCAGCGCCGTCATGGCCGGGCCGACCAGATAGAGCCGCTCGACCCCCGCTTCCATCACCGCGTCGCGCAGGCTGGCATGCAGTTCGGCCGATTGCGGGCCCAGTTCGAGCATGTCGCCCAGCACCACCACCTTGCGGCCATCCGGCGCGCTCTGGGCGGCAAAGACCTCAAGCGCCGCCCGCATCGAGGCGGTATTGGCATTGTAACTTTCATCGATCAGCAGCAGCGGCTTTTCCACAGGCCCGAGCAGGCGGCGCTGCCCCCTGCCCGCCTGCAGGCCAAAGCCGGCCAGCGCCCGCAAGGCGACGTCCATCGCCACCCCGGCCAGATGCGCCACGGCCAGTGCCGCCGTCGCATTGGCCACCATGTGCCGGCCAGGCACGTTGAGCACCAAAGCATGGCGTTCGCCATTGTGTTCGATGGTGGCAAAGCTCTTGTCGGCGGCGGTCTGGATCTCGAGGATCTGCCAATCGACCCCGCGCGCCTCGCCATAGGTCACGATGTTGCTGATACCATCTGCCCGCGCCTGCTCGAGCAGCACGCCGAGCTGGGGATGATCGCCATTGAGCACGGCCGTGCCGCCCGGCTCGATGCCGGCAAAGATTTCCGCCTTGGCCCGGGCAATGCCCTCAAGCGAGCCAAAGGCTTCCAGATGCGCCGCGGCCACCGTGGTGATGACGGCAATATGCGGCCGCACCAGCTGCGCCAGCGGGCGGATTTCATCGGGCCCGCTCATGCCCATTTCGAACACGCCGAACTGCGCGCTGACGGGCATGCGCGCCAGCATCAGCGGCACGCCCCAGTGATTGTTGAAACTCTTGATCGAGGCATGCGTCTCGGCGGCGGCCTCGAACACCGTGCGGATCGCTTCCTTGGTCGTGGTCTTGCCCACGCTGCCGGTGACACCCACGATCAGCGCCCGGCTGCGCGCCCGTGCCGCCCGCGCCAGATCGCGCAGGCCCTCAAGCGCATCACCCACCAGGATGCGCCGCGGCCCCTCGCCCCGGCTGACCAACGCCGCCGCGGCGCCATTGTCCAATGCCTGGGCCACGAAATCATGCCCGTCAAGGCGGTCACCCTGGATGGCGACGAACAGCGCGTCCGGCCCCAGCTCGCGGGAATCGATAGAGATCGAGCCGATCGATGTCCCGGCCAGTTCTTGGGCCCGGCCTTGCGTAGCGGCCAGAACCTCGTCGACCGTGAACAGTACCGGCATTATTTCCCCTTGATTGCCTCGGCCACGACCTCATGGTCGGAGAAGTGATGCTTGGTGGTCCCGATGATCTGGTAATCCTCGTGGCCCTTGCCGGCGATCAGCAGCACATCACCCTTCTGCAGCGATTTGATGGCGGTGGTAATGGCCTCGCGGCGATCGCCGATTTCCCGTGCGCCCTTGGCTTCGGCCATGATGGCCGCCCGGATCGCTGCCGGGTCTTCGGTGCGCGGATTGTCATCGGTGATGATGACGTCGTCGGCCATGCGCGCGGCAACCTCGCCCATGATCGGCCGCTTGCCGGTATCGCGGTCGCCACCGGCGCCAAACACCACGCGCAGCTTGCCCTTTGCATAGGGCCGCAGTGCCGCCAGCGCCGATTCCAGCGCCACCGGCTTGTGCGAATAGTCCACAAAGATCGCCGCGCCGTTGTGCTCGGCCACCAGTTCGAGCCGGCCCTTGGCGCCGACCAGTTCGCTCAATGCGGGAAAGGCATCGGACTTGTCGACGCCGGTCGACATGGCCAGAGCCGCTGCAACAATGGCATTGGACACCTGGAACTCGCCGGTCAGCGGCAGGTGAAAGCTCAGCTTCTCGCCGACATGGCGCACTTCCACGCGCTGGCCATAGCCTTCCGGCTTGATCGAGAGCACTTCGATATAGGCGCCTTCGCGGCCCACGGTCAGCAGCGTCGCCCCCGCGCCCAGCGCGGCAAACATGAAGGGCTCATATTCAGGATCATCGACATTGACCACGGCCGGGCCGCTATCGACCAGCAGGTCGGTGAACAGCCGCAGCTTGGCATTGCGGTATTCATCCATGTCGGCGTGGTAATCGAGGTGATCGCGGCTGAGATTGGTGAAGGCCACGGCTTCAAAATGCATGCCGTCGAGCCGGCGCTGGTCCAGGCCATGGCTGGAGGCCTCAATGGCCACATGGTCGATGCCCTGGGCCTTGAGGGCGCGCATCGACTGGTGCAGCGTGCGCGAATCCGGCGTGGTATGGCTGCCTTCGATAAGCCGCGTCGCCGTCTCCACGCCCAGCGTGCCGATACTGGCGCCGGGTACGCCGGCATAGGTCCAGATCTGGCGCACGAACGAGGCGACCGAGGTCTTGCCATTGGTGCCGGTGACCGCCACCGTGATTTCCGGCTGCGGTTCATACACCCGCGAGGCGGCGCGGGCATAGGAAGCGCGCACATCCTTGACGATGATGACGGGCACGCCCGGATCACCCGCCGGGGCGATATCGGTGATCACCGCCAGCGCGCCGCGCCTGACTGCCTCGGCGACAAACTGGTTGCCGTGCACCTTGGCGCCGGGCAGCGCAAAGAAGATGTCCCCCGGCTCGATGCGCCGGCTGTCCGAGTTGAGGCCAAAGACCGCACCCAGGCCCTTTTTGGGTCTGGCGCCGGAGCCTTCGAGCAGTTGCGTTACGCTTAATGACACGGGGACAAACCCTTCTGGATCGATCTATCGGATAACGGACGGAACGAGGTTCTCATCGAGCACCTCGGCAAAATCAGGGGCAATACCCAGCATCGGGGCAACGCGCTGCACGATACGGCCGGTTACTGTGCCGGCATTCCAGCCGGCAGTGGTGCCCGACTGCTCATTTTCGGCCTTGGGCTCGTCCACCATGATGATCATCGCATAGCGCGGGTTATCAAGAGGAAAAGCTGAGCCAAAGAAATTTGTCACCTTGCTGGAAGAGTAGCGGCCATCGACCACCTTCTCGGCGGTGCCGGTCTTGCCGCCGACCCGATAGCCCTGGGCTTCCTTGTTCATCTGCGAGCCCGAGCCTTCCAGCGCATTGAGCCGCATCAGGTAGCGGATCTCGGCGCTGGTCTCGGGCCGGATCACCGGCCGATACAGCGCCTGCGCCTCGGCCAGGTCGCGCTTGTAGAGCGTGGGGGCAATGTAATTGCCGCCATTCACGAAGGCCGCATAGGCCGTCACCATGTGCAGCGGCGATACCGACAGGCCGTGGCCGAACGAGGCCGTCGCGGCGCCGACTTCCGACAGGTCCTTGGGCACGGTGGGCAGCCGCATTTCCGGCAGCTCGAACGGCACGCGGCTGTCAAAACCCATGCGGGTCAAAAAGGCGCGGAAATTGTCCTTGCCCATGGCCTGCATGACGCGGATCGTGCCGATATTGGAGGAATACTTGTAGACCTCCGGCAGGTCCAGGATCCGGTGCTTGCCGTGGAAATCGTCAATGGTGAAGCGGCCGAAGCGGATGCCGAAGCGCGCATCGAACTGGTCGCTGATCTTGACCGCGCCGCTGTCGAGCGCGCCGGCCATGGTCACCGTCTTGAAGATCGAGCCCGGCTCGAAAATGCCGGCGGTGATGCGGTTGAAGCTGTCCTTGACCAGCGCCGAGGCCGGCACATTGGGATCAAAATCGGGCACCGATGCCAGGGCGATGACCTCCCCGGTCATCACGTCGACCATCACCCCGGCCGCCGCGATCGCCGAATAGCGCGTCATGGCGTCCAGCAGCTGCTCGTGCATCACATGCTGCACCCGCATGTCGACGCTGAGCTCGACCGGCGTCAGCGCATTGCCGCGCGCCAGGCCCAGATCCTGCAGCAGGGCGACATTCTCGCCATCCATGTGCCGCTCGATGCCGGCAATGCCCTGGTTGTCGATATTGGTCGAGCCCAGGATATGGCTGGCCTCGCTCATGCCCGGGTAAAAGCGCTTGGACTCGGTGATGAAATCAATGCCGGGAATGCCCAGCCGCATCACGCGATCCTCGATGGTCGGGCTGAGCTCGCGCTGCACCCAGACAAAGCCCTGCTCGCCGGTCAGCCGATTGCGCAGCCAGGTCTCGCTGAGGTCGGGCAGCACCGTGCGCAGCTTGCGCACCGCCTCTTCGACATCGATGATCCGGCGCGGCTCGGCAAACAGCGATGGCACGCGTATATCGACCGCCATTTCCAGCCCGTTGCGATCCAGGATCGGCGGCCGTGTCGCCGTGATCAGGTCGCGTGCCTGGCCTTCAATGGTGGAATCGGTTTCGACGAGGCCGAGTTGCACCAGCCGGGCACCCACCAGGCCAAAGCCCAGCACCAGCGCCAGGATCATCCAGCGGATACGCGCCTGGGTCAGGTTGCCGCGGACCTTGCGGGCGCCATCGAGCGCAATGGTGGGGGCATGGCCCTCGGCAGTGATTGCCATCAGTAAATGCCCTCCAGTTCGAGAATGGCATCGATCGGATCGACACCGGCCTCAAGCGCGGTGAACAGGGAATCCATCGCCGCGCTATTGGGCTTGGCCGGGCGCATCGGCAGGGCGGCAAAGGCGCCGAACTGCTCCTGCCGCACCGGCGCAATATCCAGCGCCAAAGCATGCCGCTTGACGATCGGATCGATATGGCCGGGCTGGCTGAGCACGGCCTCGTCGGCCTTGAGCAGCGACAGCGCGCCCTCCTGCTCGTCGATCTGGGCGATCAGCATGCTGCGTTCGCCGGCCGTGTTCTCGATGGCGAACTTGAGCCCATAGACGCCCGACAGCATCAGCACGCTGGTAAAGATCAGGATGATGTTGAGATTGCGGATCATGCCTGCCGCACCTGCGGTACGCTCAGGCCTTCAAGGCTGAGCGGTCTTGCCGCTTCAGCCGAGCGCGTCGCGGCGCGCAGGATGGCCGAGCGGGCCCGCGGATTGCGGCCCAGCTCGGCTTCGCCGGCCTTGCGCGCCTTGCCGACCTCGATCCAGCGCCGGGCCTCGCCCACCACCTGCGGCAGGTGACGCGACTGCGCCGGCCCGCCCTTGTCGGGGTCAAGGAAGCGCTTGACGATGCGGTCTTCCAGCGAATGAAAGCTCACCACCACCAGCCGCCCGCCCTCGCCCAGCAGGCGCTCGGCGGCAAACAAAGCCTCGACCAGCTGCTCGAACTCGGCATTGACGGCAATGCGCAGCGCCTGGAACGAGCGCGTCGCCGGATGCGCGTCACCCGGCTTGCGGCCAATGGCCTTCTCGATGATCTTTGCCAGTGCCAGCGTGCTCTCGATCGGCGCGGTCTCGCGCGCCGCGGTGATGAACTGGGCAATGCGGCGCGACTTGCGCTCTTCGCCAAAGGCATAGAGCAGATTGGCCAGCTGCTCGGTTTCGAGCCCGTTGACCAGGTCGGCGGCGCTCTCGCCGGTCCCGCTCATGCGCATGTCGAGCGGCCCGTCACGCATGAAGGAAAAGCCGCGCTCGGCCTGGTCGAGCTGCATCGACGATACGCCGATATCGAGCACCACGCCGTCAATGGGGCCATGCGCGGCGGCCAGGCTGTCGAGCTGGGAAAACGTGCCGGGCACGAAGGTGAAGCGCGCGCCGAATTCAGCACTCAGCGCATCGGCAAAGGGCTGCACACTGGGGTCGCGATCAATGGCAATGACGCTGGCGCCGGCCTCGAGCAGCGCGCGCGAATAGCCGCCCGCGCCAAAGGTGCCGTCGACCACGCGCTTGCCGGCCAGCGGCTCAAAGGCAGCCAGCACCTCGTTCAGCAGGACGGGGCGATGCGGGCCGCTCTGGTCACTGGTTTCGGGCATGGAACGCTTGCCCATAAAGGTCACTACTCCGCTACCGGCACACAAAGCCGGCTCGTCAACTCCTCCCACCTTGACCCATGACGCTTAAGATTCTGTTTCCCATGTGGGGTTTGCCGGGGAATTTGAGGAGAGATGGCCATCACACATGACGGCATGGGCCGCGCGGGCTTACAGCCCCACGGCCTTTTTGAGCACGTCGTCGATGCGGGATTGCCAGCCGGGGCCATCGGCTTTGAACCGCTCGACGACTTCGGCAGTCAGCCGGATCGACACCGGCACTTTCTTGGCCGCGGCCTGCGGACCCCTTGTCTTGGGGAAAGCCTTGAGGATGTGCGGCGGCAGGACCTCGTGCGGCGGGCGGGCACGTTTGAAGTCCGCGGCGGTCCATTCCGGGTTGTCTTCGTCAAATTCCGGCTTATCGGACATAGCGCTTAACCTCCTTGTCATGGGCCCGTCTCAAGCTGATGGCGCGAACCCGATCACCGCGCGTGGTGAACGCGAGGCAATAGACAGCACCATCAATGATGCCCCATGCCCGGAACCGGGCTTCGCCATAATCAAACCGAGTGTCGGGCATCACCGCCAGCATGTCGAGATCTCGGGCTCGTCCAAGCGATATCCCATGCTTGGCGCGGTTGACGGCATCCTTGGATGGGTCGAACTCGATCTCCATGACTGTATATACAATTTGCGCCGCGCCAACTCAAGTATATCGTATATACAATGTGCAACAAAAAAGCGGCCGAGGTCACCCCCGGCCGCCTTGCCTCAATCGTCCCTGCCCCTATGCCCGCGTCTTGGCCTTCTGCCGCTCGACGCGGAACTCGGCCGGGTCAAAGGCGCGGTCGCCCTTGGCGTCGCGCAGGCGGGTGGGCAGGCCCATCTGGCCGATCAGCTCGATGAACGGCACAGGCGGCAGTTCCTCGATATTGGCCATGTGGTGGCAGTCCCAGATGCCCTTGGCGATCAGGATGGCCGCCGCCACGACCGGCACGCCGGCGGTATAGGAAATCGCTTGGCTGTTGGTCTCGACATAGGTCTCGGCATGGTCGCAGATATTGTAGATCAGCAGCTCGGCCGCCTGGCCATTGCGCTCGCCCACGATCAGGTCGCCGATAAAGGTCAGGCCGCTATAGTCGGGGGCCAGCGACACCGGATCGGGCAAGACCGCCTTGACCACCTTGAGCGGCACGATCTCGACGCCCTCGGCCGTGGTCACCGGCTGCTCGGAGAGCAGGCCCAGCTTGTTGAGCACGGTAAAGACATTGATGTAGTGGTCGCCAAAGCCCATCCAGAAGCGGATATCGGGCACGTCGAGATTGGCCGAGAGCGAGTGAATCTCGTCATGGCCAGTCAGATAGGTCTTGTGACTGCCCACCACGGGCAGATCGTCCGTGCGGCTGACCTCGAACATGGCATTGGCGGTCCACTGGCTATCCTGCCAGCTCCAGACCGTGCCGGTAAATTCGCGGAAATTGATCTCGGGGTCAAAATTGGTCGCGAAATAGCGCCCATGGTTGCCCGCATTGACGTCGATGATGTCGATGCTGGCAATGGAGTCAAAGTAATGTCGCGCCGCGAGCGCCGCATAGGCATTGACCACGCCCGGATCGAAGCCGGCGCCCAGCACGGCGGTGACCCCCTTGCGCTCGCAGGCCTCGCGGTGTTTCCACTCGTAATTGCCATACCAGGGCGGCGTCTCGCACACCTTGCCCTGCTCCTCATGAATGGCCGTGTCGATATAGGCGGCACCGGTCTCGATGCAGGCCTTGAGCACGCTCATGTTGAGGAAGGCCGAACCGGCATTGATGACGATCTGGCTGCGGGTCTGGGTGATCAGCGCCATGGTGGCGGCCACGTCGAGCGCGTCGAGGCGATGCGCGGCGAGGACACCGGGGCGCTTGAGCGCCTTCTTGTCCAGGATGCCGGCAATGATCGCCTCGGCTTTGGACAGCGTACGCGAGGCAATGTGGATGTCGCCCAGGACATCATTGTGCATGGCGGCCTTAAAAGCAGCGACCTGCGCCACACCTCCGGCACCGATTATCAAAACGTTCTTTTTCAATTGGCACGAAACACCTTTTTGAGGGGAAGGAGATCAGCCTCTAGGAGAGGCTGGCGACGTAATCGGCATACACGAACGCGCGAATGGGCTCGATGGTGCCATTGAGGCGACGGATGGCGATTGTAGGCATGCCGACGCCATTGAACCAGTTTTTCTTGACCATGGTATAGCCGCCCGCATCGAGCAGCGATATGCGGTCGCCGATTGCCAGCGGCGCCGGGAAGGCAAACTCGCCGAACACGTCGCCGGCGAGGCACGATTTGCCCGCGATCTGGTAGCGGTGCGGCCCGCTGTCGGGCGATACGGCGGCGCTCTCGCGATAGATCAGCAGATCAAGCATATGCGCCTCGACGGCACTGTCGACGATCGCCACGGCCTTGCCGGTCTCGATCACGTCGAGCACGCTGACCTCGAGCGTCGTCGTGCCGGTCACCACCGCATCGCCGGGCTCGAGATAGACCTGCACGCCGAATTTGTCGGCAAAAGCCTTGAGCCGCGCCGCCAGCACCTCGATCGGATAACCGTCCGCGGTAAAGGCAATGCCCCCGCCCAGGCTCACCCAGTCGAGCCGCGCCAGCAGGTGTCCCAGCCGGGCCTCGATCGTGTCGAGCAACGCGGAGAAGGCTTCGACCGAGTCATTCTCGCAATTGCAGTGCAGCATGAAGCCGCTGATGCGGTCCATCACGCCCTCGATGCGGGCCAGCTCGGTCTCGCCCAGCCGGCTGAACGGCCGGGCCGGATCGGCCAGGTCGAAATGGGAATGGCTGACACCCGGATTGACCCGCAGCCCGATCGGCATATGGCTGGCCTTGGCGCCGAAGCGCTCGAGCTGGCTCACCGAATTGAAGATGATCTTGTCGGCCGCGGCAATCACCGCATCGATCTCGCCATCGCTATAGGCCACCGAATAGGCGTGGGTTTCCCCGCCGAACTTGTCGCGGCCGAGCTGGACTTCATAGAGCGAGGACGAGGTCGTGCCATCCATGTGCGGAGCGATCTGGGCAAAGGTCGACCAGGTGGCAAAGGCCTTGAGCGCCAGCAGGCACTTGGCGCCCGAGGCGGCGCGCAACAGGTCGATCCGCGCCAGGTTGGCGGCGAGAGCGGCTTCATCGATCAGGTAAAAAGGGGTCGTCAGGCTCATGGCGCTTGTCGGCACTCCGTTGGTCGGCCCGCCAGGAGGCCGCCATCAGGCCGGCAGAATGCGGAGCGCACGGTGTATCGGCCCTCCCCCCTTGATGCAAGGGGCCGCGCCGATGCCCACCATGCGTGCAGCACATGTTGGCAGGCAAGGTAAACGCCAGTTGACCTGTAAGCCGGGTTCTGTAGGGCACGCGCCCTGCGGCGCGTACGTGGTGACCATTCATCTGTGACGCCTGTTGCCAGACGCCTTGTGCAACCAACCCGGATGATCTGGCCTCAAAACCGGCTGGGGCCGAAGCCCCGCGTCATCCCTATTTGGTCTTGCTCCCGGTGGGGTTTACCATGCGGTCCCTGTTGCCAGGCACCCGGTGCGCTCTTACCGCACCCTTTCACCCTTACCCCGGCACGCCGGGGCGGTTTCCTTTCTGTGGCACTTTCCCTGAGGTCACCCTCGCCGGCCATTAACCGGCACCGTGTTTCGATGGAGCCCGGACTTTCCTCCAGCAGCAGGTTACCCCACTGCCAGCGGTCACCCGGTCAACTGGCTGGCGAGGTGTAGAGAGGTATGGGGCGCGCCGTCAAGCGCGGGCCACTAGACCGAGCTCAGCAGCGGCTGCAGCACCGGCTTGCTCAGTGCCTGATAGGCCAGGTTGATGGCCTTCATGCGCGCCGTCGCCACGTCGATCAGCTCCTCGGGCACGCCGCGGGCAATCAGCCGGTCTGGGTGATGCTCGGCGACGAGGCTCCGATAGACCCGCTTGATCTCGTGATCGGGCGCATTGGGCGAGAGGCCCAGCACCGCATAGGGATCGACCCCGGCCTCCAGCCGCACATGCTGGCTGGCCATCTGCTCGAAGCGCACCTCGTCAAAGCCGAAAATGTCGCTGACCGATTTGAGGTAATCCAGCTCGCCCGGATGCACCATGCCATCGGCCGTGGCGATGAAGAACAGGCTGTCGAGCACGTGTTCGAGCGTTTCCGGACTGTCGGCGAAGAAGCGACGCACCTTGCGCGCATAGGCGTCAAAGCCGGCCACGTCCTGCTTGGCCAGGTTGAACACCCGCGCCACCGCCTCTTCATTGCCGTCGGCGATTTCCACCGTGGCGCGGAAGGCGCGCTCTTCCGACGCCGTGACAATGCCATCTGCAACCGCCATCTTGGCGGCCAGGGCGATCAGCGCCAGGGTGAAGGCGGCGTCGCGCCCGCCGGGCAGCCAGGTGTCCGGGTCGAGCGCATTGATCAGCGACCCGGCCAGGCCCGTCCGCTCGCTGAACGAGCCGACAAACTCGGACACTCGCTGCCAGACTGCCGATTTTTCTTCAGGCTTGCGCATGCATAGGAACACTTGATGCCGTGCCTCTTGCGGACGTCACGCCGGCTCCAGAGCCGACGCAACAGGAGTCGACACACTAGTCACTCCCGGCGCCCCGGTCCACCATGCCGGGTGCATGGGCGCTGTGCTTAGTTCACAAAAGGGAAAACCGGCTGCACGACAGGGCCGATCAGGCGATCGCCGCGCCGTGGGCCATTGGGGCCCTCATCGAGGAAAAAGCCATCCTCGTCATAGTCGGGGGGGACCACGGCAACGCCCTGCCGCCGGGCCAGGAACTCTGACAGCGGGCCGCTTTCCCAGTCCTGCAGGTCGCCATAGGTCACCGTGGCGCTCGAGCGCGGATTGAGGCCAGGGCCGACCTGGATGGCCCGCGTGCGGGTCGCACCCTCGACGATCAGCACGGGCTCGGGCCGCATCGACAAGGGCATTGGCATGGGCGCCACCTTTGCCGGCGTCAGCGCTGCGGTGACCACTGGATCGGTCTGGACGGGCGCGACGGCGACGGTTGCCGGTGCGCCGGCGGGCGTGGGGGCTGGGGGAACCGCGGCAGCAGGCGCCGACGCAACAGGAGGCTGTGGCGTCGAGGCCGGCGCCCCGGCGCCGGTAATATAGGAAGGCAAAGCGCGGCCGGACTGCAGATAGCCATCCACGATGTCGCCCTGGCCAGTGGCTTGCGCCGCTGGCTTGGCTGCTACTGGCGCAACAGCTGCGGTCTGCACCGGCGCGGCAGGCGCTGCCGGGGCAACCACCGGAGCAGTGACCGGCACAGCCGCAACCGGCTGGACCACGGGTGCAGCGGGGCGCTGGCTCAGCGGCACGGGCACGGGCGCGACGGCCGCAACGGGCTCGATCATGGCAATCTGCGCTGTTGCGGCGTTGGGGCCATCGCCCATCAGCTGCCCGGTGACCAGATCGGCCAGCGGGATCCCGACAACAAGAACAACCCCGGCCCAGGCCAGGCCATTGGTGATGCGGCGGTCAATCTGCATGGTCATACGTCCCGATTTGCTCCGCCCTCATGAGGCGAATGAGCCGGATTTTCGTGGCCATTTTATGAAATGGCCCCTCACCCCAGCAATGTCACCCTTGAGCTGAACCGAAGCTGAATGACGCTTTTCAGGCTTCCAACCGCGCGGGCCGAGAGCGAATGGCACCAGAACAGGGTGAACGCAAGGTTAATCGTGGATGCTGGTTACCACGCCTGTCGAGATTGTGAGCGCACACACGCGCCCACCGGGACCGTCGTCGCGTCGATCATCACCCGCCCCGCGCCGCAAGGACAGGCGGCTTCGACATGCTTTATTCGGGCCGCCGCCCCAGGATCCGTCCCAGCGCCAGCGCCAGTGGCGAGCGGTTATGGGTATAGATGTGGAACTCCGTCACGCCCTCGTCGAGCAGTTCGGTGACCTGCTCGGCCGCCACGGCCGAAGCGACCAGCGCGTGGGTTTCCGGCTCCTCGTCGAGCCCGTCAAAGCGCTCGGCCAGCCAGGCCGGGATCGCCGTGCCGCAGCGCCCGGCAAAGCTGGCGATCTGCTTGAAATTGTGGATCGGCTGGATGCCCGGCACGATCGGCGCGGTAATGCCGGCCGCCCGTGCCCGCTCGAGATAGCGCAGGTAATCGCCATTGGAGAAGAACATCTGCGTGATGGCCCGGTCGGCGCCGGCATCGATCTTGCGCTTGAGATTGTCGATCTCTTCGGCCCAGGTCGCGCTTTGCGGATGCTTTTCCGGATAGGCGGATACCGAAATATCGAAATCGGCAAGGCGGCGCAGCCCGCCCACCAGGTCCGCGGCATTCTGATAGCCCTGCGGATGCGGGGTAAAGGGCTGTCCCACGCCTTCCGGCGGATCGCCGCGCAGCGCCACGATGCGGTTGATCCCGGCCGCCTGGTAGCCGCGCACCACGGCATCGACCTCATCCCGGCTCGCCCCGACACAGGTCAGGTGCGCCGCCGCGTCGACGCCGGTCTGGTTCTTGATCGAGGCCACCATGCGCAGCGTCCGCTCGCGCGTCGTGCCGCCGGCGCCATAGGTCACCGAGACAAAGCGCGGCTTGAGCGGCGCCAGCTTGTGCACGCTGTCCCAGAAGCGCTCTTCCATCGCATCGGTCTTGGGCGGAAAGAACTCGAAGGAGATCTGCAGCTCGGCGCGCTGGTCCGCGGTCTGCCGGCTGGCCCGCACATTGTCGTCGATCATCAATTCGGTTCCGTTCACAGAGGGGTGCTGAGGCGCCAGAGGCAGACCGTCAGGCCACGTTCAGTATTGGCGCTGGGAAATTCCTCGACCCCGGCGACGGTGAGGCCGGCGGCCGCAGCCCAGCCGGCCATCTGCGCCGACGACAGGCCCAGCCGGCGATGCGCATGCTCGCTGCGCAGGAATTCGAGATCATGCGGCGCAAAATCGACGATCAGCATCGTCCCGCCCGGCGCCAGCAGCCGGCGCGCCTGCGCCAGCATGCGGCCCGGATCGTCGAAATAGTGCAGCACCTGATGGATGACGATGACCTCGGCCGGCCCCAGCGAGACGTCCAGATCGCCGATATCGCCCAGCCGCACCTGCGCCTGCCCGATCCCGGCACTGGCCAGGCGCGCCCGCGCCACCGCCAGCATTTCGCGGCTGGAATCGACACCAAAGCCGTGCCGGTATGAACCGGCCAGCACTTCGAGCATGCGCCCGGTGCCGGTACCCAGATCGATCAGCGTCTCGACCTTGCGCCCGCCCAGGGCTGCCACCACTGCGGCCTCCACGGCCTCTTCGGGCACCTGCAGGGTCTTGAGCAGGTCCCAGCTGCTGGCCACGGTCGCAAAATAGGCCGAGGCCTGCGCCTGCTGGCTCTCGCGCACCGCCGCCTGCCGGGCAATGTCGCGCCGGCGCTCGGTATCGTTTTCGTCGAGCCGGGCGATCAGCCAGGCGGCCAGTTCGGCCCCGTCGCCCTGCTGGGCCAGGCCATAATAGGCCCAGGCGCCCTCGGCATTGCGCCGCACCAGCCCGGCATCGGCCAAAAGCTTGAGATGACGCGACACCCGCGGCTGGCTCTGGTTGAGAATTTCCGTGAGGTCCTTGACCGAATGGTCGCCATCGGCGAGCAAGGCCAACAGGCGCACCCGGGTTCCCTCACCCGCCGCCTTGAGCACCCCCACCAATTCCGCCAGTTCCGCCAAAGCACCCTCGCACGAGATATAAAGATGTCTTTATATCCGGTTTTTTGTCGGGGTCCAGCGGGAACTTGCACGCGCTGCCCTGACCACACGAAATCGCCGCCCCCGGTTCAATGGCCAAGGGCGGCGCTATGCATCAGGCAGCGGCAGGATCGATCAGCCCTGCGCAGCCAGGCGTTCTTCGGTCACGGCGCGCTTGCGGAAGGCATGCGCCCGCCACAGCTCGAAAATGCCCATGGCCTCCTCCCGGTCCAGCGCATCAAAGCGGCTGACCACCATCTTGATATCGTCCTGGCTGGGCAGGTCGCGCCACGGCAGCGTGGCGACAATGGCCTCGAACAGGTCAGGCGCCAGGCCCGCGGCCTTGAGCGCCACGGTGACGGCAACATAGTCCTGGCTGGCCAGCCATTTGACGAAGACTTCCGGCTTGACCTGCAGGATCACCGTCAGCGCCGCGGCGGCGTGGTGGCCATAGCCGAAACGGGCAAAGCGTGTCAGCGCGCGCTCATTGAGCTGCTTGCGGTCGCTCAGCGCCTTGACCTGGTTATAGGCCACCTTCCACTCGGTGGAGGAAAAGCCGGCGCGGTTGCGCATGCGGTTATAGACGACGGCATTGACCTTGCCGGCCGTAACCGGATCGAAGCGCCGGTCGATCTCGCCCAGGGTCTCGAGCACCTTGCTGGCGACATCATCGATTTCCCCGCGCAGCGAGTTCCAGTCGATATCGCTTCGGCCGCGCAGGTCGGCAGCAATTTCGCTGTCCTTGGTGGCGCGCTCCACCAGCTTTTCCAGCGTCCCCTTCTGCAGCTGGGCATTGGCATTGCGCACCAGGCGCACCACCGAACTGGTCTGGCCATGGTCGACAATCGCCTCGCCCACCCGGTCGGCCACCGTATAGCGGCTGGCAATGGCCTCGCGATGCTGCTCGCTCTGATGGGTGATGATGTCGATCAGGTCGTCATCGGACAGCACATTGGAAAACTGCAGCAGCGGGCGGGCGACCTCGATATCGTCATTGGCCAGCTTGACCACCACCGTGCCGGGCGCGCGGTCGAGCTTGGCCAGGATCTTGGCGACATGGGCCCGTGCCTCGATCTCGACGAACTCGGCCAGCTGGCACAGCACCTCGTCATACTGGGCGACCTGGTCATCGTCGCAGCGGTCCGACACATAGCTGAACAGCTCGGCCATATTGCGGAACAATTGCTCACGCTCGGAGTGATTGGCGTCGCCGTTCAGCACGCGAAAGCTGGAAAACGCCCGCTGTCCTTCGTCAAGCTCGCTCATGGTCTGCTCCCGGCTTCTGCCGTCATCTGGAGGTCCACGATGACCCGATATCAGCTTTCAGCCGCTGAACATGTGCGGCGACAATTGATTCAATATTGAGCGACCGCAGCCAAACCGGCGCGCCACGGGAACAAAAACGCCCCGGCGGACGAACCACCGGGGCGGGATTTCTTGTCGTCACAGCCGGCCCGAAGGCCGGCCCGTTAGGCCTGGCGCGCGAAGCGATCGGCTTCCATCACCTTGCTCCAGGCCTTGACGAAGTCATGCGCGAACTTCTCGCGGGCATCGAACTGGCCGTAGACTTCCGCCACGGCGCGCAGCTGCGAATGCGAGCCGAAGATCAGGTCGACCCGTGTGGCGGTCCACTTGACCGCGCCGCTGATGCGGTCACGGCCCTCATAGACCCCCTCGCCTTCCGCCGTCTCGTGCCACTGCGTGCCCATGTCGAGCAGGTTGAGGAAGAAGTCATTGCTGAGCACTTCCGCATTGTGGGTGAAGACGCCGTGCTTGGCCCCGTTGTAATTGGCACCCAGCACGCGCAGCCCGCCCACCAGCACCGTCATTTCCGGCGCCGTCAGCCGCAGCAGCTGCGCCTTGTCGACCAGCGCCTCTTCGGGCTGCATGAACTGCCGCCCGCTCAGATAATTGCGGAAGCCGTCGGCGCGTGGCTTGAGCGCCTCAAAGGACGGTGCATCGGTCTGCTCCTCTGACGCATCCATGCGACCCGGCGTGAACGGCACGTCAACGGCCATGCCGCCGGCGCGTGCCGCCTTTTCGATGGCCGCGGCACCCGCCAGCACGATCAGATCGGCCAGCGAGATCTTCTTGCCGCCGCTCTGCGCGTCGTTGAACGCGCTCTGGATGCCGGTCAGTACGTCGAGCACCTTGGCCAGCTGTGCCGGCTGGTTGACTTCCCAGTCCTTCTGCGGGGCGAGGCGAATGCGGGCGCCATTGGCCCCGCCGCGCTTGTCCGAACCGCGGAAGGTGGCGGCCGAGGCCCAGGCCGTCGACACCAGTTCGCCGACTGTCAGGCCCGAAGCCAGGATCTTGGACTTGAGCGCCGCAACATCGCTGGCATCGACCAGCTCATGGTCGACCGCCGGAATCGGGTCCTGCCAGATCAGCTCTTCGGTCGGCACTTCCGGCCCGAGATAGCGCACCTTGGGGCCCATGTCGCGATGGGTCAGCTTGAACCAGGCGCGGGCAAAGGCGTCGGCGAACTGATCGGGATTCTCGTAGAAGCGGCGCGAAATCGGCCCGTAGATCGGGTCAAAGCGCAGCGCCAGATCGCTGGTCAGCATGGTCGGCCGCTGCTTCTTGTTGGGATCAAAGGCGTGCGGCACGTCGGCCTCGGCATCCTTAGCAACCCACTGCTTGGCGCCGGCCGGGCTCTGCGTCAGCTCCCACTCGAACTTGAACAGGTTGTCGAAGAAGTGGTTGCTCCAGCGCGTCGGCGTCTGCGTCCAGGTCACTTCCGGGCCGCCGGTAATGGCGTCGGCGCCAAAGCCGGTGCCATGCTTGGAAATCCAGCCAATGCCCTGGTTCTCGAGCTCGGCGCCTTCCGGCTCCGGTCCGATCAGCGAGGGATCGCCCGCGCCGTGGGTCTTGCCGAAGGTATGGCCGCCGGCGATCAGCGCCACGGTCTCTTCGTCATTCATGGCCATGCGGGCAAAGGTGTCGCGGATATCGCGGGCCGAGGCGATCGGATCGGGATTGCCGTTCGGGCCTTCGGGATTGACATAGATCAGGCCCATCTGCACGGCGCCGAGACGCTCGTCGAGCTGACGCTCGCCGCTATAGCGCGCATCGCCCAGCCAGGTGCCCTCGGGGCCCCAATAGAGCTCTTCGGGCTCCCACACATCGGCGCGGCCGCCGGCAAAGCCGAATGGCGTAAAGCCCATGGTTTCGAGCGCGACATTGCCCGTCAGCACCATCAGGTCGGCCCAGGAAATCTTGTTGCCGTATTTCTGCTTGATCGGCCAGATCAGCCGGCGCGCCTTGTCCAGGTTCGCATTGTCCGGCCAGGAATTGAGCGGCGCGAAACGCTGCTGCCCCGCACCGGCGCCGCCACGGCCATCGGTGATGCGATAGGTGCCGGCGCTGTGCCAGGCCATGCGGATGAACAGGCCACCATAGTGCCCGAAATCGGCCGGCCACCAGTCCTGGCTATCGGTCATCAGCGCGGCCAGGTCGGCCTTGAGCGCCGCCAGGTCGAGCGACTTGAACGCTTCGGCATAGCTGAACTCGGGGCCCAGTGGATCGGACAGGGTCGAGTTGTTGTGCAGGATCTGCACGTTAAGCTGCTTGGGCCACCAGTCGCGGTTGCCGCGGGGCGCCGGTGCATGGTTGACCGGGCACTTGCCGCCGCTCTCTGCGGGCGCGCTATCGGTGGTCTGCGGGGCGGTTGCGTCATCCATGGCGGAGTCTCCTGAGCTGTTTGGAACCGTTATAAGGGGGTGACATCCATTAGGCCAATCGATTATTCTTCGCGACTTGATAGGATAAGGTTATAATGCCCATCTCCCTCAAACAGCTGCGCTACGCCGCCGCCGTTGCCCGCACCGGCCATTTCGGCCGTGCCGCAGCCGAATGCAGCGTGTCGCAGCCGGCACTATCGCAGCAGATCATGACGCTTGAGGCTTTGTGCGGCTCGGCGCTGTTCGATCGGCTGCGGACGGGGGCTATCTTGACTCCCTTTGGCCGCGATTTCGTTGATCTGGCGCAAAAAGCCATTGCCGCCGCCGATGCGGTCAACGCCCTGGCGACGGGTCGCAGCGGCCAGCTCGATCGTCCGCTGCGTTTCGGGCTGATCCCCACCGTGGCGCCCTATCTGCTGCCCGAAATCTTCCCGGCGCTGCAGAGCCAGCTGCCGGATCTCGACTTCACCGTCAGCGAAAACCGCACCGAGGCTTTGCTGGCGGGTCTGGTCGACGGCAGTCTGGATATTGCGCTGATCGCCACCGAGCCGCCCGAGCACGGCCCGCGCCTGGTCAGCGCCCCGTTGTTTGAGGATCGCTTCGTGCTGGCCACCGGCCGCAACGAGGCCACCCCTGCCCCGGTATCGCTGGCATCGATCGCCCCCGAGCGCATCCTGCTGCTTGACGAAGGCCACTGCTTCCGCGATCAGACCATCGCCGCCTGCAACCTGGCCAGCGACACCAGTCCGCGCACCTTTGCCGCGACATCGCTCTCGACCATTGTCGAATTCGTGGCCAATGGTCAGGGCGTGACGCTGCTGCCCCAGATCGCCCTGCGCAAGGAAGCCACCGATCCGCGCATCATCATTCACCCGCTGGCAGCCGATGCCGGGCGCCTGCTGCGCCTGGTCTGGCGCGAGGCCACCCCCTTCGCCCCCACCTTTGCCCGCATTGCCGAAGTGATCCGGGCCACGCGGCAACCCAACGCAAGCTAGCTGACCGGCGTCGCCACTACCCGCTTGCGCCGGGCAAAGCTGTCATAGCTGAACACCGCCAGCGACAGCCAGATCAGCGCGAAGCTGAGCAGGCGCAACCCGTTGAGGTGTTCGCCAAACACGGTGATGGCCAGCACGAACTGGATCGAGGGCGCCAGATACTGGAACATGCCGATCGTCGTCAGCCGCAGCCGCCGCACCGCAAAGGCAAACAGCAGCAACGGGATCGTGGTCGCCGGCCCGGTCAGGATCATCAGGGTCATCGACATCGGATCGGCATGGATCCCCGGCCCCCAGGTGACGATATTGTAGATGACATAGGCCAGCGCCACCGGCGCCAGCATGGCCGTCTCCGCGAACAGCCCGCTGGCCGGCCCCAACTGCGCCGTCTTGCGGAAATAGCCGTAAAAGCCGAATGACAGCGCCAGCCCGAGCGCGATGAACGGCACGCTGCCCAGCCCCACCGCCTGGATGGCGATGGCCACCACGGCAATGCCGATCGACAGCGTCTGCAGCTTGTTCTGCCGCTCGCCCAGCAGCAGCATGCCCATGGCCACATTGACCATCGGGTTGATGAAATAGCCAAAGCTGGCCTCCAGCACCTGGCCCGTCTCCACCGCCCAGACATAGAGCAGCCAGTTGGCGGCCAGCAGGACCGCGGTCATCAGCGTCACCAGCGCGCGCCGGCGGTCGGCAAACAGCGCCCGCACATCGCCAAAGCCGCCCCGGAACGCCAGGATGCCCGCCAGCAGCAGCAGCGACCAGACGATCCGCTCCGCCACGATCATCACCGAGCCGGCACCCTCGATGGCCTTGAACAGCAGCGGCAGAAAGCCCCACAGCAGATAGGCCGCCAGCGCCGCCAGGGCGCCGTTGCGCGCATCGTGGGGAGAAACACCACCAGGCGCGGCAAGCTGGGCCGGTGCCAGGGCTTCGGGAGCTGATTCAGGCAAGGACATTGGAAGTCTCCGCGCCGCGCTTGGCGCTTATGCGCCCTGACAGAGGAGCGCGCTCATGCGCCCTGATAGCAGGGCCGGCGCGCGCCGACCAATCAGAGTTCGTGATCCCACCCATCTTGCAATGGCCATGTTGGAAGACGACGTTGAGGGAGGGGGAGGCAGCTGGCGTCCCCTTGGCATGTGCCAATCCGACCCAATCAGCAGCAGGAGTCCACCATGAAAAAGACGGTCACTTGGATCTTGATCGCCGACGGCGCCCAGGCGCGCGTTCTGGAGAACACCGGTCCGGGCAAGGGCCTGCAGCAGGTGCAGGGGCTGGACTGGTCCATGGAACCGCTTCAGGCGCAGGACATTCAGGCCGACCGTCCGGGGCGCAGCTTCTCCTCCGCCGGCTCGGGCCGCAGTGCCATGGAGCCCAAGACCGACCCGGTGGAATATCGCGAGACCGAGTTCTGCAAATCGCTGGCGGCGACCCTGGATCGCAAGCAGCAGGACGGCGCCTTTGACCGGCTGATCGTCGTCGCCGCGCCGATCGCCCTGGGCGATATCCGCAAAGCCATGACGCCCAATGTCAAAAAGACCATTCTGGCCGAACTCGACAAGGACCTGACGAACACGCCCACCGCCCAGCTGGCCCAGCACCTGGACGGCATCATCGCCGCCTGATTGTGCTGACGCCGCAAGGCTTTGAATAATGCAGCCGATTCAGCAGCCAATGCTGTTGAATCGGCTTTTCAATATCTTGAATCTGTATTTGAACATCTTGAATCAGGTGCGCAATTAATTGAATTGGCACCAGAGCCGGTCAGGCTAATCCTCTGAATCATCTTCTGATTCTGCTTCCGATCCGCCCTCGATCGCGTCGAGGAACTGCAGCAGCATGGAATTGACCAGGTCCGGCCGCTCCAGCGTGGGAATATGCGCCACATTCTCCAGCACCGCGGCAAAGGCATTGGGCATTTCTTCGCTCAGGTGCTCGTGCCGGTCGATCAGCGCGGTGAAATCCTGGTCGCCGACCAGCAGGAGACTCGGCGCAGCGATCTCGGCCACCCGCTGCCAGGCATTGGGCGGCCGCACTTCGCCACCCAGGTCCGGCTTGTTCAGCGCCAGGCTGTTCATCTCCAGGAACAGCGCCCGCGCGTCCCCGCCGACCCGGCCGCTCTGCGCCCGCGGCCCGTCGAGCCATTCATGCGCCTGCACCTTGTTGAGCATGTCGCGGTCGCCGCGCTCGAAGGCATCCTCTTCGGCCGCCTCGATCATCGCCTCGGCTTCGGTCGTGCTCCAGGGCGCCCCGGTCACCGAGGTGCCGATCAGCACCAGGCCGATCACGCGGCCCGGATGACGCAGCGCAAAATCAATCGCCAGCCCGCCGCCCAGCGAACAGCCCACCAGTACGGCGGCATGAATGCCGAACTCTTCGAGCAGCGCCTCGAGGTCCTCGACATGGCCGAACTTTTCGTCGGCGCTTTCCGTCTCGCCATAGCCGCGCCGGTCATAGGCGATGGCATGCCAGCCCGCCTCGGCGACCGCCAGCATCTGCTGGCTCCACATCCGCTTGTCACAGACCCCGGCATGCAGGAACACGACCGGCAGGCCCTCGCCGGTTTCGCATCCCGCCAGCGTGGCCGCACCGACCTTTAGCGTAAACGGCTCGAACGCCTCTGGCAGATCGACGGTCATTATTGGGCAACCTGCGCGCAGAAGGCAAAACCGTCCTTGCCGCCAATCCAGCAGCCCGGCGCATCCGCCGCCGGCGTCATCGCGCCCAGTTCCTCGGGATAAAGCGCCTCGGCCTCCCCGATATAGCCCAGCCCCTCGCTCTCGCTGACCAGGGCAAAGGCAAACACCCGCCCGTCCGGCAGCGCAAAGGTCAGTCCGCCGCCATCATGGGCCAGCTCGCAATCAAACGTCTCAAATCCACTCACCGAACACTGCCCCGGCTCGGCCGATGCAGCGCCCACCATTGCACCCCAAATCAGGGCCGTCCCCAAAATCAATATTTTCATACTGTCCCCACAGCAAAAAGGCGGGCTCGTCGCCCGCCTCCAGTCTTACCTTGTCAGCGGCTTGTATGTCGCGCGTTTTGGATTGACCGCATCCGCCCCAAGCCGGCGGATCTTGTCCGCCTCATAGTCCGCGAAATTGCCTTCGAACCATTCGACATGGCTATTGCCCTCGAAGGCCAGCATATGCGTGGCCAGCCGGTCGAGGAACATGCGATCATGGCTGATGATGATGGCGCAGCCGGCAAATTCCTCGAGCGCCTCTTCGAGCGCGGCGAGGGTTTCGGTGTCCAGATCATTGGTGGGCTCATCGAGCAGCAGCACGTTGGAGCCGCTCTTGAGCATCTTGGCCAGGTGCACGCGGTTGCGCTGGCCGCCCGAGAGATTGCCCACCTTCTGCTGCTGGTCGCCGCCCTTGAAGTTGAACGAGCTCGTATAGGCGCGTGAGTTCACCTCGCGCTTGCCCAGCAGGAGGATTTCGTCGCCTTCCGAGATTTCCTGCCATACGGTCTTGTTGGGGTCGAGGCTATCGCGGCTCTGGTCGACATAGCCCATCTTGACCGTGTCGGCGACGGTGACCGTGCCGGCATCGGGGACTTCCTGACCGGTCATCATGCGGAACAGCGTGGTCTTGCCCGCGCCATTGGGGCCGATGATGCCGACAATGCCGCCCGGCGGCACCTTGAAGCTGAGATTGTCGATCAGCAGGCGATCGCCATAGGACTTGGACAACCCCTCGATGTCGATGACGTTCTGCCCCAGCCGCTCGCCGGCCGGAATGATGATCTGCGCGACGCCCGACTGCATGCGGGCCTCGTTGATCTTGACCAGCTCTTCATAGGACTTGAGGCGGGCCTTGGACTTGGACTGGCGCGCCTGCGGCGACTGCCCCATCCATTCGCGCTCGCGATCGAGCACCTTGGCGCGCGCTGCGTCTTCGCTCTTTTCCTGGGCAAAGCGCTTGGCCTTGGCCGTGAGGTAAGCCGAGTAATTGCCCTCATAGGGCACGCCGCGGCCGCGATCGAGCTCGAGGATCCAGCCGGTGACATTGTCGAGGAAGTAGCGATCATGGGTGATGATCAGCACGGCGCCGGCAAATTCGCGCAGGTGGCGTTCCAGCCAGGCGGTGGTTTCGGCATCGAGATGGTTGGTCGGCTCGTCGAGCAGCAGCAGGTCGGGCTTGCTCAGCAGCAGCGCGCACAGCGCCACACGGCGGCGTTCGCCACCCGAGAGCTTGGTCACATCGGCATCGGCCGGCGGGCAGCCCAGGGCTTCCATGGCCACTTCGACCTGGCTTTCCAGATCCCAGAGGTTTTCCGCGTCGATCTGGTCCTGCAGCTTGGATGCCTCGTCGGCGGTCTCGTCCGAATAGTCCATCATCAGCTCGTTATAGCGATCGATGACGGCCTTCTTCTCCTTGACGCCGGTCATGACATTACCCAGCACATTGAGCGCCGGGTCGAGCTCGGGCTCCTGGCTGAGATAGCCCACCTTGGCGCCCTGGGCGACCCAGGCTTCGCCCTGGAATTCGGTGTCGATGCCGGCCATGATCTTGAGCAGGGTCGACTTGCCCGAACCATTGGGACCGAGGACACCAATTTTGGCATCGGGGTAGAAGGACAGGTGGATATTGTCGAGGACCTTCTTGCCGCCGGCATAGGCCTTGGACATTCCGTCCATGTGATAGATGAATTGGCGTGCCATGCGCGTGCTGACCTCTCCGCAGTGTCGAATTTGCCGTCTATGTAGGCCAAGCCGCCCCTCGGGGCAACGTCTGTGCGCAGGATCGGAACGGACCGGGCGGTGCTGCGTTGCTGCAGCCAAGAGGGATCAACTGCCTTGTCACAGCGTCAACTGCCGTTTCCGTCCAGACCATCGCGTCGCCTCAGCGTTTTTGAAAGCGTGGCGACCTTTGCGCTCATTGCGGCGCTGCTTTATCTCGGCGCCGGCATCCTCGTGCCGCTAGTGCTGGCGACGCTGCTTGCCTTTGCCCTGGCGCCGCTGGTCACCTCGCTCAACCGCCGGCTGCACCTGCCCGATCCCATCGCCGTCATCTTCTCGGTGATGCTGGCGCTCACGGCCCTGGGCGGCTTTGCCTACCTGGCCGGTACCCAGGTGATGAAGCTGGGCGTGGAACTGCCCGGCTACCAGGAAACCATTTCCGCCAAGATCGCCGGCCTCCAGGCCCAGTTCGGCGACAACACCATCCTCGACCAGATCAACCATGCCGTTGACGGCTTGAGCCAGCAGGTCAGCGGCCCGCGCGAGACCCTGCCGGGCGCTCCCATTCCGGTGACCATCTCCAACGAGATCGGGCCCCTGAGCATTCTCAGCTCGGTGCTTGGCTCGATCATCGGCCCGGTCGCCACCGTGGCCATCGTCACCGTCTTCCTGATCTTCCTGCTCATGGGTCGCGGCGACCTGCAGGAGCGCTTCATTCGCCTGGTCAGCGGTGGCCGCTATTCCAAGGCCAATATCGCCATCGCCGATGCCAGCCAGCGCGTCGGCCGCTACCTGCTGATCCAGCTGGCGGTCAACACCATCTATGGCACCATCTTTGGCATCGGCCTCTGGCTGATCGGGGTGCCCAGCGCCATGCTCTGGGGCCTGCTGATCATCCTCTTCCGCTACATCCCCTTTGTCGGCGCCCTGATCATCGCCGTGGTCCCCTTCCTGCTCGCCTTTGCCGTCGATCCCGGCTGGAATATGCTGCTGCTTTCGGTCGGCCTGTTCCTGGTACTCGACCTCACCACCGCCAACGTCATCGAGCCCCGTCTCTATGGCTCGAGCACCGGTGTCTCGGCCATCGCCATCCTGCTGTCGGCCATGTTCTGGGCCTCGATGTGGGGCCCCATCGGGCTGATCCTCGCCACGCCCATGACCGTGTGCCTGGTGGTCATCGGCCGGCACCTGCCGCAGTTCCAGTTCCTCGAAACCCTGCTGGGCAGCGAGCCCGTGCTGTCGCCGCCCGAACGGCTCTACCAGCGCATGCTGCGCGGCGCGACCGAGGACGCCATCGAGATGACCGAGGATCACATCGAGGCCCACACCACCGAGCACTATCTCGACGATATCCTGATGCCCGCGCTCCGCCTCGCCAGCAGCGAGCTGGCCGATGGCCCCGAAGCGCTGCCGCAGCGCCGCCAGCTGGTGCAATCCTTCGAGGCCCTGGTCGCCGATGTCGCCAAGGTCGACTGGCCCGAACAGAGCAGCATGCTGCTGATCGGCGGACGCAACGAGATCGACGAATGCGCCGCCACCGTCCTGGGCATCCGCCTTGCCAATGAGGGCATTGCCAGCCGCGTCCTGCCGCCCGTGGCGGTCCGCCAGGAAGCCATCGGCCGGCTCGATCTCGAGGGCGTCGACACCATGGTGCTGGTCTTCATGGGCGACGACATCCGCGCCCAGACCCGTTACGTCGCCCGCCGCATGGCTCGCATGGCCCCCGATGTGCGCATCGTGGTCTGTGTCTTCAACGATCTCAGCACGCCCGAATCGAGCGAAACCCTGCATGTCGACGCCATCTACCGCTCGCTTGACGACGCCGTTGACGGCGTTCTGACCAGTGCGCGCCAGCTCGAAGTCCGCGAGCGCCAGGACAGTGGACGGACCGAACCCTTTGCCGGCGCCGGTCGCGGCGACGACGCCCTCGGCCAGGCCATCCAGCAGCTTGCCGACAGCTTCGAGATTCCCTTCGCCACCATCAACCTGCTGCATGATGACCGCCATGTCGAAGACGAGGCCGCCTTCCGCCTCACCACCATCGTCGCCGAGACCCGCAAGCCGCTGATCGTCCATTCCATGACACCCCATCCCCTGGTGGGTGACAATGCCTATCTGCAGACCAATGGCATCGACCTCTATGCCGCCGTGCCCCTGGTAGTCGAGGATAGCACCTGCGTTGGCGCGCTGGCGCTGCTCGACTACGAAAAGCGCGATTTCAGCCCCGAGGATGTGCTCCGGCTGCAGGAGGCCGCCGAGGATCTGGTGCGGCGTTTTGGCGGCGGCAATGCCGTGCGCGCCGCCTGAACCGCCGCACTCTCGCCGTATCGCCCCCGTACCTGCCGCACTGACGGATAATTGCTTCCCCCTGGGTCGCCATCTCGTCTATCCCTGCCCCATCCATTCCCCGGGAGCCTACCGATGACCACCCGAACTGCCCTGTCCGCCCCCGTGCTGGCATTCACCTGCGCCGCCCTGCTGCTGCAGCCGGCGCTGGCCCAGCCAGCCGCAACGCCGGCGGACAATGCGGTCGAATACTTCGTGCTCGACAATGGCCTTGAAGTGGTGGTGATCCCCGATCACCGGGCCCCGGTCGTCACCCACATGGTCTGGTACAAGGTCGGCAGCGCCGATGAGCCGGCCGGCAAGTCCGGCATTGCCCATTTCTTCGAGCACCTGATGTTCAAGGGCACCGAGCGCCACCCCGCCGGCGCGCTCGACACCGCCGTGTCGGCCCTGGGCGGCAACCTCAATGCCTTCACCACCCCTGACGTCACCGCCTATTTCGAAACCGTCCCCGCCGACGCCCTGGCCCAGATGATGGATTTCGAGGCCGACCGCATGCGCGGCCTGGTGCTGAGCGAAGACGTCATCGGCGCCGAGCGCGACGTGGTGCTCGAGGAGCGCCGCCAGCGCGTTGAATCCAGCCCCCAGGCTTTGCTCACCGAGGAATTCGCCGCCACGCTCTACCAGAACCACCCCTATGGCATTCCCGTCATCGGCTGGATGCACGAGATGGAGCAGCTCAACCGCACCGACGCCGTCGCCTTCTATGATCAGTATTATGCCCCCAACAATGCCGTGCTGGTCGTCGCCGGCGATGTCGATGCCGATACCGTGCGCAGCCTGGCCGAAGCCAGCTATGGCCAGCTCGAGCGCGGCCCCGATCTGCCGCCGCGCGTCCGCACCATCGAGCCCGAGCGCAATACCAGCGCCACCGTCACCCTGAGCGATCCGCGCGTCGGCATCCCCAGCTTCATGCGCTCCTGGCTGGTCCCCACCTATCGCACCGCCGAGCCCGGCGAGGCCGAGGCGCTCGACCTGCTCTCGGAAATCCTCGGCGGCGGCAGCCGCAGCCGCTTCTACCAGGAGCTGGTGGTCAAGACCGGCATCGCCGCCCAGGCCGGCGCCGGCTATGATGGCGGAGCCTATGATCCGAGCGGCTTTTCCATCTATGGCGCGCCCCAGGGCGACAATACCCTGGCCGATGTCGAAGCCGGCGTCGACGCCGAGCTGGCCCGGCTGATCGCCGATGGCGTCACCCAGGAAGAGCTCGACAGCGCCAAGGCGCGCTATCTGCGCGGCATGATCTTTGCCAGCGACGCCCAGCAGAACATGGCCCAGATCTATGGCAGCCAACTGGCCACCGGCGGTACCGTCGAGGACATTGCGCAATGGCCCGACCGCATCCGCGCCGTCACGCCCGAACAGGTACAGGCCGTGGCCGCGCGCTATCTCGATCCCGCCATCGCTGTCACCAGCTATCTGCTGCCGCCCGCCACCGGAGCGCAATAAGTCCATGACCCTCACCACCCTGTTCCGCCGGCCGCTGGCCGTTCTCGCTCTGCTGTCCGCCGCCCTGCTGCCGGCTCTGCCCGCTTATGCGGTGGAGTTCCAGGACATCACCTCGCCCCAGGGCATCAACGCCTGGCTGGTGGAGGACTATGCCGTTCCCATCGTCACCATCCGCTTCTCCTTTGAGGGCGGCACCACCCAGGACCCCGTGGGCAAGGAGGGCCTGACCACCCTGCTGACCACCCTGTTCGACGAGGGGGCCGGCGACATGGACAGCGAGGCCTTCCAGATCGCGCTCGATGATGCCGGCGCCGAAATGGGCTTTGTCGCCGATACCGACGCCGTCTATGGCAGCATGCGCATGCTGGCCGACCAGCGCGACGCCGCCATCGGCCTGCTCAAGCTGGCCATCGAATCCCCGCGCTTCGACCAGAACCCGATCGACCGCATGCGCGCCCAACTGGTCACCGGCATCATCGCCGCCGCCCAGGATCCCGGCACTGCCGCCCAGCAGCAATGGGCCACCGCGCTCTATGGCGACCACCCCTATGCACGGCGCGGCGAAGGCACCCAGCAGACCCTGGCCGGCCTCACCGCCGACGACCTGCGCCAGCGCCACCAGGCCCTCTTCGCCCGCGCCAACCTCAAGGTCGCCATTGTCGGCGCCATCGACGCCGATTCCGCCTCCGCCATGCTGGATGACCTCTTCGCCAGCCTGCCGGCCGAACCCGACCTGGCGCCGATCGCCGATATCGAACCGGTCCTCGGTCAGGACCTGCGCGTTGAATACCCGCTGCCCCAGACCACCATCTTGATGGCCTATCCCGGCCTCGAGCGCGCCGATCCGGACTACTTCGCTGCCTATCTGATGACCCATATCCTGGGCGGCGACGCCTTTGGCTCGCGCCTCACCACCGAGGTGCGCGAAAAGCGCGGCCTCACCTATGGTATCTCGGCCAATCTGAGCAATCAGCTGCACAGCAATGCCCTGGTCATCGGCAGCTCGACCCGCGCCGACCGCGCCGCCGAAACGCTGGGCGTCATCGAGCAGGTGGTGGCCGACATGGCCACCCAGGGCCCCACGCCCGAGGAACTCGCCGCTGCCAAGCAATATCTCATCGGCTCCTACCCGATCGAGGAGCTGACCTCGTCCTCCTCCATCGCCAATGCGATGATCAGCCTGCAGCGCTGGGATCTGGGCATCGACTACGTCACCCGCCGCGCCGAGATGATCGACGCGGTGACCATCGCGGACGTCAAGGCCATGGCCGACAAGCTGCTGACCGCCAAGCCCACCATCCTGCAGATGGGCCCGGCGCCTGAAGCGGCGCCCGCACCGGCAACCGACGCTGCGCCCGAACCTGAAGCCGCGCCTGAACCGGGCCCGGCGCCCGAGCCAGCGCCTGCACCTGAAGCGGCCCCCGCGCCCGCCTTCTAGCGACTAGCCAAAGCAGCCGCTTCTGCCGATAGTGCGGGCAGAAGCGGCCGCCAGTGTCGCCGGGAGAACGCCTTGACCAAACCCGTCTTTGCCCGCCGCGGCCGCAGCCTTGCCGCCGGCCAGCGCGCCGAACTGACCATCATCAATGCCGATGGCAGCGACCGCACCGTCATCTTCACCGCCGATGAGGTCATCGAGGCGCCCAACTGGACGCCCGACGGCCAGACCCTGGTCTTCAATGCCGGCGGCGAGCTCTGGCGCATCCCGGCGAGCGGCGGCACCCCGGTCCGCATAGATACCGGTGACCGCCGCGATCTCAACAATGACCACGTGCTCGCCCCCGATGGTCAGACCGTCTATGTCAGCGCCGATGACGGCCATCTCTATGCCGTGCCGCTTTCGGGCGGCACGCCGCGCCGCGTCTCCAACAGCCACGCCACGCCGCACCACTATTACCTGCATGGCATCAGCCCGGATGGACTGACCTTGTCCTATGTCGCCGTCGAGGCGCCGCATGGCACCCGCCGGATCAACATCTTCACCATTCCCGCCGCCGGCGGTCCAGACACGCGCCTCACCGATCTCGACGCGCCGCATGACGGCCCGGAATATTCCCCCGACGGGCAATGGCTCTATTTCAATTCCGAGCGCAATTCGCCCGGCCACGCCCAGTGCTTCCGCATGCGGGCCGACGGCAGCGCTGTGCAGCAGCTGACCGACGACGAGCGGGTGAACTGGTTCCCCCATCCATCGCCCGACGGCACCATAGTGGTCTATCTGAGCTATCCGCCCGGCACCCAGGGCCATCCGGCCGACAAGCAGGTTATCCTGCGCGCCATGCGCCCCGATGGCAGCGACAAGCGCGACATCGTGGCGTTTTTCGGCGGTCAGGGCACCATCAACGTCAATTCCTGGGCCCCCGACAGCGCGCGCTTCGCCTATGTCGCCTATCCCAGGGAGAGCTGAAGGCGGCTAGCCGGTGAGCCCCAGCGCCTGCTTGATCGTGTCGTCCTGCTCGGTGCGCTGCACCACCACGCCCCACCAGCCCAGCCCGTCATATTCCTGGTAGCCCAGGGTCTTGGCGAAGGCGACGATATTGCCATTGCCGTCATAATAGCTGCCGCGCGCCCGCCCCTCATGGCGCAGGTCGAAGCTGGCGAAACGATGCGCCGAACTGGTCGTGGCAATCATCCTGTTGCGCGCGTCGAGCAGCATCACCTCGGTGCGTTCGGCGATCTTGGGCGGCAGGGCGGCCTCGGTCTCGACGATAGAGCGGCCCTGCGCCTGCCAGTCGAAATAGACGCCCAGCGTCCCCAGCACGGCGCCGTCTGCCCGGCCCTGGCTGCGCACCGCCGTGCTGTAGACCAGCACTTCGCGCCCGCCATGCGCGGCGCTTTCCATCACCTCGCCCACCGCATAATCGTCGCCGCTCTTGGTCGCCAGCGCCTGCCGGAACCAGGCCTCGCGCGAAAAGTCCTGCCCCAGCAGCTGCTTGGCATGCGCGCCATTGGCGCTGGCCACCACCCTGCCGCGCGCATCGGTCAGCACCAGGTCGCAGTAGACGCTGTAGAAGCGGTTGATCGTCGCCAGCCGGTCGGCGGCAAAGGCCAGCCTGCCCGGTTCCGGCTCGTCCAATGCCTCCCAGAACGCCGTATCGGTGGCCCACCAGCGCACGTCGGCGGTCCGCTCATAGAGGTTGCGCACGATCAGCTGCACCAGCGTCTGCGCCAGATCGACCAGACGGACCCCTTCCATCTCCTCGACCAGCGTTTCGCTCATCGTCCGGCTGAGCGAGATCCGCCCCATCAGCACATCCTGGAAGCGCACCGCGATATCGGCGGCCCGCTCGGCCAGGTGCTGCACCTCGTCGGCCACCACCGCAAAGCCCTTGCCGGCGTCGCCCGCCCGCGCGGCCTCGATAATGGCATTGATGGCCAGCAACTTGGTCTGCTTGACGATCTGCAGATTGTTGGTGGCGTAGCTCTGCAGCTCACTGCCAATGCCGTCCATCACGATGCGCATGGCGCGCGGCGAGGCAATAACGCCCGTCTTGCCGTTACTAGTCATGACCGTGCCCCAATTGCACCTGGTGAGAACAACAAGAATGCCTAAAATTTAATCAGTAACGCACAAGAACCAGTACTGATTTCAAAGTTGAACTATGATTCGTCATAGTAACAACTTCGTAAACAAACCTATTGCAGCCAGTGTTTTAGGTGCCAGTGGCAATTTCGCGCAGCAGCCACGCGCCAATCGGCCAGCAGGCGGTGAAGTGCCCGAGGCAGACATCGGCGAAATCCGCCCGCAGTGCCGCAATGGCCGGCATCTGGGTGCCGGCAGTCAAGCCTTCATAAAGCAGGTATTCGGCCCGCTCCTCTGGCACCGCGAAACCGCGTGGCGGGCGTTGCCGGGTTTTTTCGCCGATATCGTAATCGCCATTGGCCCGAACGGCGGCGACAGCTTCCACCAGCGCCTTGCCCGAGCGGGGCAGTTCGACCGAATGGCGAAACGATTCCAGCGTCTCCTTGTTCATGCCATGCAGGCCACAGCCCAGATGCACGCTGTCGGCGGTCAGGCGAAACCAGAAGCCCGGGCAATCCCAGCTGCGCTTCTCGCCGTGCCAGAACCACAGGTCCAGATGCGTCTTGTAGGGCCGCTTGTCCTTGGAGAACCGCACATCGCGATTGATGCGCGACTGCGAGCCATTGATCTTGGGCGAAAACTGCACGCTGGGCGACAGCGCCCGCAGGCGCGGCCCCATCTCTTCCACAAAGGCACGGCCCGCTTCGACATAGCCTGCTTCATAGAGCGCGCGGTTGTCGTCGAACCAGGCCTTCTCATTGTTGGCTGCAATGCCGCCCAGGAAATCCAGTGTCGCTTGCGGAAAGGCCATGGCGCTCACACGCCTGGCTCCAGCCAGACCGGCACCGATTTGAAGGCCGGGGTCTTGCTGCGCGGATCCACCGCCGTACCCACCAGCACATTGGCTTCCGGATAATAGGCCATGGCGCTGCCACGCGGCAGGTCGAAGGTCCGCGCCACCGCCTGCATGCGCCCGACATCGGAGGCGATCGTCACCACCTGCCCCTCGCTGACGCCGAACCCTTCCATATCCGCCGCATTGAGAAACACCGCATCACGCCCGGCATTGCCGCGATAGCTGTCGCGCTCTTCATAGATGATGGTGTTGAACTGGCCTTCGCTGCGAATGGTGGCCAGACTCAGTTGGCCCGTGCCGCTGGCGGGAATCGGCGTCACCACGAAATGCGCCTTGCCGTCAGGCGTGCCGAATTCGGGCGTGTGCATGACCCGGCTCTTGATGTGGAATTCGCGCTTGGCCACGTCGATATCGGCCAGCTCTTCCATCCCCGGCACGATCGCGGCAATGGCGTCGCGCACCTTCGCATGGGCGCTGAAGGCCTTGAAGTCGATCGGCCCGCCGGGCAGCACCCGCGCCCCGATCTCGCCCAGGATCCAGCTTTCCGGCCGCACATTCTCCAGCCGCCTAATGCCGCCATCGCTCAGCCGCACATAATTGAACATCGATTCCTGGGTGGTGGGCTCCCATTCCTCGTCACGCGCCGTCACCGGCAGCACCAGCACCTCGCCATGACCCAGCCCATGCACATGCCCCATATTGAGCGTGGTGGTGAGGAACAGCTTGAAGCCGATCGCTTCCATGGCCCGGCTGGCAAAACCGGTATCGGGTGTCGCGCCCCAGAGATTGCCGCCCATGATCACCGCACTGTCGATTGCCCCGGCTTCGGCCGCCTTGAGGCAGGCCATGGTGTCCATGCCCTTGGCTTCGGGGAAGGTCACGCCGAAGGCGGCCTCCATCTTTTCGAGCACATCCTTGGCCAGCACCGGCTTGACCCCGATCGTGCCGATGCCCTGCACATTGGAATGCCCGCGCAGCGGCAAGAGCCCGGCAAAGCGCTTGCCCACCATGCCGCGCAGCATGGCCAGGTTTGCAATCGCCTCGACATTGGCCACGCCATGAATGTGGTGCGTCATGCCCATGCCCCAGGCAAAGACGGCATGCTTGGCCCTGCCATATTGCCGCGCCAGATGGGTGATCTCCTCCCGGCTGATGCCGCAGGCCGCGGTGATCGCGTCCCAATCCAGCGCGTCGAGGTCGGCATGGAATTCGGCAAAGCCCGAACTATGCGCCGCGATGAAGCCGGTATCGGCCAGCCCCAGCTCCAGCACCGCCTTGGCGATGCCCTTCATCAGCGCAATGTCGCTGCCGATGCGCGGCTGGCAGTAATCGGAGGCGATCTCGCTGCCGCCCTTGAGCATGGAGCTTGGTGATTTCGGCACCGCGAACTTGACCAGCCCCGGCTCTTTGGCCGGGTTGATGACGATCACCTGCCCGCCCCGCTCGCGGCAGTTCTTGAGCATATGGATGAAGCGGGGATGGTTGGACGAGGGATTGGCGCCGATGACAAAGATCAGGTCGGCCCCGGTCAGGTCCTCCAGCTCGACGCTGGACGTCGCCTTGCCGATCGTCGTTGCCAGCCCCTCGCTCGTGGCCTGGTGGCAGTAATAGGAGCAATTGTTGACATTATTGGTGCCATAGGCCCGCGCCAGCAGCTGGAACAGGAACCCCGCCTCGTTGGACGAGCGCCCCGAGGAATAGAAAAAGCTGCGCTGCGGCGCGGTGGCGCCCAGCTTCTGCGCGGCATGAGCCAGGGCAAATTCCCAGTCGACCGGCACGAAGCGCTGCGCCCCGCGCGCCTTGAACAGCGGCGTGCCCAGCCGGCCCAGATGCTCCATCTCCTTGCCCGTCAGTTCGGCCAGATCGGCGATCTCATGCTCGAAGATCGGCAGCGGAATGGCGGGCTGGATATCGGTCGATTGCGCCTGCACGCTCTTGTTGCAGACCGAGGGAAATTCATTGAGCTCATTGGTCATGCCGCCGCGCTGGCCGCCCATGCCATAGGCACAGGCCTTGCAGGCGTTCTTGGCGGTCAGCGCCTTGGCGGCCTTGCCCACGCCCATGCGGCCAATGGTGGCCAGCGTATAGAGCACCTTCTTGGGCCCGCCCCCCACGATCTGCTTGCCGTCAGCCATGACCCTGCTCCCTTATTGGAGGCATTGTCGGGCCTGAAAGTTTGCGCCGCAAGGGCCGCGGCTGAAATAACGGCAGCGCCTGCCGCCTCAGTACACCGACTTCACATACATTTCCGCGGGCACCAGGCCGCGCGCATAGTCCGGATGCCGGATGCGCTCGGGCAGCACCACTTCCGGCTTGGGCACGTCGGCATAGGGAATGGCACTCAGCAGATGGGCAATGGTATTGAGCCGCGCCCGCTTCTTGTCATCGGCATCGACGATCCACCACGGCGATTCCGCCGTATGGGTGCGCGCCAGCATGTCTTCCTTGGCCTTGGTATAGTCCTCCCAGTGGCGCCGCGATTCCATATCCATGGGCGACAGCTTCCACTGTTTGAGCGGATCGTCGATGCGCATGCGGAAGCGGAATTCCTGCTCTTCATTGCTGATCGAGAACCAGAACTTGATCAGGATGATGCCCGAGCCGATCAGCATGCGCTCGAAATCGGGCACGGTGCGGAAGAACTCCTCGAGCTCGGACGGACTGCAGAAGCCCATCACCCGCTCGACGCCGGCCCGGTTGTACCAGGAGCGGTCGAACAGCACCATTTCGCCCGCGGCCGGCAAATGGGGCACATAGCGCTGGAAATACCACTGCGTCTTTTCCCGGTCGCTCGGGGCCGGCAGCGCTACCACCCGGCAGACACGCGGATTGAGCCGCTGGGTAATGCGCTTGATGGCGCCGCCCTTGCCCGCCGAATCCCGACCCTCGAACACCACGGCCACCTTGAGCCGGTGATGGGCGATCCAGTCCTGCAGACGCACCAGTTCGTGCTGCATGCGGAACAGTTCGCGGAAATAGATCCGCCGGTCCAGCGTCTTGCCGCCCGGCCGTGCCTCGCCACCGGCCAGTGCCTCGATCTGCTCGTCCTCGAACTGCAGCTCCAGCTCTTCATCAAGACTGTCGGTGATTTCCGCGCGGATCCGATCGAGGTCACTTTGGCTGGCGAAGTCACGCATGGGCAGCTCTCCGTTTTGCGCGCCACTACACACAGCCAGATTACACTTTTGTGACTTCGAGCTGGCCAAGCAGTGGCAAAATCGCTCCGGTGGAGCGATTTTAGGGTCGAAGGCCATGAGAGCTACGCTCGAATGGCAGGAACCTGCCCGCTTCGCGGCATAATCCCGCCCAGCCATAACCCGCCACACAGGGGACCTACTCCCCCTGCGGCGCGATCCGTATCAGTCGCCCATTATCCGCGTCGGTGATCACGTAGATCGCCCCGTCCGGCCCGGTCTTGACGTCGCGGATCCGCCCCAGCTGGCCTTCGAACAGCCGTTCTTCGCCGACAATGGCATCGCCCTCCATATCGAGCCGCACCAGCACATGGCCGCTGAGCCCGCCGGTCAGCAGGTCGCCCTGCCAGCCCGGCAGCAGCGCGCCATCATAAAAATCGAGCCCCGAAGGCGAGATCGACGGGTCCCAATAGGTCAGCGGCTGCTCCAGCCCCGGCTTTTCCGTGCCTTCCCCGATCGACAGCCCGGAATAGTCCTGGCCATAGGAGATTACCGGCCAGCCATAATTGCCGCCCGGCTGCGGATTGTTGACCTCGTCGCCGCCGCGCGCGCCATGCTCGACGGTGAACAATTGCCCGTCCGCCCGCAGCGTTGCGCCCTGCGGATTGCGATGACCTTTGCTCCACAGCTCCGGCGCCCAGCCGTCCGGCCGCGGATTGTCCGCCGGCACCGCGCCGTCCGGCGCAATCCGCACCACCGAGCCTGCATGATCGCCAAAGTCCTGGGCGCGGTTCTGGTCGCCGCGATCGCCCACCGTCACGAAGAGGTTGCCATCGAGCCCCACCACCACGCGTGAACCGAAATGCCGGTTGGTGGTGGTGAACTTGTTCATCCGGAAGATCACCTGCTGGTCTTCCAGCCTTCCGCTATCGCCCTCCAGCACCAGCCGCGCCGCCATCACCGCCGTGCCCTGCCCGCGCTGCTGGCCGGCATGGGCCGCGGTTTCGGCAAAGCTGAGATAAATCCGGCCGCTCTCGGCAAAGTCCGGCGCCAGCGCCACATCGAGCAGGCCGCCCTGCCCCTGGTCATAGACCTCGGGCGTCCCCACGACCGGCGCGCCGGCCACGCCCTCGGTCAGCACCAGCAACTGCCCGCTGCGCTCGGTCACCAGCAGCCGCCCATCGGGCAGGAAGGCCAGCGCCCAGGGATGGTCGAGCCCCTCGGCCAGCACCTGTGCCTGCAGCGGTCCGGCGCTCGACTCCATGCTTTGGGCAAAGGCGGGCGTGGACAGCAGCAGCGACAGCGCGACAACATAGGCTGGAACATAGGCTGGCGAACGCATGGTTGGGCCTCTCATTGCGGGCTTCCGGCTTGAAAGCGCGTGTGGACATGACCATCTTCCTGACCACACCGGCTTGACCGCAACGCGGCAGCCGGGCAATTTGAGCCCGCTCTCCCCTAAAACTTATCGTGAAGCATAAGCCGAACGGATTTTGGCTGGGGTGAAAGCTATTGTCTGACGTGCCGATTGGAGGCGACGAAAATGGAAAAGATCCCGATGACAGTGGGCGGCCAGAAGGCCCTGGCTGCCGAATACGAGCTTCGCACTGCCACCGAGCGCCGCCGCATTGTCGAGGCGATCTCGGAAGCGCGCGCTCACGGCGATCTGTCCGAAAACGCCGAATATCATGCCGCCAAGGAACAGCAGAGCCTCAATGAGGGTCGCATCAAGGAGCTCGAGACCATTCTTGCGCTCGCCGACGTCATTGATGTGTCCAAGGTCAGCGGCAGCACCGTCAAGTTCGGCGCCACCGTGACCTATATCGATGAGAACACCGAGGAAGAAAAGACCTACCAGGTCGTCGGCGATCCGGAGGCGGATGCCTCGGCCGGTCGCATCTCGATTTCCTCGCCGATTGCGCGCGCCATGATTGGCAAGTCAGAGGGCGATTCGTTCGAGGTGGCGGCTCCCGGCGGGGCCCGCAGCTTCGAAATCATCAAAATCGTCTATGCCTGACGCCCTGGAATTGGGCATTTGCTCACCATAAGTGTGACATTTTCGTACGTTCCCACAGGCCCGTGCCTGGCGGCTGGACAGTTTGCCTTGAAAGAGAACGCCTTCGGCCCTTAACTAGGGTCGCGGGAGTACTCCCATTAGTCGGAGAGCGTTGCGATGCACGCCAAAGTCGTCATCATCGGGTCCGGCCCTGCCGGTTACACGGCCGCCATCTATGCCGCGCGCGCCATGCTTGAACCCATCATGATCCAGGGCCTGCAGCCCGGCGGCCAGCTGACCATCACCACCGATGTGGAAAACTATCCCGGCTTCGCCGATGTGGTGCAGGGCCCCTGGCTGATGGACCAGATGAAGGCGCAGGCCGAGCATGTCGGCACGCGCTTTGTCAGCGACATCATCACCCATGTCGATTTTGACCGCCGCCCCTTCGTGCTGACCGGCCATGATGGCGAGATCTACACCGCCGACAGCGTCATCATTTCCACGGGCGCCCAGGCCAAGTGGCTGGGCCTGCCCAGCGAGCAGAAATTCCAGGGCTTTGGCGTCTCCGCCTGCGCCACCTGCGATGGCTTCTTCTATCGCAACAAGGAAGTGCTCGTGGTCGGCGGCGGCAATACCGCGGTCGAGGAAGCCTTGTTCCTGACCAACTTCGCCTCCAAGGTGATTGTGGTGCACCGCCGTGACGAGTTCCGCGCCGAACGCATCCTGCAGGAGCGTCTGTTCAAGAACCCCAAGATCGAAGTGCGCTGGAATACCGAAATTGCCGAAGTCGGCGGCTCCGCCATGCCACCCTCGGTCAATACCGTGACCCTGCGCGACCTGGCGCTCAACCGCACCTATGAACAGCCCATTGACGGCATCTTCATCGCCATCGGCCACGCCCCGGCCACGGCGATCTTTGCCGGCAAGCTCGACATGAAGCCCGGTGGCTATCTGCAGGTCAAACCCGGCACCTGCCAGACCAATATACCCGGCGTCTTTGCCGCCGGTGACGTGACCGACGATGTCTATCGTCAGGCCGTCACCGCCGCCGGCATGGGCTGCATGGCGGCGCTCGATGCCGAACGTTTTCTCGCCGAACACGAACTCGCCGAGGCGGCGGAGTAGCTCGACCGACGACCCAAATAGAAAGCGTCAAAAGACATGCTCGACTGGGACAAACTGCGCATCTTCCACACCGCCGCCGAGTCGGGCAGTTTCACCCATGCCGCTGAAAAGCTCGGCATGAGCCAGTCGGCCGTCAGCCGGCAGATTTCCGCCCTAGAAGATGACCTGGGGCTCAAGCTGTTCATCCGCCATGCCCGTGGCCTGGTGCTCACCGAGGTGGGCGAGCAGCTGTTCCGCACCGCCCACCGCATGCACTGGGAACTCCAGCAGGTGGAAACCCAGATGTCCGAGAGTCAGGACACGCCCACCGGCCCCCTCATCGTCACCACCACGGTGGGCATCGGCTCGGCCTGGCTCAGCTCGCGCCTCAACGAATTTCTCAAGCTCTATCCGCTGATCCAGCTCGAAATCCGCCTCAACGACGCCGAGCTCGACCTGGCCATGCGCGAGGCCGACGTGGCCATCCGCCTACACCGCCCCAACCAGTCCGAGATGATCCAGCGCAAGCTGTTCACGGTGCACAACCACTTCTACGCCTCGCGCACCTATCTCGAGGAGTTCGGCACGCCCACCAGCGCCGAGCAGCTCGACGAGCATCGCATTGTCAGCTTCGGCGAGCCGGTACCGTCCTATCTGGGCGACATCAACTTCCTCGAACATATGGGCCGCAGCGATTCCAGCCCGCGCCGTGCCTCGCTCAAGGTCAATGCCATCTATGGCATGATGCAGGCCTGCCGCGCCGGCGTCGGCATCGCCATGCTGCCTGACTACGTGGTTGAAGAAGACGACAGCCTGGTCCAGCTCATGCCCGAGACCGAACTGCCGGCCTACGAGGCCTTCTTCGTCTATCCCCCGGCCCTGAAGAATTCCAAGCGCGTCGGCGTCTTCCGCGACTTCCTCGTCGCCAAGGCGCGCGAGTGGAGCTTCTAGCGTTCCGCCATCCCCAAGCGCAGATCATTCCACTGCAGCATCTTGCGGCGAGCAGGGCGTGAGAACTGCCGTCGAATGGCACTTCCAACGGCCTGCTTCATACCCGGCCGCGCGGGCCTGACGCCTGAAAAAGCGCCGCGCAGCCTGATATTCAGGCCCCACCCGCCCGACTGATCCGCTCCACTTGTCATTGATATGACAGGATTATTCCAAACTCCATGCGGTCAGTGCATAGCTATTATACGCATTGCACGATTGTTAGGCACGGCCCCTCCCCCTATATCCCGTCCAGCACAGCAGGCGCTTCTCCTCCCTCCCTTGCGCCTCCTGCGTTCCCTCCTTGTGGGGACTTGTTCCCACATCCTTGTGGCTCCGCTCTCCCCTCGGGCGGGGCCACATTTGTCTTGAGCGGCCTGCATCCTCTGCATGGCTGACATGTTACACCTCCCATTGCCGACCATACGGGTAGAGTTCATAAGGGGCGTGTCGCTGAGGCGCGTTCCATATCCTCCTCCCTTGGAACAAGTATCGTGACACCGAACCGGGATCGTATCCTCCTCCCTCGATCCAGGTTCACCGACAGGGCGCATATCCTCCTCCCTTGCCCCCTGTCCTACTTTCGATTTGGCTTCGGCCCTATCATCAGCCCTGTCTCCGGACAGGGCTTTTTTTTGCCCTTCCGGGCGATCTGAGCGAGCAAGGTCATGCGACCTGAGGGCGAATGGACCGGATCAAAGCAACCTACGGCTCACGACTGCGTTACTTCCTCGCGCGGCAAACGCGTCATTGGAGAGTTACGTGGGCACATCCGTTCTAATCAGCATCCTGATCACCTTCCTGGTGGTCGTTCTCGTTCTCTGGCTCGTCCAGCGCCTGCCCATCGAGGGTGGCCTGCGCCAGATCATCCAGATCGTGGTGATTGTCATCGGCGTCATCGCGCTGCTGCGTTATCTCGCCGTATTCTAGCGCCTCGCGCTGGCCGGCACGTACCAGGCTGCGGCCCGATCGCGCATCGGGCCGCTACCCGCCCGCGCCGCCTGCTTGACAACTTGTCGCTGTGTCAAATGCATGGCAGGCATGTTGATGTATCTATTGCTGACCATCCGGTCAAAATCTATATGTGTACCTGTCGCTGGTGAAGCCGCTCCGTATCCTCCTCCCTCGGACCCGCTTCTTGCGACACGATCTTGAGCTGCATCCTCCTCCCGCGGCTCGGGGTCACTGGTCCGGCGCATATCCTCCTCCCTTGCGCAGGGCCCTACTTACGATTTGGCTTCGGCCCTATCATTGGGCTCCAACTTCGGTTGGAGCCTCTTTTTTTGCCTGTATCCCCGCAGCCGTTCAGCCCGCCGCCAAATCTGCATGGCAGCGTTTCCCATTGCGCGTTTGTACCATTGCGCACGCTGGCCGATAATCAAGCCATCAGTTTCGCGGCGCCCATCCTGCCGCACCTCCAAGGTCAGACGCTTCGGCGGATGACCCGTTGGCCCTGCCCTCCCCTCGGGCGGGGCCTTTTCATTTGTGCCATTTCTGCACGATACCCGGCAAATCCTGCCGCCTGCGACACATCCTGGCTCAGCCGCCCCATTGATTCTGCTCGCTTTTCTCCGGCATAGCGCTTGCATGGGATTGGCCAGATCGAATGCAGGAGGCCAGCATGGTAGCCATCGGCGCCGCTTACCCCACCACCGCCTATACGACCTATGGGCAGACCCCGAGCTCGGCCACGGCCGCCACCAGCAGCAGCGCCAGCGCCAGCGCAGCGGCCAGTCCCGCCGACAGCGCCGCCACCTCGGTGACCCTCTCCAGCGCCGCCCAGGCCGCCCTGGCGGTCAAGGATTTCGCCACTGTACTTTCCGAGGCGCGGTCCAAGCTGACGGCTCTGCTGATCGAAGCCGGCCGCACCTCGCCGCTCAAGGATGACAAGCTGGCCGTCGACCTGTCCGGGCTCGACCAGCGCGAGCTCTTCGCCATGGCCAGCGATGACAGCTTCAGCGCCGACGAACAGGCCGCTGCCGGTCTTGAAATGCAGCACCGCTTCGAGGCCGCCATGGCCGGCCCGGCCGGCGTCGCCCAGGTCACCGGCAATTTCACCGCCCTCTACAAGGCCGCCGCCACCTATCTCGACAGCCTTGGCCCCGAGGAAAAGGCCGGCGCCGACTGGATCGCCGGCCGCGCCGCCATCACCGAGGGCCTCAAGCAGCTGGCCACCAATCCCAAGACCATGCCCGAAACCAGCGAGGCCGATCCCGTCCAGCTCTATCTGGCGCTGGTCAATGCCGGCGGCGCCCAGCAGCAGGACATTGCCGACATCGCTGCCGGGGCACGCAAGTCGCTCGATACGCTCTATGCCGACGCCATCAAGGCCGGCAAGGCGCCAACCTTCAACAAGAACACCATTGCCGGCACCTATATCGACCTGTCGGGCCTGCCCAGCCGGACCCTCTCGGCCATCGCCCTCAATACCGGCGAACAGTTCAGCACGGCTGAAGTGGACGAGGCCAAGGCTGCCCTGCGCACCAAGTCGGGCGCCGCCTTGCTGGCCGGCTTCCAGAACGCCGCCAAATCCAGCGACCCCACCGCCTTTTCCCAGAACATCATCTCGATCTTTTCCTCGATGAGCGCCGAGGAACGCCAGGCCGCCGGCTGGAGCGACAATTTCTACGCAGCCGCCGTGCAGAGCTATGAGAGCACCAGCAAGCTGACCCAGATGTTCGCCGAGGCGGGCGGAGACAGCACGGGGTTCATGAGCTGGATGGGCAAGTAGCGGTCAGGCAGAGCACACTGGCTCGGCCAACCCACCGCGCGTCACCCTCGGGCTTGACCCGAGGGCTCTTCACTTGCCAGACGCAGTAAGGACAGTCCCCTCGGGTCGGGCCCGAGGGTGACGACCGCGCTTAAGTAAACGCCTCCTACGCAATCCCCGCGCAGAACCCCTGGATCCGCTTGATCGCCTCTTCCAGTTCCGCATTGCTCGCCGCATAGCTCAGGCGGAAATGCCCCTTCAGGCCGAAAGCCGCGCCATGCACCAGCGCCACGCCGGTCTCTTCCAGCAGTGCCAGCACGAAATCCTCGTCGGTCACCAGCTTGGTCCCACCCGCCGAGGTCTTGCCCAGCAGCCGCTGGCACGACGGAAACACGTAGAACGCCCCTTCCGGGGTCAGGCAATCGAGCCCGGTATTGGCATTGAGCCCGGCCACCACCATGTCGCGCCGCGCCTGGAACACCGCGCGCCATTCGGTGAGGAAGTCCTGCGAGCCGTTCAGCGCCGCCACCGCCGCCCATTGCGAGATCGAGGTCGGGCAGCTGGTCGATTGCCCCTGCAGCTTGGTCATCGCCGCCAGCAATGGCCGCGGCCCGGTGCAATAGCCGATGCGCCAGCCGGTCATGGCATGCGACTTGGACACGCCATTCATCGTCAGCGTCCGCGGCTGCAGTTTCGGCTCCACCTGGGCAATGGTGGCAAAGCTGCCCCCGTCATAGACCAGCACTTCATAGATATCATCGGTGAGGATATGCACCTGCGGATGGGTCAGCAGCACATCGGCCAGCGCCCGCAACTCGGTCGCCGAATAGGCCGCGCCGGTCGGGTTGGACGGGCTGCCCAGGATCAGCCACTTGGTCTGGGGCGATATCGCCGCCTCCAGCGCCGCCGGTGACAGCTTGAAGCCGGTCGAGGCGTCGGCCACGGCGAATACCGGCGTGGCGCCGCACAGCCGCACGATTTCCGGATAGCTCACCCAATAGGGCACCGGCACCACAACCTCGTCGCCCGGATTGAGCGTGGCCAGCAGCGCGTTGAAGATGATCTGCTTGCCGCCCGAACTGACAAAGCAGTCCGCTGCGGTGACCTCAAGCCCGTTGTCGCGACGAAACTTGGCCGCGACGGCTTCCTTGAGCTCGGGAATGCCATCGACATCGGTATAGCGCGTCTTGCCCCCGTCGATCGCCGCCTTGGCGGCGTCGCGCACATGCAGTGGCGTATCGAAGTCCGGCTCCCCGGCCGAGAGCGCGATGATATCGCGCCCCTGCTGCGCCAGCAGGCGCGCCTTCTGGCTGATCGCCACCGTCGCCGACGGCGCCACCCGCGCCAGTGCCTCGGACAAGAACCCCATCATCAACTCCCCGGAAAACCCGGACGCAGTGATAGTGGCTGCCGCCATGCCAGGCAAGCCGATCGGCTAGATTCCGATGCCGTCCTGCTTGCGCAGCACCACGCCCACCACCCGCCAGCCGACACCGGCCTCGTCTTCGAGCCGATAGACCGCTTCGTAGAGGCCCTGGTCGGGCCCCACGAGCAGCACCACCTGCACCACGGCCGTGTCGCTCAGCCGGCTGAACGTGCCAAAGCTGTGCGACCGCGACTGCGCCACCGGCGCATAGCCGCTCGCCAGGATGGCTACGTAGAATTGCTCCGGTTGCCCCTCGAACTGGGCGCGGAACCCGGCTCCCGCCAGTGCCAGCGCCGCCGCGCCATCCACCGCGCGGAGCGCTTCGATCTGCCCTGTCACCGTCGCCTGCCAGGGCGCTGCATCGTCCTGCGCTGCACTGGGCAGCGTCAGCATTACCATCACCATCAAGGCCAGAAACATGCGCATGTCAGCCTCCTTCGCGCGGCACTGCGGAACCCGTTGCCACAGTTTTGCCGCGAAATGGTACGCCCGCCACCCCAATCACTACAAACTCGAACCGCATTCGCATGGCTAATTGCCGTCACTGCGAGTTCAAGGAAAGGCGTCGATCCCATGCAAGAAGCTACGTCTCCCAAGCGCAGAAGTTTCAGCCTCTACGCCGTTGTGTCGGCAGCCCTGCTCAGCGTCGGCGTCATCGTCGCCATCCTGGCAGGCGTCTCGCCGGCAAGCGCCGCGTCCCTGGCCACCAATCCGGAAGCCCAGGTCATGGTCTTCATGGTGCCGCTGACCATTCTGGTGCTCGTCATGCTGTTTGAAGTGGCGCGCTTTGCCCTGCGCAATGTCGCCCTGCCGGCCGAGACCAAGCCGCGCCGGCAGGTCCGCCGCTACTGGTCGCCCGGCCATAACGAGGGCTGATCGCCCCTTACTGTTCATCTAAGCCTCCTGACCACCTCATGGGCCAGCCTCGCGCTGGCCCATTTTTTTGCGCCCTCCCCTTCGACCAAGCGCCTATTGCCCGGACCCGGCGACAGGTCCAGTGTCAGGGTGAGGAGGACCAAGCAATGTTTGTCGACACGATCCTGCAATCCAAGGGCGCCCAGGTGCATACCCTGGACCAGGCCGGCACCCTGGCCGATGCCGTGGCGCTGCTCAACGCCAACAATATCGGCGCCGTTGTCATCACCGGCCCCGGCAATGCCATTGCCGGCATTCTCTCCGAGCGCGACATTGTCCGCCGCCTCGGCACCGATCCGGCCCGGGCACTGGCGCTGCCCATCGCCGAATGCATGACGCGCGGCGTGCTCACCTGCGAGCGCACCACCCCCATTGCCGAGGTCATGGAATCAATGACGCGCCACCGCATCCGCCACATGCCGGTGGCCGAGGCCGGCAAGCTGCTCGGCATCATTTCCATCGGCGACGTGGTCAAGCTCAAGATCGAGGAAGCCGAGCGCGAGGCCGCCGAACTGCGCGACTATATCGCCAGCTGAGGCCCAAACGGCAACGGGCCCCGCCACAGCGGAGCCCGTCATCATGCTCTGATCATCAGTTCTTAGTGCCCCAGCACCTTGGCCATGGCACCGGGTTGGTCATGCACCGCCAGCTCGTCCATGATGGTGGCGCTCGCGTCGTTCATCCCCACCAGCTCCACCACGACCCCTTCGCGCCGGAATTTCAGCACCGCCATGTCCACGGCATTGACCCCGGTCAGGTCCCAGATATGGGCCTTGGAAACATCGATGCGCACCCGCTCGAGCTTTTCCTTGAAGTCCATCGCCTCGAGGAAATCCTCGGCCGAGGCGAAAAACAGCTGCCCTTCGACCAGATAATCGCGCGCGCGGCCATCCGCGGTCAGCACCGAACTGACGCGGAAGATCTGCGAGACCTTCCAGGCAAAGAATATCCCCGACATCAGCACGCCCACGCCGACGCCCAGCGCCAGGTTATGCGTGCCCACCACGGTGATCACCGTGGCCAGCATGACCAGGCTCGAGCGGCGCGGATGCTTGCGCAGGTCATTGAGCGAACCCCAGCTGAAGGTGCCGATCGACACCATGATCATGATCGCCACCAAAGCTGGCATGGGGATCAGCCCGACAATGTCGCCCAGCACCAGCAGCAGGAAGAGGAGGAAGGCCCCGGCGGTAAAGGTCGATAGCCGCCCGCGGCCGCCCGATTTCACATTGATCACCGACTGCCCGATCATGGCGCAGCCCGCCATGCCGCCGAAGAAGCCGCTGGCAATATTGGCAATGCCCTGGCCCACGCTCTCGCGGTTCTTGTCGCTCTTGGTATCGGTCATCTGGTCGACGATCGAGGCGGTGAGCAGGCTTTCGAGCAGGCCCACGGCGGCCACCGCGATCGAGGTCGGCAGGATGATCCACAGTGTTTCGAGGTTAAGCGGAATCTGCGGGAACAGCAGCATGGGCAGCGCATTGGGCAATTCGCCCAGATCGCCCACCGTGCGCGTATCGATCCCCAGCAGCAGGCCGGCAACCGTCAGCACCACGATGCAGACCAGCGGCGAGGGGATCGCCCGGGTGAGGCGCGGGAAGAGGTAAATCACCGCCAGCCCCGCCGCGATCATCACATAGCTTTCCCATGTCACGCCGAGCAGTTCGGGCAGCTGCGCCATGAAGATCAGGATGGCCAGCGCATTGACGAAGCCGGTCATCACCGAGCGCGAGACAAAGCGCATGATATTGCCCACCCGCAGCCAGCCGGCCGCAATCTGCAGCACGCCGGCCAGGATGGTGGCGGCCAGCAGATATTGCAGGCCATGCTCGCGCACCAGCGTGCCGAACAATACCGCCGTCGCCGCCGTGGCGGCCGAGATCATGGCGGGGCGCCCGCCGGCAAAAGAAATCACGATGGCAATCACCACCGAAGCATAGAGCCCCACCTTGGGGTCGACCCCGGCAATGATGGAAAAGCCGATGGCCTCGGGGATCAGGGCCAGCGCCACCACGATGCCCGCCAGCACGTCGCCGCGCACATTGGAGAGCCAGTCGCGGCGGAGAGTTTCGATAAAGGTCATGTTGAGAATATCCAGACGTCTCGATGCGGCAGCCCCTTTGGGGCCGGCGGCGATGGGAGCGTTTTGACTGGAGTGTCCGGCGGATTGGCGGCCGGAAGAGCCACCCGGATTTGCACCGGGTCCAAGTTGACTGCGCGCCTTTTGCACGCTCCGGTGCAGGGATGCAAGTCTGCCGCTGCCAGCGGCGCCACGGCCTGGCTGCCCTTTCCGGGTCGCTGGACAGCTTTTTTCACCCTCTTGGGCACTCCAAGTCTAACCGCCATCGCCCGCCCCCGCCCGTTCACGGCCGCAATCGGGCGGGATTCCGGCGCTTTTGCGACCCGCGGGCGAACGCCAAATTAATTTTCTACTTCTGTCAGTTCAAAATACGGACGGACAGCAGCGATAACAACACTTGGCATTCCATATTTCAACAAGTGTTCAAACATTGTGCAAATTCCGCTGAAGTCCTTTTTGCCATTATTACCTGAGTTTTCCATGTAATTGGAGATTTGACAGAGCTAGACTGTGTCCTTATCGTAGGGCTACACAAATAATACGGAGACTACCCCTCATGATGCTGAAAACCGGTGGCGCTGCCGCCGCGATTGCTGTTGCTATGATGGCTGCGGCCGCCTCACCTGCCTTTGCGCAGGACACGACTGCCGCCTGCGGTACCGACCGCACCATCGACATTGCCGAATTCACTTGGCCCTCTGCGGCCGTCCTGGCGCACATCCACGCCAAGGTGCTCGACGCCGGCTTCGACTGCAATGTCGAGATCGTCACCGGCGACACCGTCCCCACCACCAGTTCCATGGTGACGCGCGGTTCGCCCGCTGTCGCGCCTGAACTCTGGACCAGCACCGTGCAGGAACAGTGGGACGCCGCCGTCACCGACGGCAGCACCGTCGCCTTGGGCGACGCCATCAGCGATGGCACCGTGGAAGGCTGGTTCATCCCGCGCTACACCCAGGAAGCCAATCCCGAGATCACCTCGGCGGAAACCGCCCTGGCCAATCCGCAGGTCTTCCCCGATCCCGAGGATTCCAGCAAGGGCCGCCTCTATACCTGCCCACCCGGCTGGGGCTGCGAACTGGCCACCGGCGCCCTGTTTGAAGCCTATGACATGGGCGACACTTGGAACCTGTTCTCCCCCGGTTCGGGCGGCGCGCTCGATGCCTCCATTGCCCGCGCTTTCACCCGCGAAGAGCCCATCCTGTTCTACTATTGGGGCCCCACTGCCATCCTCGGCAAGTTCGATGCCGTCGCGCTGGACATGGGTGAGATCAAGCCTGACGTCTATGCCTGCAACACCAATCCCGATTGCACCGAGCCGGCCGGCATAACCGCCTATCCGTCCTCGCCCGCTATCGTCGGTGCTGCCGCCTGGCTGCAGGAAGAAGCACCGGCCGTTGCCGAGTACTTCTCCAAGGTTGGCCTGACCAATGCCGAAATCAGCGAACTGCTGGTCTATGGTGACGAAAACCAGGCTGATGCCGAAGCGACCGCCGTCAACTTCCTCAAGACCAAGGAAGATGTCTGGACCGGTTGGGTATCGCCCGAGATCGCCGAAAAGGTGCGCGCCAGCCTGAGCTAGGCGCCACTATCGACCACTAAAGCCGATACGGCCGGGTTCACGCCCGGCCGTTTTCCGCGTGATGCCCGAACGCGTCCACCGCGCCTTCCGGCCTCCCGCGCCCGCCCTCCACACGAGAGAGAGAAACCGTGTTTCCTGAATTGATCGATACCCGCCCGCTACGCCGCGCCGTTGATGATGCCCTCAACTGGGTCGTGCGCGAATGGGGTGGTGGTTTCGAGGCCGCCGCCCATCCCCTGCTGATGCTGCTCAAGGGCATTGAAAATCTGCTCATCGCCACCCCCTGGTGGCTGATCATCGCCATCCTGGTGGGCGTCGCCTGGCTTTCCACCCGCAACTGGAAGCTGCCCGCCGTCGTCTTGGGCGCGCTGCTCTTCCTGGGCGTCATGGACCTCTGGGAAGACGCCATGACCACCATGGCCCTGATGATCGCCGCCACCCTGACCGCCATCGTCATCGCCATCCCGGTCGGCGTCTGGATGAGCCGCTCGCTCAATGTGCGCAAGTCCATCACCCCGCTGCTCGACTTGATGCAGACCCTGCCCAGCTTCGTCTATCTCATCCCCACGGTGATGATCTTCGGGCCCGGCAAGATCCCGGCGCTGATCGCCACCATCGTCTATGCCTCCCCGCCACTGGTGCGCCTCACCGATCTGGGCCTGCGCTCTGTCGATCCGGCCGTCATGGAAGCCAGCCGCGCCTTTGGCACCAATCCGCGCCAGCGCCTGCTCGGCGTCCAGATTCCGCTCGCGCTCCCCACCATCCTGGCGGGCGTCAACCAGACCACCATGATGGCGCTCTCCATGGTGGTGATCGCCTCCATGATCGGCGCCGGTGGCCTGGGCTACCAGGTGCTGCAGGGCATCGGCCGGCTTGAAGTCAGCCGCGGCCTCTTTGCCGGCTTAGGCATTGTCGCCCTTGCCATCATCTTTGACCGGGTCACGCAGGCTTTCGGCAAACAATTGCAGGCCCGTATCGGCCTGGCGGAGGCACGCTAATGTCTGACATCACCACCAATCCAGAGCTCGCCATCGCCATGCGTGGCGTCACCAAGATCTTCGGCGACGATCCCCAGACCGCCCTGGCGCTGCTGCGCTCGGGCAAGTCCAAGACCGAAGTGCAGGCTGAGACCAACCACGTCGTCGGTCTCGACAATGTCTCGCTCGACATTGCCAAGGGCCAGATCTTCGTCGTCATGGGCCTGTCGGGTTCGGGCAAGTCCACCCTGATCCGCCACGTCAACCGGCTCATCGAGCCGACCGCCGGCGAGATCATCGTCAACGGCACCGACGTGATCAAGATGAGCGCCGACGAGCTGCGCACCTATCGCCGCACCCAGATCGCCATGGTGTTCCAGAAGTTTGGTCTGCTGCCGCACCGCTCGGTGATCGACAATGTCGCCTATGGCCTCGAGGTCCGCGGCGTCGGCAAGGATGAGCGCCTCGCCACCGCCGCCAAGTGGATCGAGACGGTGGGCCTGTCCGGCTACGAACAGAGCCAGCCCCGCCAGCTCTCCGGTGGCCAGCAGCAGCGCGTCGGCCTCGCCCGGGCCCTGGCCATGGATACCGACATCATTCTGATGGATGAGGCCTTCTCGGCGCTGGATCCGCTGATCCGCTCGGGCATGCAGGACCAGCTCATCGAGCTGCAGAAGTCGCTGGGCAAGACCATCCTGTTCATCACCCACGATTTCGACGAGGCCCTCAAGATCGGCGACCGCATCGCTGTGCTCAAGGACGGCGCCCTGCAGCAGGAGGGCAAGCCCGAGGATATCGTGCTGCGCCCGGCCAATGAGCATATCGAGGAATTCGTGCGCGAGGTGAACAAGGCCCGCGCCATCCATGTCCGCTCGATCATGACCAAGGGCCCCGGCGAACCCTGCAAGATCCTGGTGCCGCGCGACGCCCGCTGCGAGGACGTCCTGCCGCTCTTTGCCGAGCATGAATGGGTCGGCGTCCAGGACGAAAACGGCATCCAGATTGGCTCCATCACCGCCAAGCAGGTCATCCGCGCCCTCGCCCGCCACACCCCGGCGCCGGTCGACGCCGCAGCCTGACACCAACAATCCGGGCCGGCCAGCTGGCCGGCCCGGGCGCTTCCGGCTTGACAGTCTCACTTCATGTAATCATAAAAGTTACATGACATCATCCGACCATCCGCCCGCCCCCACATCCCATCAGCACAACCCCTTTGCCGGGGCGGCCGCCAGATCCTATGCCGAGGGCCCGCCCCGCAAGGTGCCCGGCTTTGCCGGCCTGCATCGCATGACCTCGCAACTTCTCGCCGAACGCGTTCCCCCGACCGGTCGCGTGCTGGTCCTGGGCGCCGGTGGCGGCCTTGAACTCAAGGCCCTCGCCGACGATCACCCCGGCTGGACCTTCGACGGCGTCGACCCCTCGGCCGACATGCTGGCTCTGGCTACCGACATCATCGGCCCGCATGCCCCGCGCGTGGCGCTGCATGAGGGTACTATCGAGACGGCACCACAGGGACCCTTTGACGGCGCGGTCTGCCTGCTCACCTTCCATTTCATTCCGCGCGACCAGCGCCTCGCCACGCTGCAGCAGCTCCGCGCCCGCCTGGTCCCGGGCGCGCCCTTTGTCTGCGCCCATATCAGCTTCGCCCAGACCGAGCCCGAGCGCTCGCAATGGATCGCCCGTCACCTGGCCTTTGGCGGCACCCCACCGGCCGACGCCGCCGGCGCCCACCAGGCCATGTCCACCCGGCTCTCCATTCTGTCGCCCGAGGATGATGAGGCCATGCTGGCCCAGGCCGGCTTTACCGGCGTATCGCTGTTCTATGCCGGCCTCAGCTTCCGCGGCTGGGTCAGTTACGGTTGAGCCCTAATGCTCGCTCAGGCAGTGGCTGTGATCGGCCAGCGCCTCGATGATCTGGCAGTCGCACACCCTGCCATGCCCGCATTCGGCGATCATCCGGCTGAGCTCGCCCTTGAGCGCCGTCAGACTGGCAATGCGCCGCTCCACCTCGCGCAGGTGGTTGCGCGCAATGCTGTCGGCCTGGTGGCACGATGATTGCGGCTGCCCGGCCATGGCCAGCAGTTCGCGGATGTCTTCGATCTCGAAGCCCAGTTCGCGCCCGTGCCGGATAAAGCGCAGCCGCTCCACCTCGGCCTGGCCATAGAGCCGGCGATTGCCCTCGCTGCGCGGCGGCGCGTCGAGCAGGCCGATCTGCTCGTAATAGCGGATCGTCGGCACCTTGACCGAAGTCTGCCGCGCCAGTTCGCCAATCGGAAACGCCATCTCGCTCTATCCTTTCGCCGCCAGGACTGCGGCCCATTTGTCGCTATTGCTCTGCTTTGCCCGCCGGGCGGAACCCCGGTGCCCCGGCGCGGGTTGAGCATGGAAAGGAGTGCTTACATGAAACTGCTCACAGCAACTGCCCTCGCCGCCACTGCCCTGTTCTCGACCGCGACCTACGCCCAGGAACGCATCGAGATCGGTCGCCTCGAATGCACCGTCGAAGGCGGCATCGGCCTCATCCTCGGCTCGTCCAAGGATGCCATCTGCAGCTTCTATGACTCCGAAGCCACCGAGCCGACCGAAGTCTATTATGGCAAGGTCAACAAGGTTGGCCTCGACATCGGCTTCACCGAGGAATCGGTGATCCAGTGGTTGGTGCTGGCCCCCAGCAGTGACGCCTATGCCCCCGGCTCGCTGACTGGCGAATATGTCGGCGTCAGTGCCGAAGCCTCGCTGGGCCTGGGCGCCGGTGCCAATGCCCTGGTCGGCGGTTCGAGCGAGGGCTTCATGCTGCAGCCGCTCAGCATCCAGGGCCAGACCGGCATCAATGTTGCTGTCGGCATTACCGGCTTCCAGCTGCGCACCGCCACCCAGTAAGCTGCCGATCAGCCACTTGCCTGACCAACGCGCTGCCCCTGCGGGCGGCGCGTTTTTCGTTGGCGCTGCTTCCGGCATTTTCCGCTTGCTCCTCTAGTGACTATAGAAGCTAGCATCCCGATATAGGCAATTGGAAGGACGCATGATGGCTGAGCCCACGAAAACGAAATACCGCGTCGGCGGCATGGACTGTGCGGCCTGCGCCAGCAAGATCGAGACCGCGGTTACCCGCATTCCCGGTGTGTCCGAGGCCGGCGCCAGCTTCACCGCGGGCACCCTCACCGTGCTGCATGACAATGTCCCCTTCACCACAATCCAGCAGGCCATCAAGCCACTCGGCTATGCCCTGGCCCGCGATGGCGCCCCCGCCCCGCTGGACGGCCATGACCACGATCACGAGCATGACCACGATCACGGCCACGAACCTGCCGGGCCCGACGAGCATTTCGCGCTCGGCGATGGTCCCTGGTGGCGCACGCCCAAGGCCCTGCTGGCCCTGGGCGCCGGCATCGCCATGCTGGCCGCCTGGCTGACAGGCCTCGTCGTACCCACCATGAGCCACGAGGCCTTCCTGCTCGCGCTGCTGGTCGGCCTCATTCCGGTCAGCCGCCGCGCCATTGCCGGGGCCCGCGCCGGCACGCCCTTTTCCATCGAGACGCTGATGACCATTGCTGCCGTCGGCGCGGTCTTCATCGGCGCCACCGAGGAAGCCGCCATGGTGGTGCTGCTCTTCCTGGTGGGCGAACTGCTCGAGGGCGTCGCCGCCAGCCGCGCCCGCGCCTCGATCAAGTCCCTCGCCGATCTCGTGCCCAAGACCGCCTTTCTGGTGACAGGCGAGACGACCACCGAAGTCCCTGCCGCCAGCCTCGCCCTCAACGCCACCATCATGGTCCGCCCCGGCGACCGCATCCCCGCCGATGGCATCATCACCACTGGCCAGGGCGCCGTGGACCAGGCCCCGGTCACCGGCGAAAGCCTGCCAGCCAGCAAGGGCCCGGGCGACACGGTCTTTGCCGGCACCATCAATACCGATGCGGTGCTGACCATCCGCGTTACCGCCACCGCCAGCGACAATACCATTGCCCGCATCGTGCAGCTGGTCGAGGAGGCCCAGGAATCCAAGGCCCCCACGGCTCGCTTCATCGACCGCTTTTCGCGCTGGTACACCCCCGGCGTCCTCGTCGCCGGCGCACTGGTCGCCACCGTGCCGCCGGTGCTGCTGGGCCAGTCCTGGGATGAATGGATCTATAAGGGCCTCGCCATCCTGCTGATCGGCTGCCCCTGCGCTCTGGTCATCTCCACCCCCGCCGCCATTGCTGCTGCCCTCTCCGCCGGCGCCCGCCGCGGCCTGCTGCTCAAGGGCGGCGCCGTGCTCGAAAGCCTGCGCACCATCACCACCGTCGCCCTCGACAAGACCGGCACGCTCACCGAAGGCCGGCCGCTGGTCACCGATATCCACGCTGTCGCGCGCCCCGTCGCCAAGGTCCTGTCGCTGGCCGCCGCGCTCGAAACCGGCTCCAGCCACCCCCTGGCTTTGGCCATCCTCGCGCGGGCCAAGACCGACAAGGTCGCGATCCCGCCCGCTGCCGCTGCCCGCGCGCTTCCCGGCAAAGGCCTCGCCGGCACGGTGGGCGGCGAAGCTGTCGCCCTCTTCTCGCCCGCCGCCGCCGCCGAACAGACCACCATCGCGCCGGACCTGCAGACCGTCATTGATGGCTTCACCGACGCCGGCAAGACCGTCTCGATCGTGCTGGTCGGCGGCGAGATAGCCGGTCTCATTGCCATGCGCGACGAGCCCCGCGCCGACGCCAAAGCCGGCATTGACGCCCTCAAAGCCATCAACATTGACGTCATCATGCTGACCGGTGACAATGTCCGCACCGCCCGCGCCATCGGCGCCGAACTGGGCCTCGAGGTGCGCGCCGGCCTGCTGCCCGAGGACAAGCAGGCCACCGTGCGGGCCCTGCAGGCAGAGGGCAAGATCGTCGCCAAGGTCGGCGACGGCATCAATGACGCGCCGGCCCTGGCCGCCGCCGATATCGGCATTGCCATGGGCGGCGGCACCGATGTGGCGCTTGAAACCGCCGACGCCGCGATCCTCCATGGAAGGGTCGCCGACATCGCCGCCATGATCGGCCTCTCCAATGCCACCATGGCCAATATCGGACAGAACATTGCCGTCTCGCTCGGCCTCAAGGCGGTCTTCCTCGTCACCACCATAATGGGCATTACCGGCCTCTGGCCCGCCATCCTCGCCGATACCGGCGCCACCGTGCTGGTGACGCTCAACGCCATGCGCCTCCTCGCCTGGCGCCCGCGCTGAGCCCTGTCCAGGCCAGCCGCATCAGCCCGGCCGCCGTCGGGCCGAAGCCGGCCTGCCGGTAAAGCGGCTCAAGTTGGGGTTCGAAGTCGACATGCAGCCACGCGGCGCCTCTTTCCCGCGCGGTCTCGGCGGCCAGCGCCAGCAGGCGCAGCGCAATGCCCTGGCGCCGATAGGCCGGGTCGACACAGGTATCGAGGATGAAGGCGTGGATGCCGCCGTCCCACGCCACGTTCACGAAGCCGACCAGCAGCGGCCCGTCATAGGCGCCGACATGGGTCAGACTGCGCTGCAGGATCGGCTGAAAGGATGCTGGTCCGGCATCACCCCAGGCGGCCTGCCACAACCGTTCCAGCGCGGCATCGTCGGGATGGGGATCTGTTCTGATATCGATCATGCACACCTCACCTTACCAACCTGTCGAACTGTTCATGTCACCGCAAGGTCGCGAACAGGTGAACACCGTTAGGGTCCTTTGCATACCGGCAACGTCCGGCTTCCCATGCAAAGGAAAACCTCCAGATGACATCGCTCAAGACCTCCGCCATCGTCGCCCTCATGACCGCCGCTGTCGGCCTGTCGGCCATTGCTCCCTCCTATGCGCAGGACGCCACCCCGCCAGCGCCGCCTGCCGCTGCCGAACAGGCGGCACCAGGCTGGGGCCAGGGCCCCATGTCCGGCATGCGCCAGCATGAAGGCGAGCGCGGTGGCGACCGCGGCATGGCCGGCTTTATCGGCTTTGACGGTGGCTCAGAAGCCGTCGAGATCGCCCTGGTCCGCCTCAGCCACGCCATCGACATGACCCCCGAGCAGCAGACCCTGTTCGACACCCTCAAGACCGATGCCCTCGCCGCTGCCGAGACCTTCTCTGCCGCCCTTGAAGACCTGCGCCCCGCCGCCCCGGCCGAAGGCGCCCAGCCTGCGCCGCTCGACATTGCCAAGGGTCTCGAACTCCGCATCGCCCTGCAGACTGCCCAGATCGAGACGCTCAAATCGGTGCAGCCCTCGGTAACCGCATTCTTCGCCAGCCTCACCGACGCGCAGAAGGCCGAGCTTGCCCCCGCCCACGCCATGCGCGGCGACATGCAGGGCCGGATGGGCGAACATGGCCGCGGCGACCACAAGGGCCAGCATGAAGGCCGCGGTGCCGGCCCGATGGGCGGTCCGGGCGCCGCTGCCCCCGCAGCCCCGTCCAACGGCTGATCCCGATCGGCGCGCCTTCTGGCTTCGGCAGGGGCGCGCCGACCCGCGATGCCTTGACCTACCCCGTCGGCATCGCGTTTCCGTCGGTTCGTCCCAACCGCGGACAGGCCCCGGCTCTCAACAGCCGGGGTTTGCTTTTGGCCCCGCCTGCTCTACCACTCGGTAACCCGCCGACTGGACCACGCCCCATGACCATTTTGCCGCTCGATCCGGCGCGCCTGCGCGCCCATTTCCCCGCCTTTGCCGAGCCATCGCTGCAGGGCCAGGCCTTTTTCGAGAATGCCGGCGGCGCCTATACGGCCAGCGCCGTGCTCGACAAGCTCGACCATTACTATCGCGCCACCAAGCTGCAGCCCTATGGCGTCTATCCCGCCTCCCAGGCCGCCGGCGCGGCCATGGACCTCAGCTACAAGCGCGTCGCCCAGGCGCTCAACGTCACCAGCGACTGGATCCATTTCGGCCCCTCCTCCACCGCCAATACCTATGTCCTGGGCAAGGCCTTCGGCGAATACCTGCAGCCGGGCGACGCCATCGTGGTCACCAATCAGGATCACGAGGCCAATACCGGCGCCTGGCGCAAGCTGGCCAAGCTGGGCGTCGAGGTCCGCGAATGGGCCGTCGATAGCCAGACCGGCCGCCTGTCGCTGGCCGCGCTCGATGCGCTGCTCGACGGCAAGGTCCGCTTCGTTGCCGCACCGCACTGCTCCAATGTCGTGGGCGAAATCAACCCGGTGGCCGAGATCGCCGCCCGCGCCAAGGCCGTCGGCGCCCTCACCATCATCGATGGCGTCAGCTATGCGCCCCATGGCCTGCCCGATCTGGCCGCGCTCGGCGCCGACATCTATTTCTTCTCCGCCTACAAGGTCTATGGCCCCCATCAGGGCATCATGGCCGTGCGGCCCGAGCTGGCCATGGCCCTGCCCAATCAGGGTCATTTCTTCAACGATGCCAAGCCGCGCTACCGCCTGACCCCGGCCGGCCCCGATCACGCCCAGATCGCTGCCTGTTCCGGCATTGTCGATTATCTGGAATCCGTGGCCGACATTGCCGGCCCCGGCGCGCCGGGAGACAATCCCTTCCGCCGCGCCCACGCCGCCATGCGCGCCCAGGAAGTGGCCCTGGCCACCCCCCTGCTCGATTACCTGCGCCAGAAGAATTCGGTGCGCATCATCGGCCCCGCCGATCCCACCCTGCGCGCCCCCACCATCGCTTTGGCGCTGGACGAGCCCGGCGCTGCCGTCGCGGCGCGCCTCTCCAGACACGGCATCATGGCCAGCGGCGGGCATTTCTATGCTTACCGTTTGCTGCAGGCCCTCGGCATCGACCCCAATCACGGCGTCCTGCGCCTCTCCTTCGTCCACTACACCACGCCCGCAGAGATCGATCAGCTGATCGCGGCTCTGGATAAAGAGCTCCCCTAGTCTGGCAGTCGGGGTCGGGTGGGCGCATGCCCGAACGCCGCGCCTTGAGACCCCCACCCTTCATTCCTCCCCACCAAGGGAGGGAGACGAATGCACCACTGTGCCCAAGCCCCACGAAAAGACCCAAAAAATGTCCCGTCCCGTCGCCGCCCTGCTGCTTCTGATCTGCACCATGCTCTGGGGCCTGGCCTTCATCGCCCAGAAATCGGCGATGGATTCGATGGGGCCGCTGACCTTTTCCGGTCTGCGCTACCTGATCGGCGGCCTCGCCGTGCTGCCGCTGGCCCTGCTGGAGCGCCGCAAGCGTCCCGCGCCACTGAGCGCCAATAACTGGTGGCTTATCATCGCCGTCAGCCTGGTTTTCCTCGCCGGCTCGGCGCTGCAGCAGTTCGGCCTGATCACCACCACCGTCACCAATGCCGGCTTCCTCACCGGGCTCTATGTCTTCTTCGTCCCGGTGCTGGGTTTCCTCATCTTCCGCACCCGCCCGCACCCCATCATCTATGTCTGCGTGCCGCTGGCGCTGATCGGCATCTATTTCCTCAATGGCGGCGGTCTCGACAGCTTCAATGCCGGCGACGGGCTGATGGTGATCGGCGCCGTTTTCTGGGGCCTGCATGTCATTCTGCTCGGCCAGGCGGCGCGTGTCACCGGCCTGCCCATCTTCGTCTCCGCCGTCAGTTTCCTGATTGCCGGCTCACTGGCCGTGGGCCTCGCCTTCATCTTCGAACAGCCCGATTTCAGCGCCATCCAGTCCGGCTGGATCGAACTGGCCTATACCGGCATTCTCTCCACCGCCGTGGCCTTCACCTTCCAGGCCATCGGCCAGCAATATGTGCCGCCGGCCAATGCCGCGATCATCCTTTCGGCCGAGAGTCTATTTGCCGCCTTGGGCGGCGCCATCATCCTGGGCGAGCGCCTGCCCCCGATCGGCTATGCCGGCGCGGTGCTGATCTTCGCCGCTATCCTGGCCGTCGAAGCCCTGCCCCCGCTCTGGACACGGCGCCGCATGCACATTCCGCGCAATACCAATTAGCGCGGCCCGTTACTCCGCATAGCGATAGAGCTGGTAGCTCTTGCAGATGATGCCAAAGGCGCAGCCGGTCAGGGTGATCTGGTCGTCGCTGACCTGGGCAATGGTCCCGGCCGCCGATTGCCCATAGATATGCAGGTCGCCCTCCCACTGCCCCGGCCCGGTCGGGCTCGCATGATCGATCAGCAGCGTATTGAGATAGGGCAGGTTTTCCGGGCTGTCGGCACCATTGCCCAGCCAGATCAGCGTGCCGCAAAGATCGGTCCCCGCAGGCCCGCACAGCTCGACGCGATAGCGCGAATCCTTCATCTCGATTTCCCAGATGCCGGCCGGCGACGCGGCCAGAGCCGGTCCCATGGTCAATATCGCCACGGCCGCCATGACACCCGCGCTGCGCATGCTGGCCACCGACATCATGGACTCACCTTGAACATCTGGTAGGTCTTGCAGATCACCAGCAGCGCACAGCCCTGCAGCGTCATCTGCGTATCGCTCTGCTGGGTGATGGTGCCCTGGATCTTGTGCCCGAACAGCTGCATGGCGCCCTTCCAGCGGTTGGGACCGCTCTGCCGGATCGCTTCGGCCACCGGCGCATTGAGGAACGGCTTGTACTGCTCGTTATAGTCGACGTCCGACAGCCAGACGAGCGTGCCGCACAATTGGGTGCCGTCGCCGCACAGCGCCAGCGCGATGCGGGTGTCGCGCGAGTCCAGCTCCCACACGCCATTGGGCGAGGCCTGCGCCGTGCCGGCGCCAACTGCCAGGGCCATCATCACGCCCGCTACGATGCCAAGCCTGTTTGCCACCACGATAAATCTCCTGCACCCTGATCGGTGTTGCCCCACCATGGCGATCATCGCCTGAATGCTGGCTGAACAATGGCGTCACGCCAGTGTCATTCGTCCACCCTAAGGTCGCCTTGTTCCCGGCCCAGCCCCACACGGCCCGGACTGCCGCGCCCCGCGTCCCCAACGTAGGCCCGGCCCTTTGGAGAGCGCGGTCGCCAACCCCCGCTCTCCCTGCCGATCAGATCGGCCTTGGCCGCCCCCCGTGGCGGCCTTTTTTTGTGGAGCAGCATTCTTTGCGCTCGCTTGCCCGCCAGCGCTCCGGCACAACGGGGCCACCATGGCCAAACTCTACTTCTCCTACGCTGCGATGAATGCCGGCAAGTCCACCTTGCTGCTGCAGGCCGCCTATAACTATCGCGAGCGCGGCATGCGTCCGCTGCTCTATACCAGCGGCCTTTACGCCCAGGACGGCGTCGGCCTGATCGCCTCGCGCATCGGCATTTCCGAGCCGGCCGAGCTCTATTCTGGTGATGACGATCTCTACCAGGCCGTGCGCGAGCACCTCGAGAGCGGCAAGGTCGATTGCGTCTTTGTCGACGAGGCCCAGTTCCTCACCGCCGACCAGGTCTGGCAGCTGGCCCGTGTCGCCGATCGCCTCAAGATTCCCGTCATGTGCTTTGGCCTGCGCACCGATTTCCAGGGCAAGCTCTTCCCCGGCTCGTCCGAACTGCTTGCCATTGCCGACGTCTTGCGGGAAATTCGCACCATCTGCGAATGCGGTGCCAAGGCCACCATGGTGGTCCGCCAGAGCGCGGATGGCCGCGTGCTGGCCCAGGGCGAGCAGGTCTCGATCGAAAAGTCCGTCTATATCTCGCTGTGCCGCAAGCATTGGGAAGAAGCCATCGGCCGCTGGCCGGCGAAAGGACCTGCATGACCCCCACCGTGACCGAACCCGCCGGCGCCCTCACCATCCGCACCCTGGCCATGCCCGCCGATACCAATCCGGCCGGCGACATCTTCGGCGGCTGGGTGATGAGCCAGATGGACATTGCCGGCGCCATTGCCGCGGTCGAGCGCAGCCAGGGCCGCGTCGTCACCGTCGCCGTCGAGGCCATGACCTTCATCGCCCCGGTCAAGGTGGGCGACGTGCTCTGCGTCTACACCAGCATCGAGCGGGTCGGCACCACCTCCATTACCGTGGCCATCGAAGCCTGGGCCCGGCGCGACCGTCTCGCCGATCGGGTCAAGGTCACCGATGGCCGCTTTGTCTATGTCGCCCTGGGCGAGGATGGCAGCAAGCGCGCCATCGCCCCGCTGCAGGCAAAACCTGACTGATCCGTTCAGCCAGCGTTCAGCTGGACTGTGATTTCTGAGGGATAACGGCGCGAGGGACAGGCAACTTCCCGCCCCGCGACCGACCTGAACTTTTCACCCGGCGGGGAACTTTTCCAGTCTCCTGCCCGTTTCTTGAAGCAATCAATAATGTCGTGCCTGACCGACCTGCCCGACTTGCCGGGCACTGTCACGGCGCGATGCGGAGGCACCCGATGAATCGCTACAATCGCAAAATGCTGCTCAATATCGCCACCGGCGTTGCCGTCGCCGCCACCGCTCTGGTTGTCTTCCTGCCGGCTGCCAATGCCGCCCCCGGCACCGTCACGACCAATGTCAACGTGCGCTCCGGCCCGGGCACCAACTATGCCGTGGTCGGCACCGCCCGCACCGGTGAGCAGGTTGACGTGCAGCGCTGTGAGGGGTCCTGGTGCTACGTGTCCAAATATGGTCCGGACGGCTGGGTCTCCTCCAGCTATCTGAGCAGCGGCGGCAGCCCGGTCAATTCCGCCCAGCCCGGTATTTCCTTCGGCTTCCAGATCGGCGGCGGAAATGGCCCCAATGTCAGCATCGGCGTCGGCACGCCGCAGCCGGTGCGCCCGACTCGTCCGCCGGTAATCGCCCCGGTGAGCGAAGTCTGCTTCTTTGATGGCACCAGCTATCGCGGCAGCTCCTTCTGCCTGGGTTCCGGCGACAGCACGCGCGACCTGCGCAGCTGGACGGACCGTATTTCCTCGATCGACAATCCGAGCCGCCTCGAAGTCCAGGTCTGCTCGGAAGCCAATTACCGCAACTGCCGCACCTACACCACCAGCGCCTCCTCGCTGGGTGACTTTGACGACTACATCGTCTCGGTCCGCGTGCGCTAAGCCGTCAACCCTCTCCTCCCTGAAGGGCGTCCACTCCGGTGGGCGCCTTTTTCTTGTCCATGGCACTCCGCAAACGCCAAACGCCGCCCACAAGGGCGGCGCTGGCAAAAGCCGGACAAGCCAAAGGCCACCGTGTTTTCAACATCACGGTGGCCTTCGCTATAGTCTGGAAAGACTAGAGCAGGGTCAGGTTCGTTGCCGAAACCTTGCCGTCGCGGCCGGTCTCGAGCTCGTAGGTGACCTTGTCGTTCTCGTACAGGCCCTGCAGGCCCGAACGCTGCACAGCCGAAACGTGCACGAAAGCATCCTTGCCGCCATCTTCAGGCGAAATAAAGCCGAAGCCCTTGGTTGCGTTGAAGAACTTGACGGTACCGGTGATGGTGGACATATTTTGTATCCTGAGTATAGGCTCGTGTCGCATGCGGACGAGCAGTTGTCCGGCAGCAGCATGCCGTCCGGAAAGCACGTTCGCACGATAGAGTCTGTAGCCACGACCGGAAAACCGGTATCAGGGCAGCCGACTTAGGCTGAAAACGTAGGGCCGTTGTCGCAGGAAACCGCCCCTTTGGCAAGGCTCTATCCGTGGCGGGGCTCAAGCCTGCGCTGACTTGGCAATATGTTCACCCATCGCAACGATGGTCGCGGTCAGAAAACGCTGCACCACCAGCAGCTCGTCGGCACTGAATCCCGACCATGCCTGCTGCATCAATGCCCGATACTGGCTGCGCACCGCCAAGATCTCGGGTCGCCCTACTGCCGGACCCGGCTGCAGCGATAGCCCGCGCCGATCGGTGGGATGCGGCGCCCGCGCCAGCAGCTTGCGCTTCTCCAGCCGGTCGATCAGCGCCGTGGTCGATCCCGTCGATATGCCCAGAAAGGCCGCCAGGGCCTTGGCCGACGCCGGCTGCTCGGCCCGCTCCACCCAGGCCAGGCACAGCAGATCGGTAGAATTGATGCCGATCTGATCGGCGATCTGCCGGTCAAACCGCTGCACCTCCAGCAGCAGCCGCTGCATCATATCGCCCGTATCCGTCTCGACTTTTCGCGGCGCACTCACATTCGTCTCCCTGGCTGCCCAGTCTTTTAACTCTAAAATCATATAACTCTATTGTAGAGCTATATCAATGCCGCTATATACGGCGCTCGCACTAACCCTCAGCAGGCGCCCCATGTCTCTCTCCGCCGCCGCCCCGTCCAGTCCTTTCCCCATTGCCACCACGCCCGCCGGCGAACCCGATGCCGCCATCAGCGTCGCCACGGAAGCCGATGCGCCCCGCTCCCCCTCGCGGCACAGCAGCCCAGCGGCCCGGGCGGGCATGGTCATCGTCGCGATTCTGCTCGGCCTTGCCGTCTGGTATCCCCTGGCCGATCGCCAGGCGCCTTTTGCCAGCGGCGCCTCCATCACCGCCCTCGTCACCCAGATTTCCCCGCGCATAGCTGGCCCCGTCAGCGCCGTGCTCGTCGAAGACAATGCCGAGGTCAAGGCCGGCCAGCCCCTGTTCACCATTGATGACACCACCTTCCAGATGGATCTGGCTTTGGCCGAGGCCCAGCGCGATCAGGCCCTGCAGAGCCTTGACGCCACCACAGCGGCCGTCGCCGCTGCCCAGGCTCAGCTCGATCGCACCCGAGTGCAGGCCACCACCGCCACCCAGGCCCGCGACCGCGCCGTCGAGCTCTTCGCCACCGGCACCATAGCCCGCGCCAAGTTCGATCAGGCCAATGCCGATTATGACAGCGCCCAGGCCGCCATTGCCGCCGCCAGCGCCGATGTCGGCCGCGCCCAGGCCCAGGCCGGACCGGCCGGCGAGTCCAACCCGCAATTGCGCAGCGCCGCCGCCGCCGTCGAAAAGGCCCGCTTCGCGCTGGACAACACCACGGTCCTGGCGCCGGTGGACGGCTATATCACCAACCTCTCCCTCGCCACCGGCCAGTTCGCCACCGCCGGCCAGGCCGCCATGACCTTCATCGATCCTGCCACACGGGCACTGATCGGCGACTTCCGGGAAAACCAGCTGGTCGATGTCGCGCCGGGCGATGCCGTTCAGGTCATCTTCGAGGCCGCGCCGGGCCGCGTCTTCCCCGGCACGGTCGAAAGCATTGCCTGGGGCATCAGCAGCGGCCGCAACAGCGTCGGCGGTCTGGCGCAATCGAGCACCGATACCCGCTGGTTTCCCCCTGCCCGCAAGATTCCGGTGCGCGTCGTTCTCGACGATGCCGCCTTGCCCGCCAATCTGCGCCTCGGCTCGGAGGCCAGCATTACCATTTTCGCCAATGGCACCGAAGGGCTCGTCCCCGCCATTGCCAGCGGTCTGATGCAGGTCAAATCCTGGCTCGCTGGCCTCAACTGAGGGCAGGGTCATGGAACAGCTCACCAAGGTAGACCGCGCCGAAGACCCCTGGTTCGCCGTCCGCACCGCGCTCGGCATGGGCCTGGCCGTGGTGCTGGCAGAGCCCTTGGGCATTACCGTGCCGATGCTGCCGGCCGCCTTTGCCCTGGCTTTGCTGTCGGGCCAGCGCGGCGCCTTTGATCTCCGCCGGGCCATGGTGCCCCTGATCATTCCGCTCCTGGCCTGGCTTGTCAGCTATCTGGCCACCGCTACGCTAGGTGAGCCCCTGCTGTTCACCGCCCTGTTCATGGCCCTCTGCGCTGCGGGCCTCGCGCTGATGCTGTTTCGCGCCGGACCGGCCGGCGTCGTGGTCATCGTCATTCCCACCATGCTCTCGATTGCCGCCGTCACCTCCGATCAGTCGCTCATTGCCATGCGCGACAGCATGGCCATGACCGGCGTCATGCTCACCGTCCTCATCATCGTGCTCAATCTGGTCTTGCCCCCGGCAACCAGGCGCATCCACATCCCGCGCAGCGACCCGCACCAGCCCAAAAAGCCCCTACTCGATCTGGCGCTGCGCAGCGCGATCTTTGCGCCGGTCCTGCTCTATTGCTGCGCGGCGGCCGACACCAATCTGATCATCATGCCCATCATGGTGGCCTATGTGCTCGGGCAGTCCGACCATGCCATGCGCCGCCGCGAAGTCATCGAGCGCCTGTCGGCCACCGTGATCGGCGCCGCTGTCGCCATGCTGATCCTGCTGGCCTATCGCCTCATGCCGCACTGGCAGCTTCTGGTCGCCGCCATGACCCTGGTCACGCTCTACTTCACCGCCAAGATGTTCGACGGCGCCCGCTCGGCCGTGACCTATCAGTTCGCCTGTTCGGTCACCGCCATCATCGTCATGTCCAGCTTCACCAATCGCGACACCATCGAGATCGTGCTGCAGCGCGTGGTCCTGAGCACCCTGGCCGCCCTGATGGCGCTCTGCCTGCTGGCTTTGCTCGAGGCGTTCATCCTGGCGCCGCGCCGGCGCCGCGCCCTGCCGGTGGCCGGCCAGCCGCTTGGCCAGGAGCCTGGCGCGCTGGCTTAGAGCGGAAAGGACAATGTCGCCCGCGTGCCCTGCGGCAGCCGGTCATAGGCCACCTTGCCGCCCAGCCCGGCCGCCATCGCCTTGACCAGCCGGCTGCCCAGTCCGGTACCCTGTGGCGCCCCGGTGCCGTCATAGCCCACGCCGTCATCCTCGACGGTCAGCGCATATTCGCTATCGCCGGCCTGCATGGCGATGCGCACCTCGCCCGGATAGCTCGGCGCATAGGCGTATTTGAGCGCATTGGTCACCAGTTCGGTGACAATGACGCCCAGCGTCGCCGCCTTCTCGGTGGGCAGGTTCAGCGGCGCAATGCTCAGGCTGATCTGCGTCGCGCCGCCGCTGGCCCGCATCGTGGTTTCAAGCTCTGCCGCCAGGCTGCGCAGATATTCGTCCAGCTGCACCATGCGCACATCGTCGGAGGTATAAAGATGCCGGTGCACGCCGGCGATGGCCTGGATGCGCGCCTGGGTTTCCCGCAGTGCGCCCTTGGCTTCCTCATTGGCGATGGCATTGGCCTGCAGCCCGACCAGCGACGCCACCATGGCGAGGCTATTGGCGACCCGGTGATTGACCTCGCCGAGCAGCATTTCGGCGCGCTCGCGCGCGTCGCGCATGTCGCGTTCCGCCTGCATCTTGGCGCGGTTGAGGCTCATCAGCGCCACGGCATGGTCCACCGCCGAGATCAGCAGGTGCAGGAAATCCTCGTCCACCGTCTTGTGTACATAGTCGGTGGCCCCGGCCTTGAGCGCCGCTATGGCCACCGCCGTCTCCACCGAGCCGGTCACATAGACCACGGCGGGCTTGTCCGGCAGGCCGATCAGCTGCGCCAGCACGTCCAGTCCCGTCCCCGTGGGCAGGTAATGGTCGAGCACCACCACGTCGACGCCGCCCTCGGCAATGCGCTGCAGCCCCGCCTCGCCCGACGTCACATGTTCGAATGTGTGGCCATGCCGCTCCAGCGCCTTCTGCACCAGTCGTGCCAGGCCCGGGTCGTCATCGACATAAAGAATGTTCGGGGTGCGGTTGGGCATGCCTATTCGGTTTCTGGCACTTGCATCACGGCAAAGAACAGGCCGAGCTGGCGGATGGCATTGGCAAAGCCCTCATAATCCACCGGCTTGGTGATATAGACATTGGCGCCCAAGTCGTAGCAGCGCTGGATCTCGCGCTGATCGTCCGTCGTGGTCAGCACCACGACCGGCGAGCGCCGCGTATGCTCGTTGCCCTTGACCTTTTCCAGGATATCCACCCCGGTCATGTCGGGCAGGTTGAGGTCGAGCAGCACCAGCAGCTGCCGCCCCTTGTTGGCCGCGCCGGTGCCATCCGGCCCCATCAGGAATTCCAGCGCCGAGGTGCCGTCGGTAAACGGAATGATCTGGTTGGAGACGCCCGCGCGCCTGATGTTCTTTTCGATCAGGCGGGCATGGCCCTCGTCGTCCTCGATCATGATGATGGTTACGGGCTTGCCGTCATTGCTCATTTGCCTTGGCTCCCAAGATGGCTGCGCAAATCGCGCGGCAGATCGATGAAAAATGTCGTGCCGGTGCCCAGTTCGGACGCCAGTGTAATATCACCGCCCAGGCTGCGCACCATGGTGCGCACATGCGCCAGCCCGATGCCCTCGCCCGGCTGGCTCTGCACGCCCGAGCGCCGGAACAGCTCGAACACCCGCTCATGGTCGGTATTGGCAATGCCGCGGCCATTATCCTTGACCGCGATCTTGACCCGGTTGCCCGGCACGTGGCTGGCAGTGATCGAGACCTCGAGCGGCCGTTCGGCATGGCGGTACTTGACGGCATTGTCGAGCAGATTGCCCAGCACCTGCTCCAGCGACAGCTTGTCCGACACGATATGCGGCACGCCGATGTCGGCACTGATCAGTCCGCCATTGTCGGCCACCTGGTGGTGGATGGCATCGGCACTGGCGCCGATCAGTTCGGGCAGGTCCAGGCTCTCGGGCTTGAGCTGCCGCCTGCCCTCGCGGGAAATCTTGAGAATGGCATTGATCAGCCCGTCCATCTTGCGCGTCGCCGCGCGGATGAAACCGATGGCTTCGGGCAGGTCTTCGGTGGCCGCTATCCGCGCCTCGTCAAAGCTAGGGGCCGTGCTGCTCTTGCTGCCGCTGTCAGGCGTGCCGTCACCGGCGCTGCTCATATAGGCCGACAGCAGCGCCACATTGGTTTCCAGCTCGCTGGTAAAGCCCATGATATTGACCAGCGGCGCCCGCAGGTCATGCGTGACGATATAGGCAAAGCGCTGAATTTCCTCGTTCGCCCGCCCCAGGTCCGAGGTGCGCTCTATCACCCGCTCCTCAAGGGTCTCCTTGGCCGCCTCGATCTCGCGCCGCGCCGCCGCGATTTCGCGCGTATAGGTTACCACCGTCCAGGCGGCCCCGCCCACCACGACGAAAATCACGAAGGCGCCGATCACCGTCACCCAGCGCAGCGCCGTCGTCGCGGCGCGCTGGTCGGCCACGCCCGTGGTCAGGCGCTCGTCCGCTGCGCGGATCAGCGCATCGAAGAAGACGCGTGAGCGGTCCATTGCCGCCTTGCCCGCATCGGTCTGCACCACGTCGGTCGCCGCCTCGCGCTGGCCCGCCCGCATCAGGTCGATGGTCTGGGCCATTTCGGCGAGCTTGAGCGCGATATCCTCGCGCAGCTTGGCCATCGGCTCGGCCGCCTGCGGATAGGGCAGCAGCACCCGCTCCAGATCGGCGAGCCGCGCCTCGATGGTGTCTGAGGCGGCCTGATAGGGCTCGAGATAGCTCTCCTCCCCGGTAATGATGAAGCCGCGCTGCCCGGTTTCGGCGTCCTGCAGCGCCGTGCGCAGGTCAACCGTGGTGGTGCGGGCATCGCGAGCCTCGACCACTTCGTTGAAATAGACCTGGCTGCGTTCGACCAGCCAGATCGTCGTGCCCAGAATGCCGGCAAGCGCCAGAAAGCCGACGAGCAGCAGCAGCGTGGTGGCGCGGACGAAGGCAGACGATGAAATGGGCAAGGACAGACTCCGGCTTGAACGAAGTTCATGCCGCAAACCCGGGACCGGATCAACATCGATCCGATGTCGCCACGATAGATAAGTGATCATGGTGCTTTATCGCACCTAGGTCAGCACGGCGCCGGGCCGCGCAGCCGCCTCAGCTGAGGGCAGTCAGCTCGCGGAAGGAGGCGATGACATCGCGATGGCGATAGGGCTTGGCGTGGAATACGCTGCCATCGGGCATGTCGGTGATTTCCACCACGCGATGGCCCGACGTCACCACGATCTTGACCGGTGGCCAGCGATCGCGCACAGCGGCGCAGAGCTTGAGGCCATCCATCGAGCCGGGCATGTCGATATCGGTGAACAGGATCGATATATTCCGATTGGCTTCGAGGATCGGGATGGCCATATCGGCATTTTCGGCCTCCAGCACGACGAAACCCTCGTCCTCCAGCTGGCTGACGACATCCATGCGCACCAACGCTTCGTCTTCGACCACGAGAACGACTGTCTTGTGCTTCATGACGATGCCACTTCCCTGTTCGTTGATATCCGGCTGACCCGTGGCACAGAAACAGCTGGGACGGGATATTGATCCGTCACTTTCGCGAAATAGCTGCGGTTTCTCAAATTATTTCACCGCGAGGCGCGAAACATCCCCCGGACCCCCCCCTTTTGCCGGGCGTCTCGCCTTCCTGCCTGCCGCCATCACAATTAGTCTGCCGGTTTGTCGAAACCCCCGCCGCTCCCGCGTCGCGCCAGTGGAGCTGCACGGCGCAGATCCCGGCAGCATCGCCGCATTGACCTTTTCGCAAGGATAGAGCCATGAAATTTCTCTGTACCGTCATCGTCGACGACGACCTCGCCGCCAGCCAAACCGAGGCCGATTGGGCCGCCCTCGGCAAACTGTCCTGGGCCTATGATCAGTCGCTGATGGAGCGTGGCGTATTCGTTGCCGCCGAAGCCCTGGTGGGCCGCCACGCCGCGCGCACGGTGCGGGTCCGCAAGGGCCAGCCCATCATCACCGACGGCCCCTATGCCGAATCCAAGGAAGTGCTGGCCGGCTTCATCCTCGTCGATGTCGCCGATGCCGATGCTGCCATGGAGATTGCCCGCAACATTCCCATGGCCACGCTCGGCGCCGTCGAGGTGCGCCCGGTCATGACCTTCTAGCCCGCCGGCCCGCCAGTTGATCTACGTCACATGGTGTCGGACCAAGCTGTGCTAGACTTCGTGCCCGTGTCTCGACACGCTACCGGAGACTGGCCATTTCTGCCCTGACCACCCTGCTGCAGCGTCACCATGACGCCATCCTCTTTGCCATCGCTCTGTTCGGCCTGGCTGCCGGCACCGGGCTGCATTTTGCCGGTCTGTCCGGCGCCGGCTCTGCCTGGACCCTGGGCACCGCCCCGGTGCTGGCCGGCCTGCTGCTCCAGATCGTCACGGCCTTGCGCCGCGGCGATGTCGGCCTCGATATCGTCGCCGCGCTCTCGATGTCAGCGGCGCTTGGCTTTGGCGAGCCGCTGGCCGGCAATGTCGTGGCCCTGATGTATGCCGGCGGGCAATTGCTCGAAACCTTCGCTGCCGGCCGTGCCCGCCAGGAAATGACCGCCCTGCTCGGCCGCGTCGCCCATACCGCCATGCGCTATGCCGGCAGCAGCCTTGAGGAAGTCCCCATCGATTCCATCCTGCCCGGCGATCGCCTGCTCATCCGCCATGGCGAAGTCCTGCCCGTCGATGGCACCATTGCCGGCAGCCGCGCCGAGCTCGACATGTCGGCCCTGACCGGGGAATCCATCCCCGTCCACCTGCTGCCCGGCGCCGAGGCGCTGAGCGGCGCCACCCTGACCGGCGACCCCGTCGATCTGCTCGTCACCCGCCCCGCTGCCGAGAGCACCTATGCCGGCATTGTTCGCCTCGTCGAGGCGGCTCAATCGAGCAAGGCGCCCATGGCCCGGCTGGCCGATCGCTATGCCATGGGCTTCCTGGTCCTCACCGTGCTGCTGGCCGGCGCCGCCTGGATCCTCAGCCAGGACCCGCTGCGCGCTCTGGCCGTGCTGGTTGTCGCCACCCCCTGCCCACTGATCCTGGCCGTGCCCGTCGCCATCATTTCCGGCCTCTCGCGCACCGCCCGCATGGGCGTGCTGGTCAAGCATGGCGGCATGCTCGAGGCCCTCGCCCGCGTCGATACCGCCATTCTCGACAAGACCGGCACGCTCACCGCCGGCCTGCCCGCCGTCACCGCCATCCGCGCCGTCCCCGGCGTGACCGAAGATGACGTGCTCTATCGCGCCGCCAGCCTCGATCAGGCCAGTGGCCACAGCGTCGCCGCCGCGCTGATCCAGGCCGCCAGTGCCCGCGCGGTGATCCTCTCCACGCCCAGCGCCACCGTCGAACAGGCCGGCGAGGGCCTCCATGGTCAGGTCGATGGCCGGCTCACGGCCGTCGGCGGCCTCGATTATGTCACCACCCAGCTCACCGCGGGCAGCTTTGCCACCCTGGCCGAAGGCCTGCCCATCGCCGCCATGACCGTTGCCGTGGCCATCGAGGGCCGCCCCTGGGGCCTGATCCTGCTGCAGGATGCCATCCGCCCCGATGCCGTGGCCTCGCTGGCCGCCCTCCGCGCCGCCGGCATACGCCGCATCGTGCTGGCTTCGGGCGACCGCGCCGACATCGCCCAGGCCATTGGCACCGAGCTGGGTGTCGATACTTCACTGGGCGATCTCAAGCCCGCCGACAAGCTGGCTCTGCTGACCCTCGAAAAATCCGCCACTGGCCTCGTCATGATGGTCGGCGATGGCGTCAACGACGCCCCCGCTCTGGCCGCCGCCGATATCGGCGTCGCCATGGGCGCTCGCGGCGCCGCCGCCTCCTCGGAGGCCGCCGGCGTCGTGCTGCTCGTCGATGCCCTGGCGCCGCTGGCCAAGGCCATCGTCATCGCCAAGCGCACCCGCACCATTGCCCTGCAAAGCGTCTTTGTCGGCCTCGGCCTGTCACTGGCCGCCATGCTCGCCGCCGCCTTGGGCTACCTGCCGCCCGTCCAGGGCGCCCTGCTGCAGGAAGCCATCGACGTCGCCGTCATCCTCAATGCGCTCCGGGCGCTGCGCTAGAGCAGCAAAACGCCGCCCGGTTTCCCGGGCGGCGCCTCTTTGTCGTGCTGGAGCCTAACGGTACCAGCCGTCGCGATCGTCCCGATCGTAGCGGTCCCAGTCGCCGCGACCGCCGCGGTCGTCATAGCGATCCCAGCCGCCACGGCCGTCATGATGGTCCCAGCCATAGCTGGGGCGCGGCGCCGGGCGCGATGGCGCGGGCACATTGCCGAAGCTGAACGAGAAACCGACCGAAGGCTTGCTCGAATAGGACGGGCTCGAGCTCACGCCGCCCAGATAGCTCGACGACACCCAGCCGTCGGGGCCGGGCTTTTCCACAAAGCACCAGCTGCCGCGGCAGCTCGTCACATCGACCACCTGGCCGCGCGCCAGCACATCGATGGCGCCATAGCCGGTGCCCGGACCCGAGCGCACATTGACATTGCCCGTCGCCACCGCCTGCGCCGCCATGGCGGCACCGGCCATGCCGAGCAGCACGGTGCCGGCCAAGGCGATCGAGATCATTTTCTTCTGTAGGTTCATCACTGGTCTCCTGAAGGCTTTGCAGGTCATCTGACCCCGTTGCCCCCAGATAGCGCCCCCCGCCCTGAACCGGACATGAACCGGATGTTCAGCGGTCTCTCGGGCCAGCCGCAGGCCATTTCGCTCAGGTGGAGCGATTGGAGGGGAGAATGCCATGAGACCGATGGTCGAATGGCGGGACCGTCCCGGACTTGATCCGGGACGGTGGAGGGGGGAGCCACACGCGCGATGCCTGTGCCGCACCGGCCTATTCTGCCGCTGCGCGTGCCTGCAATGCGGCCCGCGCTAGCGACCGCAAACGACCCCAACCCTGCCGTTCGAGCCGACTTTGATGATGCTTGAAAGCTGCCATTGCTATGTGGGTGGCCCAGCCTGAGGATCGGACGATTGGCTCGACTGACCCTCGGTGCTGCTCAGATGAGACCGTCGTTCGTGCGGTTTGGAGAGCATTCAAATCTTGCCGCTAAAGGCCGTTTACAGGCGTCGTACCGATCAGCTCGCGATGGCTTTGAATCGCTCCCATATTCTCCAGAACCCACGTCGATAGTGCAATCAGCGGCTGCGCCAGCGACTGGCCCAGCGGGATCAGGCTATATTCAACCTGAGGTGGGACACTCGGATGGACTTTTCGCGAGACCAGTCCATCGCCCTCCAGTGATCTCAGTGTCCGAGTCAGCATCTGCTGGGAAATACCGCCGATCATGCGTTTGAGTTCGTTGAAACGTCTGGGCTGCTGAACCAGCATCGTAATGGTCATGATCGTCCACTTGTCACCCATACGCCCGAGCATCTGGTTCACCTGCTGGCATGCTGGGAAGGTGCCGGGCTGATCTGGAGGGGTAGGTACAATCATCTGACTAGGCCATAAATTTCTGCGTTCTTGTGCTCCAACCGCGATAGCACACATAGGTGGTCAGGAAAACATACCACCCCTGGAGCGTCCTGATGACTGATCAAAAGACTATCGCAATATTCGGAGCTGGCACGGGATTGGGTGCATCCGTCGCAGTCCGATTTGGTCGGGAAGGCTACAAGGTCGCCCTGATCGCCCGCGGTCCGACCGGCCTCGATCTGCTCAAGGGAAGACTGGCGGAGCAGGGGATTGAAGCCTACACCTTCCCCGCCGATCTGACAGACCTTGCCGCCATCCCGTCTCTCGTGCAGGCAATCGAAGCGCAGCTCGGCTCGATTGATGCTGCTCTTTTCTCCCCCATTTCAAGCACCGCCTATTTCGTTCCGGCCGTTGATCTGGAGGCGAGCTATCTGCAGTCGATCTCGCCCGTGCTGACATGGGCGCCAATCGAATTGGCTCGTGCATTGATGCCCGGTATGCGATCACGCGGCGATGGAGCCTTCATTGTGGCGGATGGGCTGTCCGCCGTCTTGCCGGTGGCAGGAATGAGCGGTCCCGGCCCCGCCATGGCGGCTACCCGCAACTACATCATGACGCTGCATGAAGAAGTTCGGGCCGACGGTGTTTTTGCGGGGATGCTCCATGTGGGTGCAATGATCAACAATTCGGCAGGAATGGCGGCGGCCTTGGCGGCTGGAATGGTCCTGGATTCTTTCCCCGTCATCGATCCTGACATGCTTGCTGACGAGGTGTGGGACATGGCGAGCGCGCGCAATCGTACCGAGTCTATACTCCCGCCGCTGCATCAGTGAGCTGGTCCTAAACGGACAGCCGCACATAAATTCAGCCGTTCAACGATATTGCGTTAAGAACGGCTGAACTTAAGCCCTTCATGAGCTGAGTGTAGGCACACTGGAGAAAAGGAGCTGTCATGTTCGGTTCATGCATTTGGCACAACGAGCCCAGCGAGTGGTCTGTCAACGGAGGGGCGTTGACAGTGCGCTCTGACGAGAAGACGGACTTTTGGCGGGACACCTACTACGGGTTTACCCGCGATAGCGGACACTTCTTTGGCCGGGCATGGGAGGGAGACTTCACGGCGTCCTTGCGCGTTCAGGGGCGCTATGAGGAGCTTTACGACCAAGCCGGCATCATGGTCCGTATCGACGAAAATAATTGGATCAAAGCAGGGATCGAGCTTTCAGATGGCGCCGCGTGCGTGGGGAGTGTCCTGACTGTTGATCAGTCGGACTGGTCCACGTCGGTCTATGCGTCCGACCCTTCAGATTTCTATTTGCGCGTCACGGTGCAAGCGGGAATACTGCGTCTGCAATCGTCGACAGACGGTTTCCGCTGGCCATTGTTACGGCTGTGTCCATTTCCAATCGCGCCCACCTACTTTGTAGGCCCCATGCTCTGCACGCCGGAGCGGAGTGGACTGAATGTAACGTTCTCGAATTTCGAGATCGGCCCGCCCAATGGTAAAGCGCTTCATGATCTAACCTGATAAGCAAGCCCTGTTGGCGGGTCTGCTTGCTGGGTTTGATGCTGAAAAGCAGACAGTCTGCATCCCTGAAGAGTTTCGGCTGCCGATAGGCGCCCGAAAGTCTGGGATGACCGAACCCGCGATCCGCAGGCTCAGCGCTATGGGTAATTCTGGATTTGGCCGGCTTGGGAACGGCCCTGAGCGCGTGCGGGAGGCGATACGGCCGGGGCGAACGGGTCGATGAAGAGGCTGATGCAGGGGCGCTTGCGGCGGCAGATGTGGTCCATAGCGGGTGCCATGATGGCCCGGCCATTGAGCGGGGCAAGATCTCCAGCAGGCCGCGACGGTGGCATCGCAGTCTGGGCCGATATTGGATCATGCCGGGTCATGGGCGTTCTCCCGGTTTGGCTGTCGCTGCAGGCGGCGCGCGGGGCCTGCAGCCTCGGGCGAAGGTCTCGATGATGACCATAGTGCCGCCACAGCACGGGCATGGTGGCCGCGGATCGGCAGTCTCCTGAGTTACCGCGGCGTCCTCCGGCGCCGGTGCGACCTCGAGCAGACTGCGGGCCTGGGCAAGGCAGTCCTTACGGGCGGAGCTGGCGAGCAGACCGTAGTGCCGGATGCGGTGGAAGCCGCGTGGCAGGACGTGGACCAGGAAGCGGCGGATGAACTCGTCGACGGCCAGGGTCATGACCTGCTGCCGGTCGGCGCCGGTGCGGCGATAGTCCTTGTAGCGGAAGGTCACCGCAGTCCCATCGAAGGCGATGAGGCGGTTGTTGGAGATCGCCACCCGGTGGGTGTAGCGGGAGAGATAGGCGAGCACCGCCTCTGGCCCGGCAAAGGGCGGCTTGGCGTAAACCACCCAGCGCTTCTTGCGGGCCGGCGCGAGGTGACGCTGGAAGGCACGGCGATCGCTGAGCTCTGCCATCTTGCCGTAGAAGGTGAGCCGGCCAGCATCGTGCAGTTCGAGCAGCCGGGTCAGGAACAGGCGGCGGAACAATGCGCCGAGCACCCTCACCGGCAGCAGGAAGGCCGGCCGCGATGATATCCAACCTCCATCCGGCGTGATGCCGCCACCGGGCACGATCATGTGGATGTGCGGATGGTGGGTCATTGCCGAGCCCCAGCTGTGCAGTACAGCGGTGATGCCGATGCGGGCGCCAAGGTGTTTTGGGTCGGCGGCGATCGTCAGCATGGTCTCGGACGCCGCCTTGAACAGCCGGTCATAGACCTGCGCCTTGTTGTGGAAGGCGATATCGGCGATCTCGGCGGGCAGCGTGAACACGACGTGGAAATAGCCGACCGGCAGCAGGTCAGCCTCGCGCTGCTCCAGCCAGGTGCGTGCGGCAGCGCCCTGGCACCGGGGACAGTGCCGGTTGCGGCAAGAGTTATAGGCGATGCGCTGATGCCCGCAGTCAGTGCAGGCCTCAACGTGACCGCCCAGGGCAGCGGTGCGACAGGTCTCGATCGCCGACATGACCTTGAGTTGGTCCAGGCTCAGATGCCCGGCATGGGCGAGCCGGTAGGCTGGACCGGCCGAACGGAAGACATCGGCGACCTCGATGATGGCGCGCACCGCTCAGGCGTCGGGCGGCGCCTCAGTTGGAACGAAGATGCCCAGACGGTCGAGCGGACTGGTGACGGACCGCACCGTGCGGGTTGCCACCTTGGTATAGAGTGCTGTCGTCTCGAGCTTGCTGTGCCCGAGCAGCACCTGGATCACGCGGATATCGACGCCGTCCTCCAGCAGATGGGTAGCAAAGCTGTGCCGCAGGGTATGCGGCCCGACGCGCCTCGTGATCTCGGCCGCCTGGGCCGCTTCGACCACGACACGATAGAGCTGCCTGGTACTGATCGGCTTGAGGGCATGCTGGCCGGGAAACAGCCAGCCGTCGCGATGCAGCACACCCTGGCGATGGCCATCCTGCCACCACTGGCGCAACAGGGTGAGCAGGTCGGGCGAGAGCATGGCATTGCGGTATCGCCCGCCCTTGCCGCGCTCGACGCGGATCAGCATGCGCGCGCTGTCGATATCGCGCACCTTGAGCATGGCGACTTCGCCGACGCGCAATCCTGCGCCATAGGCAACCGACAGCGCCGCCTGGTGCTTGAGGCTGGTGGTCGCGTTGAGCAGACGCGCGACCTCGTCGCGGCTCAACACCACCGGCAGGTTGCGGGGGTGTCTTGCCCGCACCAGCTTGCGCGCCAGATCGGGTCGGTCGAGGGTATTGGCGAAGAAAAACCGCAGCGCCGAGACCACGCTGTTCATGGTGGGCACCGGAACGCCGGCCTCGCTCTGGGCCAGCTGGAACTGGCGCACATCCTCGGTGGTCGCGGTATCCGGCGGCCGCCGCAGGAAACTGGCGAAGCCCCCCACATCGCGGATGTAGTTGCGCTGGGTCGCCACCGAGAAATGCCGCATGGTCATATCGTCGATCAGCTTCTGGCGCAGTGGACTGACAGAGGTGTTGGGAAGGATCGTGGACATCGTTGGGCTCCTGGAAATGAAGGAGCCGAATGGAACGCCTGAATGCGGGGATGCTCAATCAGGCGAGGACTTCAGGGCCCGCCACCATCCCACAGCGGCCACCCTCCCGCGCCAGCGGGTTCGTTCTCCCACCCCAAGCCGGCCGTTAGCCCAGATCGAACGGCAACCCCGCCGCGCCCCTCACCCCTCCAGCACGATCTCCGGCGTTTCCGCCGCCAGTGCCGGCTGGCGAAACCCCATGGCGATCCAGGCGCCCAGCAGCGTGGCAAAGAATTTTGTCGTCGCCCAGCGTCCCGCCGGGACGCCGTCATCAAGCGGCGTGGTGTCCACGCGATCGCCGGTCATGGTGTGTAGGTCCAGCGCGGGCAGCGTGCCCGCCGGCCACAGGCTGCCATAAAGACTGGCCCAGTGGCCGCCGTCGAATTCGACCAGCACCGGACTGTTGCAACAGCTGGCAATGACCCGCCGCGTCTTCCTATTGGATCCCAGCCGGAAATGCCGCAGCATCTCGCGCCCCCTGGTGATGCGCAGGCGATCCTTGCGATAGAGCACATAATCCACGCCGTCCTGCGCCCCGGTCACCACCGGCGCCCCCGGCAGATGCGCCAGGCGCCGCGCCCCTTCTCGACAGGAATTGCAGTGGCACTGTGCCACCACGATGGGTGACCCATCGAGCTCCAACCGCACCGTTCCGCAGCGGCATCCCAGTGTCGTCACGCTCATCCGCATTTCCTCCAGTGGCCTACATCCCTATACCGTCACAACGCGCGACCCGGTCCGATTTCGACAGCCTCCTCCTCAACCTGAGGCCCCATCCCCAATCATCCCCGCCAGGTCCAGCGCGCTCAGCACCACGTTTTCCACCCGGCTGCCCGTCGTCCAGTCGCCGGTGGCGCCCAGGCCCCGTTGCCGGTCGATAAACGGCGGGTAATTTGCCTCGCCATCCAGCCGCGCCGATTTCCAGCGGTGCAGCGCCCGGAAGGGCGCCGCGCTCGCATCCACATCCAGCGCTTCGCGCAGCGCCGCCACCATGCCCGCCTCAGTGAGCACCGGGTCCTGTTCCAGCTGGCTTGCCGCCCAGGCGCTGCTCGAATGCACCACCAGCGTGCCCACGGCCCTGTCGCGCCCCGGCTTGCTCGAATTGATGCTGACCAGGGCCACAGGTCCCGCCGCCAGGCGCGCCATCACCCAGTCGCGCTCGAACGGCGCCTCAAAGCCCAGCAGCAGCGCATAGCAGGGCAACATGGCCAGGCCGTCCGGCACAACCGCGCCCGCCCCCGTGCCGGCAAACAGCGCCTGCGTCTGGTGCGGCGTGGTGCTCGAGATCACCCAGTGGAATGTGCCCAGCGCGGTCCCGTCCACCGCCGCCAGCCGCCAGCCATCGTCCTGCCGCAGCGTCAGCGGCGCCACGTCCACGCCGGGGCGAAACTCGACATCGCCCGCCACCGCCCGCACAAAGCCGTTCATGCCCGGCACGCCGACATAGTTGGTGTCGCGCGGCAAGGCCAGGCTCACGCTGCCATCAGCCGCCACACTGGCGATCGCCCCGTCCCAGGGCGCCACCGCGCCCGCCGCCATCGCCTGCTCGACCAGGGCGACAAAGCGCGGATTGCGCGCCGTGAAGAACTGCGCACCGTGGTCGAAGGCAAAACCCGGCGCCTGCCGCGTCGCCATGCGCCCGCCCATGCCGCGGCCCTTTTCGAACAGCACCACGTCGTGCTGCCCGGCCAGCGCCTGCGCCAAAGCCGCCCCACCCATGCCCGCCCCGATGATCGCGACCCGGCTCATGCCAGCATCCCCCACGCCACGAGGCCAAGTCCCAGGCCGGCACTGGCCTGCCAGCGCAGCCGCCAGAACCAGGGGTCGATCACCCCGCGCCGCAGCATGATCGCGTCCAGCGCCAAAACCCCGGCCAGCAGCAGCGCCAGGCCGAGGGCTGCGCCGCTCACCCAGACCTGCCCGAGCCCCAAAAATCCCCAGGCCAGCAGCGCCCCGACATTGCTGGTGACCAGCAGGTTGACCGGCATGGTCTCGCTCTGGCTCATGAACTGCCCCCAATGCACGCCGCAGACAAAGCTGGCGATCACCGCGCCATAGCCGAGCGCCCATGGCGCCAGCACCAGCGCCGGCATGCCCAACCACAGTCGGGCGCCCAGCAGCAGCCAGATCGGGGCAATGCCCGCCAGGGTCAGCACGCTGGCAAGGCGTTGATTGTCGCGGGTCATGGGCGCTCTCGGTCTTGTGTCCAATACCTTGATACGCATGCTCGCCGGCTTTGGGTCAGCCTTGCCGGGCCTGCCTGCCAACGGAGCCCGCCCGCTCCGTTTTTAGTGACCGCCGCCCATGCAACGATAGCGCTGCTCCCGCCCTTAGTCCTTGAGCCCCGCACGGCACGCTGTGCGAAAAATCAATGGATTCAAAATCTTGGATGGGAAAACCATGATCAACACCAGTCGCCTGCTGACCGGCACCGCCCTGTCGCTGACCCTTCTGCTGACCCCGGCTTTGGCCCAGACCACCGAACCCGCCGCCGGCGAGCCCGTCGAAACCCAGCCCGCCAACGCCCCCGACCAGGAGCCCGCCTCGCCCGACCAGTATCGCGCACCCCAGCCGGCCGAGCCGGTGCAAACCAGCACGGAAACCGTGGCCGAAGGCCTGCCACTGCTCTGGGCCATGGAATTCCTGCCCGATGGCCGCATGCTGGTCACCGCCAAGCAGGGCGCGCTGCATGTCATCGGTGAGGACGGCGAAGCCGGTCCGGCCATCGAGGGCGTCCCCGAGGTCGATGCGCGCGGCCAGGGCGGCCTGCTCGACGTGGCCCTGGCGCCCGACTACGAAGATAGCGGCCGCATCTACTTCTCCTATGCCGAGCCCCGTGAGGGCGGCAATGGCACCACCGTCGCGTCGGCGACCCTGGTGCTCGACGAGGCAGGCGGCGGCACGCTTGAAGATGCCACCACCATCTTTGCCCAGCAGCCCACCTATGATGGCGACAAGCATTTTGGTTCGCGCATCGTGCCCCATGCAGACGGCTCGCTCTATATCACCGTCGGCGAACGCTCCGATGACGTCACCCGCGTCCAGGCGCAGGAACTGGCCAGCGGCTTCGGCAAGGTCTTCCACATCACCGCCGAGGGTGAGCCCATCGAGGACAATCCCTTTGTCGAGACCGAAGGCGCCCTGCCCGAGATCTGGAGCCTGGGCCACCGCAACGTGCAGTCCGCCGCGCTCGATGACGACGGCCGCCTCTGGCTGGTCGAGCATGGCGCCCGCGGCGGCGATGAGCTCAACCGGCCCGAAGCCGGCCTCAACTATGGCTGGCCCGATGTTGCCTATGGCATCGAATATAGCGGCGACGCCATCGGCGAGGGCATTACCGCCAGCAGCGAAACCCAGCAGCCGGTCTATTACTGGGATCCCGTCATCGCCCCCTCCGGCATGGCCTGGTATGAAGGCGACGAATTCCCCGATTGGGACAATACCTTCATCATTGGCGGCCTCGTCACCACCGGCCTTGTTGTCGTCCATCTTGGCGACGATGATCGCGTCGAGTTCGAGGAGCGCATCCCGCTCGAGGCCCGCGTCCGCGACGTCCGCATTGGACCCGACGGCGCCATCTATGCGGTGACCGAGGATCGCGAGGCCGGGACCTCCGCCATCATCCGCGTCAGCAGTGCCGACTAAGCCCGGCTTTGTTGCAACGTGCTGCCAGCGCCCATGGGCGCTGGCTTTTCCGCCCACAGCAGGCAGCGTGCTGACACGCCCTGTCAGCAGCCCTGTTCCCTCCCTGTTCGATAGCGGCTAAGCTCACCGAAACATTGCATTGGCGCGCGCCGTTCCCCATATGCGCTGCTCCCCCCGACCCCCGGTGTCTCCCCATGGCCGACAAATCCGCCCGCCCCGGCAAAGCCGATTTTTCCATCGATGACTTTCTCGGCGAGATCGAGAAGGCCGAGGATATCCTGGCCTCCAAGCCGCTCTATGCCGAGCGCATGCGCAACAAGCGCGCGCTGGACCGGGCCGACCAGAAGGTCGCGGCCGATGCCGAGCAGGTGCTCGAGGATGCCCGTAAGGCGCTCGAAACCGCCGCCAAGAAGAAGACCGCGCTGGAAAAGCGCCGCACCACCAAGTCCTCCAACGACACCGCTACAGGCATGTCGGCGAAGTCTTCAAAGACAAAAATAAATTCGGTCGACCGCGTCGACTTCGACGGCATGGGCGAAAGCCCGCAGGCCGGCTTCGGCCATGTGCCCTCCACAGGCGCCAGCACCAGCCAGAACCCCGAAACCGAGGGCAAGCTGCGCAGTGCCATGGCCAGCGCCAAGTCCAAGGCCGGCTCCAGCCGCACCGTCGAGGGCGCCGAAACCGTCGGCGTCACCGCCACCGTCATGGCGCTCGAACAGATCATCCTACATGGCCGCAAGGAGGTGGAAGGCTCTTCCCCCTGGGTGCCGCACAAGGCCCAGTCCAACCTCAAGCGCGATGTCGGCAAGCCCTTCCGCATGGTCACGCCCTATACCCCCGCCGGCGACCAGCCCACCGCCATTGCCGAGCTGGTGGAAGGCGTCAACAATGGCGAGACCGACCAGGTCCTGCTCGGCGTCACCGGCTCGGGCAAGACCTTCACCGCGGCGCAAGTGATTGCCGCCACCAATCGCCCGGCGCTGATCCTCGCCCCCAACAAGACCCTCGCCGCCCAGCTCTATGGCGAGTTCAAGAGCTTCTTCCCCGACAATGCGGTGGAGTACTTCGTCTCCTATTACGACTACTACCAGCCCGAGGCCTATGTGCCGCGGACCGATACCTATATCGAGAAGGAATCCACCATCAACGAGCAGATCGACCGCATGCGCCACTCGGCGACGCGGGCGATCCTCGAGCGCAATGACGTCATCATCGTCGCCTCGGTCTCCTGCATCTACGGCATCGGCTCGGTCGAAGACTACACGGCCATGACCATCGACGTTCAAAAAGGGCAAAAGATCGACCAGCGCGAGCTGCTCGCCAAGCTGGTGGCGCTGCAATACAAGCGCGGCGATACCGGCTTTGTGCGCGGCACCTTTCGGGTGCGCGGCGACACGGTGGAAATTTTCCCCGCCCACTATGAAGCCGCCGCCTGGCGCGTGTCGCTGTTCGGCAACGAGATCGAGTCCATCACCGAGTTTGACCCCCTGACGGGTAAAAAGTCGGCCGACCTCACCTTCATCCGCGTCTTCGCCAATTCCCACCACGTGACGCCGCGCACCACCATGAACCAGGCCATCAAGGCCATTCGCACCGAGCTCAATGCCCGCCTGCAGGAGCTCAACGGCGCTGGCCGTTTCCTCGAGGCCCAGCGGCTGGAACAGCGCAGCCTCTTCGATCTCGAAATGATGGAAGCCACCGGCTCCTGCGCCGGCATCGAGAACTATTCCCGCTACTTTTCCGGCCGCAAGCCGGGCGAGCCGCCGCCCACCCTGTTCGAATATCTCCCCGACAATGCGCTCGTGTTCGTCGACGAAAGCCACGTCACCATCGGCCAGCTCGGCGCCATGTATCGCGGCGATCTCCGTCGCAAAGCCACGCTGGCCGAATATGGCTTCCGCCTGCCAAGCTGCATGGACAATCGCCCGCTGCGTTTCGAGGAATGGAACGCCATGCGGCCGCAATCGGTCTATGTCTCGGCCACGCCCGGCAAGTGGGAAATGGAGCAGACCGGCGGCGTCTTTGCCGAACAGGTCATCCGCCCCACCGGGCTGATAGATCCCCCGGTGGAAATCCGCCCGGCCAAGAACCAGGTCGATGACGTGGTCGACGAGATCCGCCAGGTCAACAAACTCGGCTACCGGACCCTCCTCACTGTCCTCACCAAGAAAATGGCCGAGGACCTCACCGAATATCTGCACGAGCAGGGCATTCGCGTCCGCTACATGCATAGCGACGTCGACACCATCGAGCGCATCGAGATCATCCGCGATCTTCGTCTGGGCGCCTTCGACGTTCTCGTGGGCATCAACCTGCTGCGCGAAGGCCTCGACATCCCCGAATGCGGCTTCGTGGCGATCCTCGACGCCGACAAGGAAGGCTTCCTCCGCTCGGAAACCTCCCTGATCCAGACCATCGGCCGCGCCGCCCGTAACGTCGACGGCAAGGTGGTCCTCTATGCCGACCGCATTACCGGCTCGATGGAGCGCGCGCTGGCCGAAACCGGCCGCCGCCGCGAAAAGCAGGTGGCGTACAATGAGGCCAACGGCATCACCCCCGCCTCGGTCCGCTCCAATATCCATGACATCGTCGACTCGGTTTACGAGCGCGACCACGTCACGGTATCGATCGGCAAAGGCCGCGACGGCAAGGAACGCGTCGAAGTCGGCGCCAACCTCGCCGCCGTCATCAAGGACATCGAAACCCAGATGCGCGAAGCCGCGACCAACCTGGAGTTCGAGAAAGCCGCCCGCCTTAGAGACGAGGTCAAGCGCCTGCGCGAAATGGAACTCGATACGCTGTCTGGCGAGGTCAACTAGGCCCCCGACACCCCCACCCAACCTCCCCCTGAAGGGGGAGGGGCCGAGCAGTGGGTGGGCGCCATCGTGGACAAACTCGATCCGATCCCTCCCCCTTGTATGTTTGCTTGGAGGCCGTGATTGGCGATGATCGGCCTGGGAGCTTTGGGTTTACCGGGCTCCCGGGCTGGATAGCGTGTGTCCCCCAAGAGCCAGCAAGCTCGCCCCTGAGCAGACGCGTCCGGCCCATCTTGACTGTCTCGAACGGTTGGTTGGGCGACATGCCCGCATACAAGGCAGAGCGATCATGATTTTTTCCCCAGACTATGTTGGTGTCGACGTCTCCAAGAAGCACCTGGATCTGGCCATCACCGGCTCGAGCAGGTTGCGCGTGTCCAATAATCCGGCTGGCATGGCTCGGTTGGTGCAAAAGATCTCCAGCCTGACCCGGCCCCATCTGGTCTGTGAGGCCACCGGCAGCTATACGCGGCTGATGGCCCGCTCGCTCAGCCAGCATGGCATCGCGCTGAGCACGATTAACCCGCGCCGGGTGCGCGATCTGGCTCGGGCCGACGGGCTGCTGGCCAAGACCGATGCGATTGACGCCGCGGCGATCCTGCGCTTCGCTCACCTGATGCACCCAGATCCCGACCCCCTCTACGATCCAAATGCCGTGGAAATGGCCGATCTGGTGCGCCGGCGCCGCCAGATGGTGGATATGCTGGCCATGGAAAAGCAGCGTCGCGAGCACCCTGAAGCTGCGCTGGCGCAAGCCAGCATCGATGCTCATATAGGCTTCTTGAGCAGCCAGATCGGCGAGATGGATCGGGCCATTACCCGCCAGATCGATAGCGATGCGACGCTACGGCGCCGGGCCGAACTACTCACCACCATCCCCGGCATCGGCCAGACTACGGCCGCCGTGCTGCTGGCCGAAATGCCCGAGCTGGGCGGCATCGGCAACAAGCAGGCGGCCGCCTTGGCCGGAGTCGCCCCCTTCAACCGCGATAGTGGTGAGATGCGCGGCCAGGCCCATATCGCCGGCGGACGCCTCTCGGTGCGCTGCGCTCTCTATATGGCCACCCTGTCGGCCATCCGTGCTAACCCGCCCATCCGCGACTTCTACAAAAGGCTGCGCGCCCAGGGCAAACCGGGAAAGCTCGCCATCGTCGCCGCCATGCGCAAACTCATCACGACAGCCAATGCCGTCCTTGCCAACAACACCCCCTGGCACACCAACAACACCCCCTGGCACACCAACACAGCTTGACCGCAAACACGGTTGCTCAGGGGGAGGCTAGGTGGGGGTCTTGCCCTTCAGGGGCTTCGAGGCATGCCCGCAGGGCCAGATTGGTCCGGTGGACCAATCTGAGCCGAGAAGGCCATGAGAGCTATGCTCGAATGGCCGGTTAGGCGGGGGCCTATCCCCAACCCCGATCTAGGTGGGGGTATCGCAGTTAGGTGGGGTGCCCCACCCCGGCGGCTCCCCATCCACCGGCCCCAGCAGACCGAACACCACCTCCCCCACCCCATCGGCATTGTCCAGCACGTCGTCATTGCCAAACCGCACCACGCGATAGCCCAGCCCGACGAGAAACGCCGTCCGCCGCGCATCGTGGGCCAGCCCCGCCTCGGTGAAATGGCTGTCGCCATCGATCTCGAAAATGATCCCGGCGCGCTTGCAGACAAAATCCACCACATAGGGCCCGATCGGCGCCTGCCGCCGCATATGCCAGCCCGCCCGCCGCCAGGGTTCCAGCAGCGCCCAGAACCGCCGCTCCGCCACCGTCTGCTCCCGCCGCAAGCCGCAGGCAAAGGAGATCTGTTCTTTCATGTCTGGCACCCCCACCCAGCCTCCCCTTGAAGGGGGAGGAGCGCATCGAGTTCGCCCACAATCCCGCCCCAACCACCGCGCGGTCCCTCCCCCTTGTATGTTTGCTTGGAGGCCGTGATTGGCGATGATCGGCCTGGGAGCTTTGGGTTTACCGGGCTCCCGGGCTGGATAGCGTGTGTCCCCCAAGAGCCAGCAAGCTCGCCCCTGAGCAGACGCGTCCGGCCCATCTTGACTGTCTCGAACGGTTGGTTGGGCGACATGCCCGCATACAAGGCAGAGCGATCATGATTTTTTCCCCAGACTATGTTGGTGTCGACGTCTCCAAGAAGCACCTGGATCTGGCCATCACCGGCTCGAGCAGGTTGCGCGTGTCCAATAATCCGGCTGGCATGGCTCGGTTGGTGCAAAAGATCTCCAGCCTGACCCGGCCCCATCTGGTCTGTGAGGCCACCGGCAGCTATACGCGGCTGATGGCCCGCTCGCTCAGCCAGCATGGCATCGCGCTGAGCACGATTAACCCGCGCCGGGTGCGCGATCTGGCTCGGGCCGACGGGCTGCTGGCCAAGACCGATGCGATTGACGCCGCGGCGATCCTGCGCTTCGCTCACCTGATGCACCCAGATCCCGACCCCCTCTACGATCCAAATGCCGTGGAAATGGCCGATCTGGTGCGCCGGCGCCGCCAGATGGTGGATATGCTGGCCATGGAAAAGCAGCGTCGCGAGCACCCTGAAGCTGCGCTGGCGCAAGCCAGCATCGATGCTCATATAGGCTTCTTGAGCAGCCAGATCGGCGAGATGGATCGGGCCATTACCCGCCAGATCGATAGCGATGCGACGCTACGGCGCCGGGCCGAACTACTCACCACCATCCCCGGCATCGGCCAGACTACGGCCGCCGTGCTGCTGGCCGAAATGCCCGAGCTGGGCGGCATCGGCAACAAGCAGGCGGCCGCCTTGGCCGGAGTCGCCCCCTTCAACCGCGATAGTGGTGAGATGCGCGGCCAGGCCCATATCGCCGGCGGACGCCTCTCGGTGCGCTGCGCTCTCTATATGGCCACCCTGTCGGCCATCCGTGCTAACCCGCCCATCCGCGACTTCTACAAAAGGCTGCGCGCCCAGGGCAAACCGGGAAAGCTCGCCATCGTCGCCGCCATGCGCAAACTCATCACGACAGCCAATGCCGTCCTTGCCAACAACACCCCCTGGCACACCAACAACACCCCCTGGCACACCAACACAGCTTGACCGCAAACACGGTTGCTCAGGGGGAGGTTAGGTGGGGGCCTACCAGACCCCCTAAGCAAGCCGATACCGTGATGGGCGGCCCTTGGCTCCCCGAGTTAGTAACTGGATTGAGTCAAAGGCCGCCCATTACCCGTGACACCGCAAGCGCAAGCCGGGCGGCGTTTCGGCGCGTCCGCCGGTCCCTCTTATCCCCTGGCCCCGCCGCGGGCCTATCATGGCGGCAGCACAGGCAGAGGCCCAAGGAGACTGACATGACCCTACCCAAGCTCGGCACGCGCGGCATTGACAGCTATAACCGGCTCGGCCGCGAACTGGCCGCCTTCAACTATGTGCTGCGCGGCGCGCGGCCTGCCGGCGCCTATTCGACCCAGACCATGTTCACGCTCAATGGCCTGTTCAACCGCGCCAACCGCCTGTTCCGCCGCCATGCCGACCTGCCGCATTTCTACCCGGTCAGCCTCGACACGCCCCTGACCCCGGCCGATCTGGTCGTCCAGGTGGCCAATCTCACCGCCGCCTGCCTCGCCTTCGAGGAACGCTATGCGCACCTGATCGAGCAAGGCCGCGCCCAGGCCCTGCAGGCGCTGCAGCGGCACGGGGGCTGAGGCCGGGCGGCGCGCCGCTTGTGATCACCATCCCCCTCGACTCCCGACTGCCCTCGCGCTAGAACATAACGTGAACATAACCTGTCGAGGTCATCATGCATATCTTCACCACCGAACTGGCCGGCCGCACCGGCCGCGCGCTGCCGCTGACCCTGGCCGAGGCCAGCCAGATGGCCGAAGCCGGCTTCCGCTTTGCCGAGTTCAACCCCGAATATAACCGCTACCGGCTGAGCCAGCCCTATGAGCTGGTGATGATTCCCGAGCGCAACCTGCTGACCATAAGGCAGTGACCGCCCTTCTTGCCTTTGGTGCGCCAATGGGTGCAGGTGGGACCATGCGCCTTTATCCCGCCGCCCTGTTATTGCCCGTCCTGCTGCTCGCCGCCGCGCTCCACGGCGCGCCAGTGCTAGCGGCGCAAACCGCCACTGTCAGCGGCGCGCCGGCTTTGCATGACGGCCCCGGTCCCGACACGCCCGCCACCGGCAAGAACCTGCCGGCGGGCGCCACCGTCACGATCGAGCGCTGCAGCAACGATCTCGTCTCCGGCAGCGCCGCGCCGGGCGTGGCGGCGCCTGCCCCCGGCGCCGGCGACTGGTGCCTGGTGCGCGGCGCCGGCTGGGTCGATGGCCGCGCCCTGGTCAATCTCAGCGCCGATCCGCTCAGCCTGCTGCCCGCGGGCGACGGGCTCGATCCGCTCGATGCCTTGGGCGAGGGCACCCCGGCCTGGGACGATCCGACTATCGATTTCGGCGATCCGGCCGAGTGAGCGTGCCAGCGCCGTGGCCGGCGCTCTTTGTTCCAGATCAAGGTGGGCCCGCGCCGTCCTGCTAGCATGGGGCCTCATCAATGGAGGAACCCGCCATGTTCAAGATCAATGAAGGCCGCACCGACCGCATCCTGCGCGTGGTTGTCGGCATTGCCATGCTGGCCGCCTTCTTCGCCTTTCCCGATGCCGGCTGGCGCTGGTTCATGCTGATCGGCCTCGTGCCGCTGCTGACCGGCATTGTCGGCACCTGCCCGATCTATACTCTGCTGGGCATCAATACCTGCCCGGTCCGGCGCAGCTAGGCTGGCCTGGCCGCCATCAGCCGCACCTTTTCCAGCCAGGCCTCGCGCTGCGCCTCGGTGCTGGTCTTGACCTCGGCAAAGCGCGTCACCGTCACCGGCTTGATGCCGCAATAGCCAAGCACGGCATGCTTGACCATGCGCACATCCGAATTGTGATAGGCGAACCAGGTCCAGTAGTCCGGCGCGTCGGCGGTGATGAACAATTGCCCCGACCGGCCCTTGAGCAGCTTGTCCCAGAGCGGGTCCTTGTCATGGGGCGCGAACGCCTGGCCGGGCAGCAGCGTGCGGTCGAAAAACCCCTTGAGCAAAGCCGGCACGCTGCCCCACCAGGCCGGATAGACGATCACCCAGCGCTCGCACCAGTCGATCAGTCTTTGCGCCTCGACCAGGTCGGGCTCGAGCGGCTGGATGGCTTTATACCCCTGGTGCAGAATCGGGTCGAACGCCATCGTCGCCAGGTCCTGCCGCTGCAGGTCGTGCCCGGCGGCCAAAGCCGCCGCCTGATAGGTATCGGCAATGCCGCCGCACAGACTATTGCGATCGGGATGGGCCAGCAGCAGATAGATGCGCATCAGCGACTCCTTAGGTTTCCCGCCAGAATAGTCCTGCCAGCCCCTAATGCATTGAGCCAGAACAAATTTAGTCATCATGCGTTCATGGTGGTGACCAGATGACGCCTGGATCACCGCCGCGCCAAAAAAAATCCCCGGCAACCAGATTCGCCGCCACCCGTTGGTCTGTCAGACAGCCAAGGAGACCATCATGGTCAAGCCGCACCACGACAATGACAAGACGCCAGAGGAAGTCCAGGACCGCATCTGGGAGCTGGCCGACAAGATCGACATCTGCATGTTCACCACCTGGGATGGCGAGCGCCAGCGCAGCCGGCCGCTCTCGGCCCGCGTCTTCCGCGAGGATCACGCCATCTATTTCCTGGTCGACCAGGAAGGCCACAAGAACGAGCAGGTTGAAGCCTTCCCCTATGTCTCGATGGCCTGGGTCGATAGCGGCGGTCACAAATATGCGGTGATTTCCGGCAAGGCCAAGCTCAGCAATGACCGCGCCCAGATCACCGAGCTGTGGAGCGACTGGGACAAGGCCTGGTGGGACGATGCCAGTGATCCGGCCATCCGCCTGCTGACCGTCACCCCCGAGGATGGCGAGCTCTGGGACAGCCCCAACCAGCTGGTCTCGACCGCCAAAATGGCCTTTGCCGCCCTGACCGGCAAGGCGCCCGATATGGGCGACAATGCCAAGGTCGATCTCTAAACCCTTGAAACCGCCGCGCTGCTGGCGCATTGGACATCTGAACGCTTCGGAGACCCCCATGCGCCAGCGCCTGCTCATCGCCAACGCCCTGCTCGCCGCCACGCTGCTGCCGGCCCAGGCCATGACCATCACCGCCCGGGTGTCGGGCGGCAATATCGCCATCCATGCCGGGCCGAGCGACCGCTACGAGCTCGTCGGCCGCGTCGCCGACGGCACCGAAATCCCCATCGACCAGTGCACGCAGAGCGATTCCGATTCCCGCCGCGGCAGCTGGATCGGCGATGCCGGCTACTCCCTGCGCGGCAGCGATGCCACGCTCTGGTGCCACATTCCCGATACTGGCTGGGTCATGCGCAGCAACATTGTCGGCCGTGGCCTGGTCAACGTCACCCCGCCCGATTTCGACGGTCCCGGCTGGTAAGGCCTAAAGCGGCAGCACCCGCGACTGCTTGATCTGCCCGAGCGAAAAGCTGCTCTCGATCGAGGCGACGCCGGCAATCTGCGTCAACCGCGCCCGCAGGAAGCGCTCATAGGCTTCGAGATCGGCGCAGACCACGCGCAGCAGGAAGTCGAACTGCCCGGTCATCAGGTAGCATTCCATCACTTCCGGCCAGCGCCCGATGGCGGCGCCAAAGGCATCGAGCTCCTCGGCCCGCTGCCGTTCCAGCTTGATCGAGATGAAGACCGAAACCGGTAATCCCACAGCCTTCTGGTCGACGCTGGCGCTGTAGCCGGCAATGATCCCCGCCTGCTCCATCTGCCGTATCCGCCGCAGGCACGGCGACGCCGACAACCCCACCAGCTCGGCAATCGCCTGCACCGTCATCCGCCCGTCCGCCTGCAGCGCGCCCAGGATCTTGCGGTCGATCGCCGTCAGCACCATTGGTGCGATTTTGGCTGTTTCCGCCATTCATGCCGCCATTTCTGCGCATTTCCTGCGCTTGTCCGCCAATATGGCCGCAGAATAGACAGGATTCACCGCGCGGCAAGGTGCAATGTCAGACATCTGCAGAGGGGGTACACGCATGGACCGGATCAAGACCATCGAGGCGCTGACGCGCAAGGCGCTCTGGCTCTCCAACTGGACGATCCACCATGCCAACCACATCCGGCCCAATACCGATGGGGTCAAGGTCGGCGGCCACCAGGCCAGCTCTGCCTCCATGGCGGCGATCATGGCCGCGCTCTATTTCGGCGTGCTACGCCCCGAGGACCGCGTCGCCGTCAAACCCCATGCCTCACCCGTCTTTCACGCCATCCAGTATCTGTTCGGCAAGCAGAGCCTCGAAAAGCTGGAAAACTTCCGCGCCTTTGGCGGCGCCCAGTCCTATCCCAGCCGCACCAAGGACACCGACGACGTCGATATCTCCACCGGCTCGGTCGGCCTCGGCGTCGCCTTCACCGCCTTTGCATCGCTGATCCAGGACTATGTCCGCGCCAAATCCTGGGCCGATACCTCTCGCCCCGAGGGCCGCATGGTCGCCCTGGTCGGCGATGCCGAGCTCGACGAGGGCAATGTCTATGAATGCCTGCTCGAGGGTTGGAAGCATGGCCTGCGCAATACCTGGTGGGTCATCGACTATAATCGCCAGAGCCTGGACGGCGTTGTCCGCGAGGGCCTCTATAACCGCATCGAGGCCATTTTCCGCGCCTTCGACTGGACTGTGGTCACCCTCAAATATGGCGCCCTGCAGCGCGCCGCCTTTGCCGAGCCGGGCGGGGACAAGCTCAAGGCCTGGATCGATGCCGCCCCCAATGCCATCTATTCGGCGCTGATGTTCCGCGGCGGCGCCGCCTGGCGCGAGCGCCTCAGTGACGAAATCGGCGACCAGGGCGCCCTGACCGCCCTGCTCGCTCGCCGCAGCGATGCGCAACTGGCCGAGCTGATGGGCAATCTGGGCGGCCATTGCACGCAAAGCCTGCTCGAGCAGTTCGAAGCCGCCGCCGCCAGCGACAAGCCCACCGTCTTCATCGCCTATACCGTCAAGGGCTGGGCCACGCCGCTCGCCGGCCACAAGGACAACCATGCCGGCCAGATGACATCAGCGCAGATGGACACGCTGCGCCAGTCCATGAACGTCCGACCCGGCCATGAATGGGAGAAATTCGAGGGCCTCGACAACGCTGCCGAAATCGAATCCTTCCTCGCCGACGTCCCCTTCAACACCACCGCCTCCCGCCGCCACAGCTCGCCCGCCGTACCCACCATCGGGCCCCAGTTCGTCGGCACCGGCCCCACCTCGACCCAGACAGCCTTCGGCAAGATCCTCGACGCCATCGCCAAGACCGATAGCGAACTCGCCCGCCGCATCATCACCACCTCGCCCGACGTCACCGTCTCGACCAATCTGGGCACCTGGGTCAATCGCCGCCATCTTTACGCCCAGCGCGACATGGTCGATGTCTTCCAGGCCGAAGCCATTCCCAGCGCCCAGAAATGGCGCTTCACCCCCGAGGGCCAGCACCTTGAGCTCGGCATTGCCGAGATGAACCTCTTCCTTGCGCTCGGCGCCGCCGGGCTCAGCCATTCCCTCTTCGGTGAGCGCCTGCTGCCCATCGGCACGCTCTACGATCCGTTCATTTCCCGCGGCCTCGATGCGCTCAACTATGCCTGCTACCAGGATGCGCGCTTCCTGCTCATCGGCACGCCCTCGGGCGTCTCACTGGCCGGCGAAGGTGGCGCCCACCAGTCCATCGCCTCCCCGCTGATCGGCATGTCCCAGGATGGCCTCGCCAGTTTCGAACCGGCCTTTGCCGATGAACTCTCGGTCATCATGGACTGGGCCTTCGACTATATGCAGCGCGCCGGCGATGCCCGCCCGGACCTGGCCGACTGGCCGCGCGACGTTACCGGCGGCTCGGTCTATCTGCGCCTCTCCACCCGATCCATCGAGCAGCCGCCCCGCAGCGTCGACAAGGCCCTGACCACCGGCATCATCCGCGGCGCCTATTGGCTGAAAGCCCCCACCCCGCAATGCGAGGCGGTCATCGCCTATCAGGGCGTGCTGGCCAGCGAGGCCATTGCCGCTGCTGCCGCCATTGGCGGCGACCGCCGCAATGTCGCGGTCCTGGCCGTCACCTCGGCCGATCGCCTCAATGCCGGCTGGCACGCCGCGCAGCGCGCCCGCCTGCATGGCGATCCTGCCGCCACCAGCCATATCGAAACCCTGCTCGCCGACATCCCCCATCGCGCCGGCCTCGTCACCGCCATCGACGCCCATCCGGCGACGTTGGGCTGGCTGGGCAGCGTGCTCGGCCATCGCACCATTACCCTGGGCGTCGAGCACTTTGGCCAGACCGGTACCGTCAACGACCTCTACGCCCATTTCGGCATCGGCGCGGAAGCCATCGCCACCGCGCTGCGCGTCAGCATGGGCCGCTGAAGGTGCTCGTGCGCGCTTCCCCGGCAAACCACGCGAGCCTGCTGAGGAGCGTCACCAGGCGCTCTCAACGGGCTGCCTGCCAAACCACCATCTGCCCATTTCCGCATCGCCCGCAGATCAAGGGATAGAAAATGAGCAACCTATCCACAGACCGGCTTGCCAAGCGGAAATGGATTTGTCAGACATATGTCATTGGGCAGATTTCGAGGGGAAATCTTGATCTGCCGATCGCAGCCTGGCTGCGCAGAATTCGACCGGCCAGCCGCTATCGCGCCGGCACCGAGGGAACGTCGACAATTGGCTCTGCAAGGAGGGAGTCTGCAATGAAGACACTATTGAAAATCGCCGGGGCATTGGCTGTCGCGACGGCCATGACCGCGCCCATGACCATGCCGTCGCTGGCCCAGACCACCATCGTCGCGCCGGGCCAGTCCACCTCGGGCACCTATATGGACTATATGAAGACGGTCTATGCCCGGGCCACCTTTGCCGAGCTGCTGCAGGTGCCGATTGCCACCTTCGACAAGGAATTCGAGCTGACGCCGATGGCGGCCGAAAGCTGGAGCCAGTCCGAAGATGGCCTGACCTGGACCTTCAAGCTGCGGCCCGGCCTGGTCTGGTCCGATGGCGAGCCGCTGACGGCAGAAGACTATGTCTTTGCCCTGCAGCGCGCCGCGACCGGCGGCTATGACTTTGCCTGGTACTGGGATTTCGCCGGCGGCATCAAGGGCTGGAAGGAAGTCACCGAAGGCACTGCCGACGTGTCCACGCTTGGCCTCGTCGCCGTCGATGACCTGACCATCGAAGTCACCACCGTCGCCCCAAAACCCTACCTGCCATCGGTCACCAGCCTATGGTACCCCGTGCCCAAGCATGTCGTCGACAAGCTCGGCGATGACTGGGCCCTCAATGTCGATACCATCGTCTCCTCTGGCCCCTTCGACCTCGAGAGCTGGGAGAAGTCCAACAACTCGGTCGTCCTGACCAAGTCCGACACCTATACCGGCCCGTGGCAGGCCCAGATCGACCGCCTCGAAGTCGATCCAAGCCTGGGCGCCCCTGAAGTCGGCCTGCCCGCCTTCCTCGCCGGCGACGCCGACTATTCCTTCCTCAATACCGGCCAGGTGCCGGTGGCGACCCAGCGCTATCCCGATGGCATCCGCAAGAACGCCGTCTTTGCCACCTCCTACATCTCCTACGATCTGGATTCGGCGCCCTTCAACGACGAGAATGTCCGCAAGGCCTTCTACTACGCCGTCGATCGTGCCGAGCTGACCTCCACCGTCCTCAAGGACATCGCCATCCCGGCCGGTTCCATCCTGCCGCCCGGCTATCCTGGCTACAATCCTGACATCGCTGCCGAAGCCGTGTTTGATCCCGAAAAAGCCAAGCAGTTCATGGCCGATGCCGGCTTTGCTGACGGCGCCGGCTTCCCCGAGATCGAAATCTGGTATCGCGAAGAGGGTGGCTATAACGGCGCCATCATTCCGGCCATGGCGCAATATCTGCAGGCCGAGTTCAAGGACGTTCTGGGCATCACCATGAACATCCGCGTCCTGCCCGGCGCCGAGTGGATGGACGGTCTGCGCAACAAGACCAACAACATCTTCATCGCGCCCTATGAATACGACTATCTCGATCCGTCCAACTTCTACGGCATCTTCTTCAATGGCGGTCGCCACGGCTACCACATTCCCGAATATGACGCGCTGGTCTCCCAGGCCGATTCCGAGAGCGACTGGGACACCCGCTACAAGCTCTATGCTGAAGCCGAGCAGATCATGATCGATCAGGCGCTGATCGTGCCGCTCGTCCACCCCATTACCATCGCCGTCATCTCCGATGAACTCGGCGGCGATGCCTCCACGCCCAACGCCCTGGGCTTCACCTCGCTCGATCGCCTTGGCCACTACTTCTTCACTCACCTGACCAAGCAGTAGTCACGATCGTGCGCCGCGCTCCCTGGTTCCCAAGGCCAGGGAGCGCTTCCCTACACAGCAAGGCCAGCCCATGCCCCTTCTCGACATCAAGGACCTGCGGGTCAGTTTCAGCCAGTATGGCGGCCAGGTCGATGCGGTGCGGGGCGTCAGCTTTTCCCTCGAGGAAGGCGAAAGCCTCGGCATTGTCGGGGAATCCGGTTCCGGCAAATCGGTCAGCTGTAGCGCCCTCTTGCGCCTGCTGCCCGCCACTGCCCATGTCAGCGCCACCACCATGCTGCTCGACGGCATCGACGTGCTCAAGGCCGGCAAGGAAGACCTGGCGCGGCTGCGCGGCCGATCCGCCGCCATGATCTTTCAGGATCCTATGACGGCCTTTGATCCGGTTTTCACCATCGGCCACCAGATCTGCGAAACCATCCAGGCGCACCGGCCTGCGAGCAAGCGCGACGCCCTGGCCGAGGCCGAGCAATTGCTGCTGCGCGTCGAGATCAAGAACGCCAAGGACGTCCTCAACTTCTATCCCCATCAGCTCTCCGGCGGCATGCTGCAGCGCGCCATGATCGCCATGGCCCTGTCCTGCCGCCCCAAGATCCTGATTGCCGACGAACCCACCACCGCCCTCGATGTCACCATCCAGGCCCAGATCCTCTACCTGATCAAGAAGGTCCAGGCCGAGTTCGGCATGGCTCTGATCATGATCACCCACGATCTCGGCGTCATCGCCGAAACCGTCGACCGGGTGCTGGTCATGTATGGCGGCGAGGTCATGGAAGAGGGGCCGGTGCAGCAGATATTCGACGCGCCGAAACACGATTACACCAAGGCCCTGCTGGCCAGCCTCAATGCCAGCTTCGTCCCCTCGGGCGATCTCGACGCCGCCGCCGCGCCGGCGCTCGAACTGCGCGGCCTCGCCAAGACCTATCGCATCGGCCGCCGCAGCGGCTTTGTCACCAGCCACACCGATTTCCACGCCGTGCACCCGCTCGATATCGTGCTGCCGCGCAACCGCATTGTGGGCCTGGTCGGCGAATCCGGCTCGGGCAAGACCACCACCGGCATGATGGCCATGCGCCTGACCGAACCCAGCGCCGGCCAGGTCCTGGTCGATGGTGCCGATATCACGACGATGGATGCCACCGCGCTCAAATCCTACCGCCGCCGCATGCAGATCGTCTTCCAGGACAGCTATTCCGCCCTCGATCCGATGATGACGCTGGACCAGATCATTGCCGAGCCGCTGCATATCCATGGTCTGGGCACGGCGCGCGCCCAGACGCAAAAGGCGCTCGACTGGCTCGAACGCGTCGGCCTGCCGCGCAATTTCGGTTCACGCTACGCCCATGAACTCTCCGGTGGCCAGCGCCAGCGCGTCGCCATTGCCCGCGCCCTGATCCTCGAACCCACCGTGCTCGTCGCCGACGAGCCGACCTCAGCCCTCGACGTCACGGTCAAGGCGCAGATTATCGGCCTGCTCAAGCAGCTGCAGGCCGAAATGGGGCTCTCGATCCTATTCATCAGCCATGACCTGTCGACCGTCAAATCCCTCACCGACAGCGTCGTGGTCATGTATCGCGGCCGCGTCGTCGAGGAGGCCCCCACGCAGGCCATCTTCGCCGATCCCCAGCACCCCTATACCCGCGCTCTGCTCGACGCGATCCCGGCCGCCAATCCCCGCGACCGCCGCCAGCGCAGCTTTCTGACGGCCGACGAACTCGCCGCCGCCACGCCGCGCTATACTGTCATCCAGACCGGCCTCGCCCCCAACGCCGCGCCCCAACTGGTCACCATCGCCCCCAACCACCGCGTCGAAGCGCTGGTGACGACATGAGGACCAGCGCATGATCTCCTTCATCCTCCGCCGCCTCATCTCGGTCGCCGTCACCTTCATCGTCGTGTCGCTGATCATCTTCTTCATGATGCACGCCATTCCCGGCGGCCCCTTCGACGCCAATGACATGCCGGTATCCGAGGCTGTGCGCGACAAGCTGATGGCCAATCTCGGCCTCGATCAGCCGCTCTATGTCCAGTATTTCCGTTACATGTGGGGCGTGCTGCATTTCGATTTCGGCGTGCCCTATCAGAGCCCCGGCGATACCGTCACCGGCTTGCTTTCCCGCGCCTGGGTCCCCAGCCTGGTGCTCGGTGGCCTCGGCGTGCTGATCGGCGCCCCGCTCGGCATCCTGCTGGGCATGGCCGCCGCGCTCAACCGCAATACCTGGATTGATTACCTGGCCTCGACGGTCGCCACCTTCGGCCTGACCATTCCGGTCTTTGTCACCTCCATGCTGCTGATCCTGGTCTTTGCCGTCTGGCTGCAATGGCTGCCAGCCAGCGGCTGGGGCAAGCCCGAGCGCTGGATCCTGCCGATCACCGCCTATGCCTTGATCCCGCTGGCCACCTATGCCCGCTATACCCGCTCGGCCATGCTCGACACCATCAACCGCCCCTTCGTCACCGTGCTGCGCGCCAAGGGCCTCAGCGAACGCCGTATCATTTTCCAGCACGTGCTGCGCAACTCGGCCATTCCGCTGGTCACGGTGTTTCTGCCCATGTTCATCGGCACCGCCACCGGCTCGATCTTTGTCGAGGCCATGTTCCGCGTGCCGGGCCTGGGCGCCTATTTCGTCTCTTCGATCGAGACCCGCGACTATCCGCTCGAAATGGCACTGATGCTGATGATCACCTTCATGTACTGCATCGCCTACCTGCTCAGCGACATCGTCTATGCGCTGATCAATCCGCGCATCCGCGTGGGAGGCGGCCAATGACCACCGAGCCCCTCGCCGCCCCCGCCCCCTATCGCCACCGCAGCCCGCTCTGGTTTGCCTGGCAGCGCTTTTCCGGCAACAAGGCCGCCATCGTTGCCGGCGCCGTCCTGGCCGTGCTCATCCTGATGGCCATCTTTGCCCCGCTGATCACCCCGGCCCCGCCCGAGGCCCAGTCCTTCCTCACCGAAGCGCTGGCCTTCCCCTCGGCCCAGCACTGGTTCGGCATCGATAGCCTCGGCCGCGATTTTTATACGCGCATCGTCTATGGCGCCCGCGTTTCGCTGACCATCGGCTTCACCGCCGCTTTGTTCAGCGTGGTCATCGGCATTCCGCTCGGCGCCCTGGCCGGCTATTTCGGCGGCAAGACCGACTGGTTCATCATGCGTGTCATCGAGCTCTTCTCGGTGGTGCCGCCTTTGCTGGCCGCCATGCTGCTGGGCGCCCTCACCCGCGGCGGCTATTTCACTATCGTGCTGATCGCCGCCCTCTTCGGCTGGGTGCAGGTCTGCCTTTTGGTCCGCGCCCAGATCAAGGCCATGCGTGACAAGGAATTCGTCCGCGCCGCCCAGGCCCTGGGCGCCACGCCCTGGTACATCATCCGCCGCCACCTCATTCCCAATTCGATATCCCCCATCATCGTCGGCTTCGTGCTCGCCATACCCCTCGCCATGATGCTCGAGGCCAGCCTCAGCTTTCTGGGCATCGGCGTGCCCCCGCCCACCCCCACCTGGGGCCAGATGATCAATGAGGGCATCGATTTCATGTTCTTCTACTGGCACCTCGCGCTCTTCCCCACCGCCGCCCTCGCCATCACCGTGCTGGCGACCACCCTCTTTGGCGACGGCTTGCGCGATGCCCTCGATCCGACTTTGAAAGGCCGCTGACGTGTCCGAAAATCTTGCCCGGCAGTTCCTCCTCCGCGAGGATGTCGTCTTCCTCAACCACGGCTCGTTCGGCGCCTGCCCGCGCCCGGTCTTTGAGGCCTATCAGGCCTGGCAGCTCAAGCTCGAGGGCCAGCCCGTCGAGTTCCTCGGCCGCGACCTCACCGAAAACATGCGCCGTCCGCGCATCGTTCTGGCCGCCGAACTGGGCACCAGCGCTGACAATCTCGTCGGCCTGACCAATGCTACGCTCGGGCTCAACATCGTCGCCCAGTCGCTCGATCTCCAGCCCGGCGACCAGATCCTGACCACCGACCACGAATATTCGGCACTGGAAAAGACCTGGGCCTATGTCGCCCGCCGCACCGGCGCCGAGATCGTCGTCGTCACCGTGCCCCTGCCCCTCACCTCCGAGGCCCAGTTCACCAAGGCCGTCATCGCCGGCATGACCGAGCGCACCAAAGTGCTGTTCCTCAGCCACATTACCTCGCCGACCGCTTTGCTCTTCCCCATTGAGGCCGCCATCGCCGAAGCCCGCAAGCGCGGCATCTGGAGCGTCATCGACGGCGCCCATACCCCCGGCCATATCCCGCTGGCCCTCGACGAGCTGGGCGCCGATTTCTATGCCGGCAACTGCCACAAATGGATGATGGCGCCCAAGGGCTCGGCATTCCTCCATGCCCGCCCCGACGTGCAGCACCTGATCAACCCGCTGGTCATCAGCCATGGCTGGACCGCCCAGTCCAAGGAACCGGGCGCCAAGGGCGCCTTCGGCAATTCCCCCTTCATCGACGAGCTCGAAATGCAGGGCACCCGCGACCCCTCGCCCTGGCTTTCCGTCACCGCCGCGCTCGATTTCCGCCGCGCCAATGGCTGGACCGGCGTGCAGGAACATTGCCAGGCTTTGGCCCAGGACACCGCCCATCGCCTGGCCCTGCTGACCGGCCTTACCCCGCTCAGCAGCCCGCCCTTCTCGGCCCCGCAAATGGTGGCCATGCCGATCCCGGAATGCGACGTGGATCAGCTCAAGCTCGACCTGCTCGACAAGTACAATATCGAGATCCCGGTCTTTAAATGGCAGGACACCTGCATCTGCCGCCTCTCGGTGCAGGGTTACAATTCCAAGCCGCAGATGGATATCCTGATCGAGGCGCTGACCGACCTGCTGCAATTGCAGGCCCCCGCCCCCCGCCAGTCTGCACTGCACGGCTGACAAATCAGTCAAACTGTGATGTGTGGGGGAATTGCTTGCTGAGGCCAGGAGATCAGGCGCCGTGCGACAACAGAGTGCCCTGAGCTACCTTGAGCCGCTGGAAACCCGCACGCGCGGCGTGGCGGTGCTGGACGCGCTGGCCGACATGGTCGAGCGCTCTGGCCTCAAGATCGGCGATCGCCTGCCGCCCGAAGTCTCGCTGGCGGCGACGCTTGGCGTCGGCCGCTCCACCATTCGCGAGGCGCTCAATCGCTGGGAGGGTCTCGGCATCATTCGTCGTCGCCGCGGCGACGGCACCTATCTCTCCGCCCGGGTGCAGACCTCGCGCGGCCTCGTGCCCACCATGGTGCGGCTCGAAGGCGAAGCCCTGCTCCGCCTGATGGAAATCCGCCGCACGCTGGAAAACGACGTCGTGCGCAAGGCCACCATCGCCGCCACCCCGGACCAGCGCCGGCAGATTTCCTTGCTGTGCGACGCGCTCCTGGTCGAAGTCGACGCTGGTCGCCCTTGGCGCAAGGCCGACCACGCCTTTCACGGCGCCATCTATGACGCCTCGGGCAATCCCATGTATGGCCAGATCCTCGCCAATCTCGACCGTGCGCTCGAGCGCGGCGGCGCTTCGCCCTTCGGCGCCGACGATTTCGGCCTGGCTTCTTTCCCCATCCACCGCGACCTGGCCGATGCCGTCATGGCAGGCGACCCCGACCGCGCCGTCGCCACCGTCAATGCCATGCTCGACATCGTCGAAGACGAAGTCCGCGCCATCATCGGCGAAGGCAAGCTGAGCTAGCGCCCCCAGCTGACCTCCCCCTGAAGGGGGAGGGACAGATCGAGTTTTGGGCATAATCCAGCCGCAATCACCACGCGGTCCCTCCCCCTCAGGGGCTTGAGAGCGGCCCGAAGGATAAATCGCTCCAGTGGAGCGATTTAAGCGAAGAAGGCCATGAGGGCTAAGCCCGAATGGCTGGCTGTGGGGTACGTCCCCGTCAGATCGTAGATATTACAACCAGCCGCTCAGCTCCCGCCGCACCATGTCCTCGATCATGTCCATGCCGCCCGGGCTGTCATTGAGGCAGGGGATATAGGCAAAATTCTCGCCACCGGCCTCCATGAAGAGATGGCGGCCTTCGACCGAGATTTCTTCCAGCGTCTCGATGCAGTCGGCCGAAAAGGCCGGCGCCAGGATCGCCACCTTCTTGATGCCCTTGCCCGGCAGGGCTTCGAGCGTCTTGTCGGTATAGGGCTCCAGCCACTTGGTCGGGCCGAAGCGCGACTGGAACGTCACCATCAGCTTTTCCTTGGGCCAGCCGAGATATTCGCGCACCAGCCGCGTCGTCTTGTAGCACTGGCAATGGTAGACATCGCCGCGCTCCAGATAGGTCACCGGCATGCCGTGATAGCTGGTGATCACCACGTCCGGTTCGAAATCCAGCGCCGCGACGCCGTCCCGGATCGAATTGCCGAGCGTCTCGATATATTTGGGATCTTCGAAATAGGCTGGCATGCTGCGCACCGCGGGCTGCCGGCGCATGGTCTTGAGCACGTCGAAGGCCTTGTCATTGGCCGTGGCGGTCGTCGTCGCCGAATTCTGCGGATAGAGCGGCACGAGAAGGATCTTGGTGCACCCGGCGGCCACCATCTTTTCCATCACGCTCTGCGTCGAGGGATTGCCGTAACGCATGGCAAAATCGACCATGACATTGTCATGGCCGGCCATCCGCGCGGCCAGCGCCGCGGTCTGCTTGCGCGTGATCACCAGCAGCGGGCTGGCATTGTGTTCCTTGTCCCAGATCGAGGCATAGGCCTTGCCGCTCTTTTGCGGCCGTACGCTGAGGATCACCAGGTTGAGCAGCGGCCACCATAGCCAGCGCGGCGTCTCGATCACCCGCTGGTCGCTGAGGAATTCCTGCAGATAGCGCCGCACGCTCCAGTAGTCGGTGGCGTCGGGTGTGCCCAGATTGAGCAGCAGCACGCCGATTTTCTGCGGCAGGACGGCGGGATGATTGGGCGGGAGGTGTTCGGACATGGGGCGCCAGTTTGGAGGGGTTCTAGGCTGGCGCGCACCATAGCCGCTTCGAGCCGCCGCGCAAGGCGGCGATGGGTCGCGCGGCGCCGGGTGATCCGATCCGGCGCTAGAGGCTGGCCATCAGCAGCACCACGCCGAATCCCAGCACCGCCACAGCACCCGCCAGCTCGAGCCACCAGACGATCCTGGCAGTCACCGGGTTGTCGACGCCGCCAATGCGCGCCGCCATGCCCTTGGCCGTCACCGCCAGCGTCGCCAGGGCCGCCACGGTGATGGCGGTGCCAACCCCCATCAGGAACACCGCCGCAATGCCGGCCAGCAACAGTCCCTGCGACAGCGCGAAGACCAGCACCACCAGCGCCCCCGAACAGGGCCGCAGCCCTACCGACAACACCACGCCCAGCTGCTCGCGCCAGGACCCGCTCGTCACCGCCGGCGGCACGATATGCAGGTGATCATCGTGATCATGGTCATGGTCATGGTCATGGTCATGGTGGTCATGCCCGCCATGGTGATCATGCATGTGGTCGGCCTCGCCATGCAGATGCGCACGCGCCTTGTGGGCCATATCGGTCTTTGGCGCATGGTCATGCTTGTGCCCCCAGCCGAACAGCTTGCGGGCGATCAGCCAGAGACCGAGCAGTGCCACCAGAGCGTAGGAAGCAATGCCGATCCAGTTGGCCGCATTGTCCATGGCCAGGCTCGTCATCCCCAGCAGCCCGGCCGCCACCAGCACGAAGACCACCGCCACGCTCGATTGCAGCATGGCCGACAGCGCGCTCAGCAGCACGCTGCGCCGCAGCTGGCTTTCATTGGCCAGCACATAGGAGGAGATCACCACCTTGCCATGACCCGGCCCGGCCGCGTGCAATACGCCATAGATAAAGCTCAGCCCGCCCAGCACCCAGAACGCTGTCCAATCGCTGCGCAGCGCATTGAGCGCCTCGGTCAGCGCCCGGTAGAAGTCGCGCTGCTGCGTCGCCAGCCAGCCGAAAAACCCGGTGCGCGGCAGGTTGAGACCCACCTCGACGGGCGGCCCGCCAAACGGCGTCGCCGGCTTGGCTTCTGCCACCGCCGTCACCGCCTCGAGCGCCGAGGCCGGCGCCGCTGCGGCTGCGCCAGCGCAGTCGATCACGATCACCCCCTGCGTGCCGCGCAGGGCCGCCGCCAGGTCGGGCGGCAGGTCCGTGATATCGGGGCCCAGCGCGTAGAGACGCTCGGCGACATCGTCGGCCATTTCCTTGGGCGGCTCCAGCACCACCCCGCACCCCGCCGGCGCATTGACCAGTGTCACCGCGCTGGGGTCGATAAAGGTGATCGCCACATAGTAGTCGGGGTCATAGACGCCCAGCTCGAACCGCTTCCCCACCGGCGCCGGCTGGGTCGCGTTTAGCGAATAGCTGAGCGTCGTATGGCCATCGGCATAGACCATGCGCTGGTCACCGGCCGGCGTGAACGCCATCGGGGCGTCGGCATCACCGGCATAGGTATAGAAATCGAACTCGGCCAGGCCCGTCATGTTCTCGTCGGCCAGCTCCTGCAGCTCGTCCGGACTCGTCTCGCGGTCGCCATTGACGTCCAGCCCCTGGATCACCCATGCCGAGAATGCGGTGTCGAATGCCCAGTCGTGGCGCAGGCCGATCACAGCGCCGCTGTCATCGAAGGTAATGCTGACCCTGGCATCGATCAGGATATGCGGATGCGCCATCGCCGGCGCGGCCAGTCCCACAAGGCCCAATGCGGCGCCGGCTAGCCGATGTCCGAAATTCCCAAGACGCACGCTATATCCTAGTGAACGGGGTGGGTCTGGAACCAGTCCACCAGATGATCGATCAGCGCCCGCACCTTGCCCGCCAGATGCCGGCGATGCGGATACACCGCCTGCAGCGTCTGTCCGGTCGGCAGGAAATCGGTCAGTACCGGCACCAGTTCGCCGGTGGCGATCACCGGCTCGGCCAGATAGGACGGCAATACGACAAATCCGAGACCCATCATGGCGGCCTTGCGCGCCGCCAGCGGCGAATTCACCCGCAACGGCCCGTTCACCGGCACCGAAATGGTCTTGCCATCCTCGACAAAGCGCCAGTTCGATTGCCCCTGCAGGTTGACGTCGACGATGCAGGGCACCTGCCGCAGGTCTTCGGGATGCTTGGGCGTGCCATGGCGCTTGAGCAGGTCCGGCGCCGCCCCGACGATGACATGCATATTGGCGATCTTGCGGGCAATCAGCGAGGAATCGGCCAGTGTCGAAATCCGCAGGGCAACATCGATGCCCTCATCGACCAGATCGACATAGCGATCCTCCAGCCGCAGATCGAGCGTCACCTTGGGATGCTTGCGTAGATACTCAAAAATGGCCGGCGCCAGCGTGTCCTCGCCGAAATTGCGCGGCGCCGAAACCCGCAGCAATCCGCGCGGCTCGGCCGTCTGGTCGGTAATGGTGGCGTCCAGGTCATCGAGCTGCTGCAGCAGCGCACTGGCCTCGCGATAGTAGCCCTCGCCCGCCTCGGTCAGGCTGAGCTTGCGCGTGGTCCGGTTCATCAGGCGGACGCCCAGATAGTCCTCAAGGTCGGTGACATATTTGCTGAGCAGCGCCTTGGAGCGGCCATGCTGCCGCGCGGCGGCAGAAAAGCCTCCGGAATCAAAGACCTGAACGAAGGCGCGAATGCGTGCGAGGTCTTGCGTCATGCCACCATGTTCACCAGATCATTGCAATCCAGTCATAACTCACCTGCATCAGGTGAACAATATCCGGCCTTGGTCCTTGCACGATTAACGATAGACTGGAACCGCAATCGACGCGCACAAGGAGTTCGGACTATTTTCCCACTCATGTCCAAACCCTCATCCCGTTCCACGCTCTACCGCCTGATCCAGGCCGGCCAGCTGGCCCATCGCGCCCTGCTGCTGCCGCTGGCCGAGCGGGGCCTCGAACCGGGCGATGACGCCATCCTGTTCGAGCTCGGTCGTGCCGGCGCCACCGAGAGCGATCTGGCCGCCGAACTGGGCCTGTCCGATGCCGGCCTGGCCGACCGTCTGTCGCGCCTGATCGAGCGGGGGCTCGTCACCCGCCAGGCTGTGGGTCCCGAACTGGCCAATGGCGTCGCGCTCAGCGATCGCGGCGTGCGCATCCGCAATAGCCTGGCCGATCACTGGGCCCAGCTCGAGGAAGCGCTGATGGGCGAACTCAAGCCCAAGCAGCGCAAGAAGCTGGGCGAGCGGCTCAAGCGTTTCGTCGATCTGCTCACCTTCTGACCGCCAACCCCACGCGCCATTCAGCTTGGGTTCAGGCGCCAGGGTATTATCTGCATCCACAGGCTTGAAACGCCTATCAGGGATAAGGAGATCACAATGGCTCTGAGCAAGAAGATCATCACCGGTGGCCTGGCCGTCCTGGCGCTTGTGGCCAGCGCCGCCGCTGCCTATGCCGCCCCCGCTTATGCCACCGGCAACGTCAATGTGCGCTCCGGTCCCGGCACGCATTACGGCGTCATCGATACCCTGCGCCGCGGCGACCAGGTCGACGTCCGGCAGTGCCGCGGCAGCTGGTGCTTTGTCGAACGACGCGGCCCCGATGGCTGGGTCTCGGCCAGCTACCTGTCACAGGGCGGATATGGTGGTTATGACGACTACGATCGCTGGGATGACGGCTATGATCACTGGGCGCCGCCGCGCCCGCCGCGGCCCGGCTACTGGCCCCCGGTTCCCCCGCGCCCCACACCCGTCTATCCGGTCTATCCGGCCTATCCAAGCTATCCCCCGCATTCGGGCGGCAGCGTCTGCGTCAATGGCCCGAACGGCTATTTCTGCGTCGGCAACTGAGCCCTCCCGGCGCCGCTCCTTCGGGGGCGGCGCTCTGCCGGTGATCCTGCCGGGCGATTGGCGCGTAGCAAGGCCAACCAATGCTGTCAGGAGCCGCCATCGTGACCAAATATCTCATCCTCTACGGCGCCTGCGCGCTGATCTTCTTCCCCCTCGATTTCGTTTGGCTCTCCACCATGGGCAAGGGCTTCTACCAGCGTGAGCTGGGCGACCTGCTGCTGCCCAATCCCAACCTGGTCATCGCCGGCCTGTTCTACCTGGCCTATCTGGTCGGTGTGGTCGCCCTGGTCGCCGCGCCGGCCGAGGGCGATGTGGTCAAGGCCCTGGTCATGGGCGCCGTGCTCGGCTTTGTTGCCTATGGCACCTATGACCTGACCAATCTGTCCACCGTACAGGGCTTCACCCCCACCGTGGCCGCCGTCGACATGGCCTGGGGCACGTTCCTCACCGGTGTCAGCGCGGCCGGCGGCGTCTGGATTTCCAGGTTCTTCGCCTGATCATTCGCGACCGGGCAGGATCGGGCCGTCAACGATTTTGACGGCCCGGATGCGCTCGCGCGCCATGACGACCAGGCCGGCCGCCACCACAATGCCGGCGCCGACCAGCGAGATCGGGTCGATCCAGTGACCGAACACCACAAGGCTGAGCACGATGGCCCAGGGCAGGGCAAAATAGTTGAACGGCTGCACCGTGCTGGCCGGCGCCATCGACAGGGCATAGATCATCAATCCATGCCCCAGGCAGGTCGTCACCATCATGGTGACCATCAGCGCCACATCCGGCCAGGCCATGGGCTGCCAGAAGAACACCCCCACCGCGCTCGACAGCAGCAGCCCCATGATCCCGGTATAGGCCAGGCTCGTCGCCGCGCGGTCGAACTGGCTGACCTTGCGCGTCAGCACGATATAGAGCGAATAGAGCACTGCCGAGATCACCGCGAAGCCGACCCCTGCATCGATCGGCAGGCCACCCGGCCGGACGATGATCAGCGCGCCGGCAAAGCCCACACCCACGGCGACAAAGCGAAACACCCCGACCTTTTCGCCCAGCAGCGGGATCGAGAACAGCGTCACCAGCAGCGGATAGACCATCGAGATCGCCTGCAGCTCGCCCAACGGCACGGTTTTCAGCGCCAGCGCGAAAAACCAGATCTCGATGATCAGCAGGCTCCCGCGCAGCACCTGCCAGCCCGGCACCTTCGAGCTCAGCGCCTGCCGCCAGCCGCCCTGCCGCAGCACCAGGAACAGCGCAAATGCCGCAAAGCCCCAATAGCGCATCATCGTCACCTGGAACGGCGAATAGCTCTGCACCAGATGCTTGGAAATGGCGTCCTGCACCCCGAACACCGCCACGGTGAACAGCGTCAGCGCAATGGCCCGCCCGACATTGTCGGTGCGGGTATCGATGGCAGCAATGGACATGATTCTGGTGTCACACCTGGTGGAACGGCATCCCGGCAGGCCGTGCCGGTCAGGACACAAGATCGCTATCGCACTGCGCGCGCTTTGACCATGCCATTCGCCATCAAACCTGCACCCGTCCGTGGCCACCGCTGCTGCCGCATCCTGTCAGCATGCCACGGGCATCACCCTGCCAGCCGATGCGTCATATCCACCGCTACACGTTGAACAATCCCCTCAAAGCGGCCTATGGTCCGCCCCTCAGGTTCCAGTTGCCAGCATGACCCATCCAGCCACGCCATCCACTCCCCGCCCCGTCGCGCTCGTCACCGGCGCCGGTGACCGCATCGGCGCCGCCATTGCCCAGGCTCTGGCGCGCGCCGGCCATGCCGTCATCATCCACTATCGCTCCGATGCCGGCGGCGCCGCCGCCGTGCGCGACGCCATCATCGCCGCTGGCGGCAGCGCCGCCATCGCCCAGGCCGACCTCACCGACCGGGCCCAGCGCGCCGGCCTCATCGCCGCCGCTGCCGGCCATTTCGGCCCGCTCACCACGCTGGTCAACAATGCCTCCCTGTTCGAGCCCGACAGCGCCACCGACCTTGACGAAGCCCTCTGGGATCGCCACTTCGCCATTCATGCCGAAGCCCCGATCTTCCTCGCCCGCGATTTCGCCGCCCAGCTCCCGGCCGATACGCGCGGCAATATCGTCAACATCATCGACGAGCGCGTGCTCCATCCCGCGCCAGCCTATTTCAGCTACACCCTCTCCAAAGCCGTGCTCTGGACCGCCACCCGCACCCTGGCCCAGACCCTGGCGCCCGCCATCCGCGTCAATGCGGTGGGTCCAGGCCCGGTCCTGCCGCATAGCCGCCAGGATCAGGCCGCTTTCGACGCCGGCATCGCCGCACTGCCGCTACAGACCCATGCCGGCCCCGACGACATTGCCCAGGCCGTTTTGATGCTGCTGTCCACCCCCTCCATGACCGGCCAGATGCTGGCGCTTGATGGCGGCCGCCATCTCGAATATCCCACCCGCCGCGGCCCCACGCCCCGCCTGCCCCCCACTAGGCCCAAATGACCGACGACACGCCCACCACCCCACCGCCCAGCGGCCCCGCCGTCATCCGCGATTTCGTGCGCACCCTGCCCGCGGCGCCCGGCGTCTATCGCATGCTCGATGCCGAAGGCGCGGTGATGTATGTCGGCAAGGCGCGCAACCTCAAGGCCCGCGTCACCAACTATACCCGCCCCGAAGCCCTCGAAATCCGCCTGCAGCGCATGATCGCTGCCACGGTCGGCATGGAATTCGTCCGCACCGAGACTGAATCCGAAGCCCTGCTGCTCGAAGCCAATATGATCAAGCGGCTCAAGCCGCGCTTCAACGTGCTGCTGCGCGACGACAAGAGCTTCCCCTATATCCTGATCACCGGCGATCACGAGGCACCCGAGCTGACCAAGCATCGCGGCACCCGCCGCCGCCCCGGTCACTATTTCGGCCCGTTTGCTTCCGCCACCGCCGTCGCCCGCACCATTGCCAGCCTGCAAAAGGCCTTCCTGCTCCGCAACTGCTCGGACAGCTTTTACGCCGCCCGCACCCGTCCCTGCCTGCAGCACCAGATCAAGCGCTGCGCCGCCCCCTGCACCCGCGAGATCAGCCTCGAAGACTATGCCGGCCTCGTCGAAGATGCCCGCCAGTTCCTCTCCGGCAAGTCGCGCAAGGTGCGCGATCATCTCCAGGCCGAGATGACCGAGGCCGCCGAAAACCTCGATTTCGAGCGCGCCGCTTTGATCCGCGACCGCCTCGGCGCCCTCGCCCTCGTCCAGTCCCAGGGCGATGCCACCGCCAAGACCGTGGAAGAGGCGGACGTCTTTGCCATCCATCACGAGGGCGGCCAGTTCTGCGTCCAGGTCTTCTTCTTCCGCGCCTTCCAGAACTGGGGCAATTACCCCTATCGCCCCCGCGCCGATGCCAGCCTCACCGATGCCGAAGTGCTCGAGGCCTTCATCGCCCAGTTCTACGAAAACCGCACCCCGGCCCGCCTCGTCCTGCTCAGCCACGACCTGGCCGAGCCCGACCTCATGGCCGAGGCCCTGGCCAGCCGCGCCGGCCGCAAGGTGCAGATCGAAATGCCCCGGCGCGGCGAAAAGCGCGACCTGGTCAACCACGCCCTCACCAATGCCCGTGAGGCGCTCGGCCGCCAGCTCGCCGAAGGCGCCACCAATCGCAGCCTGCTTGAAGGCGTCGCCGAAACCTTCGGCCTCGACAACGTGCCGCGCCGCATCGAGACCTATGACAATTCCCACATATCGGGCACCAATATGGTGGGCGCCATGGTCGTGGCCGGCGAGGAGGGCTTTTCCAAAAAGCACTACCGCACCTTCAACATCAAATCCGACATCGCCGCCGGCGACGATTTCGGCATGATGCGCGAAGTGCTGACCCGCCGCTTCACCCGCCTGACCAGTGACAGCGATGCCGACGCCCAGGACCCGGCCACCGGCATGCCCGATTGGCCCGATGTCGTCTTCATCGATGGCGGCGCCGGCCAGATGAGCGCCGTGCGCGGCGTCATCGCCGAAATGAACCTGCCCAAGGAGGTGACCTTCATCGGCATCGCCAAGGGCGAGGAGCGCGATGCCGGCCGCGAAAAATTCTTCATGGAGGGCCGCGAGGCCTTCATGCTGCCGCACCGTGATCCCGTGCTCTATTACGTGCAGCGCCTGCGCGACGAAGCCCATCGCTTCGCCATCGGCACCCACCGCGCCAAGCGCAAGAAGGAGCAGATCTCCAATCCGCTCGACGAAGTCGGCGGCATCGGCCCCACCCGCAAGCGCAGCCTGCTGGCCCATTTCGGCTCAGCAAAGGCTGTCGGCCGCGCCAGCCTGACGGATTTACAGGCCGTCCCTGGCATCTCGGCGGCCATGGCGCAGCTGATCTATGATCATTTCAACCGGGCGGGATGAGGCGGGCGAGGTAGATATGGTGCCGGTAGGGGACGGGCATGTCGCTGGCAAATCAGACGGAATATCTGCCGCTGGTGAGTGAGGGAATTCCGCAGAATCCATCCGGCACTGTCGCAGCTCCTGTTTCAACGAATATGCAGACCGCTTGAGAGCTAATTTGTCCGCTCCAGCCGAGCAATTTCCGATGCCAGCCTGGTGAGACCGAGCATGATCACCTCGGCTTGCGCGCCAATGCGGATCGCGTTCAACATATCCATGCCGTCACTGCCAAGCTCGGCCTGCTTCTTGACCAGTTCGGCCCGCAATTCCAATAGGGCCGACTGCAGGTCCATCAGATCAACCCCACCCGACGGACCGTGGTCGATATGACTGCTCTCAATGTCATGGTAGAGCGCGCTGACTTCAGCAGCGGCCCTAGCATCCTGGGCAACTTGCAGGCCCCGTTTGATCGCCGACAGTCTGGCAACAAAATCTACAACTTCAGCGGACATGGCGACGCTCGCGGGTCTAAGACGTATCGATCGCTTGATGGCAACGGGAAAGGCCGGCCCGGCCTAGAACTCGTTCCAGTCCTGCTTGATCGCCGCATTGCCCTGCACGCCGTAGGATTTGGCCGCCTGGCCGGCACGGGCCTGCAAGGCCTTGACGTCATTGCCGGTTCTGGCTGCGGGGCGGACCGCTGGCCGGGGTGCTGCCTTGGGCTGTGGCCGGGTGACGCGTACACTGTCGTCGACGACAAACACCTCCACGATCTCGTCGAGTTCGCGGGCCTGGGTTTCGGTCTGCTCCAGGGCGGCGTTCATTTCCTCGACCAAAGCGGCATTGTGCTGGGTCATCTCGTCCATCTCGCGCACCGCTGTGGTGACCTCGCCAATGGCGGTGGACTGCTCCTGGGTCGCGCTGGCGATCTGGGCGATCAGGCTGCTGCTCTGTTGGACGCTTTCTACCATGGCATTGAGTTTGGCAGCCGCGTTCGAGACCAGTTTGGAGCCGGTTGCCACCTCGGTGGCGGACTGTTCGACCAGCACCTTGACGTCGGCCGAGGCACTGGCGGCCGACTGGGCCAGACGCCGCACTTCGACGGCCACCACCGCGAAGCCCTTGCCCGCATCACCGGCACGGGCGGCTTCCACCGAGGCGTTCAGCGCCAGCAGGTTGGTCTGGAAGGCGATGTCGTCAATCATGCCGATGATGTTGGATATTTTCGACGAGGAGAGGGAGATCCGCTCCATCGCCAGATTGGCTTCGCTCATAACCTCGCCCGTGCTGGCGGCAGCCTCGGATACCGCATGCGAGGTCTGGCTGGCCTCCTCGCTGCGCGTGGCATTTTCCTGCACCGTGCCGGCGATCTGCTCCATGGCGGCGCTGGTCTCTTCAATGGCGGCGGCCTGCCGTGTGGTGCGCTCGGCAAGATCATTGGCGCCGGACAGGATTTCGCCCGTCGCGGTCTTGAGGATCGAGGAGGTGTCGCGCAGCTGGCTGACAATGCCAGCAAATTTTTCCACCGTGTCGTTGAAGGCCCGGCGAACATCATCGAGTTCGCCGACCAGCTGCGTGTCGATGCGGACGGTCAGGTCACCCTCGGCCAGGCGCGCCAGTCCGGCGCCGATCATGGTCACGGCGGCCTTGCGGGCAGTAATGTCGGTGGCGAATTTGACGACCTTATAGGGGCGGCCGTTCATGTCCATGATCGGGTTATAGGACGCCTGAATCCAGACTTCCTTGCCGCCCTTGCCGATGCGCAGATATTCGGCGGCCTGGAATTCACCACGCCCCAGCTTGCTCCAGAATTCGCGGTATTCACTGGCCGCGGCCTCCTCCGGCCGGACAAAAATCCGGTGATGCTGGCCGACGATCTCGTCCTGCCGGTAGCCCAGGGCCGCGCAGAAATTGGCGTTGGCCGTCAGAATGGTGCCGTTCAGATCAAACTCGATGATGGCTTGAGACTTGGAAATCGCCGCCAGCTGCCCGGTCCGGTCGGCATTGACCAGCTTCTGGCCCGTCACATCCGTGGCAATCTTGATCACCTTGACGGGCTTTCCCGCCGCATCCAGCACCGGATTGTACGACGCCTGGATCCAGACTTCCTTGCCGCCCTTGCCGATGCGCTTGTATTCGGCAGCATCGAACTCGCCGCGACCCAGTCGGCTCCAGAATTCCTTGTACTCGGCAGACCTTGCATAGTCGGGCTCGACAAAGATGGAATGGTGCTTTCCTTGGATCTCAGCCAGTTCGTAGCCCATTGCCGACAGGAAGTTGCCGTTGGCCGTCATGATGGTGCCGTCGAGGCTGAACTCAATCATCGCCTGAGAGCGAGAGAGTGCGTCAAGCGCCGCATGATCGGCCTGCGCCGCTACTATCTTTGATCGTGATACAAAAAGTGCCAAGGCATTTTTCCTCTTTGAGGGTGCATTAGCTGACATATAGCCCGAAATTTTTAAATAAACTCCTAAGCGGAATTAATTCGCGTGGGATAGGTTGGTGCCCATCTTAATTCAAATTATCGGCAAGATTGCCGGTGGCACCTCAAGCGGGGCCAGGAAACGACCACGTGCAGGCGGGTCGCCGACAAGACAGTTGCTACAAGCGTTTATGCCGCTTTCAATTGGGGTTGGCATGGCAGATACCTGTCCCGTGAAGCGGCGCCGGCATGCCGGACACTGCCACTCACCCAAATACAGATTTAATGCGGCGGCAGCGGAAAAACGTTGCCGTCGGGAAATCACAGTAGTGATGTTTGTAGGATATCGTGAATTACACTCACGGAGAGGATAATTCGGCTTTACAGGTCGAAGTGTTCCCATTCGCCGGAGAAGAAACGTCGATACAGCAACAGCATTGCCCCGCCGCGCGCAGGCGCGGAAGATCCTGCCCGTCCTTTCTGAACAACCAGGGACGGGCTAGGCATGGTTATTAAGTTGGCGCTCACACTAGCGACGAGACGCTCGGTGACTGATCGCGGCAGTGTTGCGTCGATAATGGCCAATTCGCAGCCCACGGTAGCGGCAGCGCTGACGACCGCTAGCGCCAGAGCCCTTCCGGCGCAGTCCACCCAACTGGCCACGGCCGGTTCCAGAGCATCCCAATCCCATTCGAGCGGGTCGGTGCCAAAGATTGCCGCGGCGCTTGCCAGAGGGTGCTCCAGTAAGGCTTGCAGTCCTGCCACGCTGTGAAGCTGGGCGAGGCGGCCGTGCTCATCCGGAATCAGCATTGCCCCAAGGTCGGCAGACTTGCCTTCGAGCAGACGACCATCGGCAACAACGCCGGCGATGACGAAGGTGGACAGCAGGACGTGGCAGATGCGGCCCGGGCGAGGCGCCTGCAGTTTGGCCAGTTCACCCCAACAGGCTGCGTTTCCGTCATTGTAGGGGGTCACCGACAGGCCCGTGGCAAGGGCTAGCTCCGTGGCCAGATCAACCGCAGCCCAATGCCCCGCAAGGACTTCGCCAACACCCATGCGCCTGATCTGGTGGGCGATATTTCTCGGCGACATTAGCGCCAATCCTGCAATGCGCGAGCGGTCTGCGTTTGGCACGATGTTGGTGAGCAGTTCGACGATCGAAACGACCTGCTTGAGCAGTTGAGCGGGCTCGCCGATGACGTAATTCCACCGGTGCGACCCGAGCACCTCACCCCAGATATTGATCAAGACAAGCTCGCTGTGCTCAAGCCCGATCTCGCAGCCGATCGCGAATGCCGCGTCGCGGTTCGTATGAATGGGCGTTGCGGGCTTGCCCCGGCCCGACACCACGGTTTCGCCGAGGGACACGAAACCCTTTTCCACCAGATCGCCGACGATGCGCCCCACGGTCTGAGAACCCAGGTTGAGCCTTTTTGCGATGGCAGCTGCCGACAGATTGGGATGCAGCGCGACCTCTGTCAGCACCGCGCGTTCGTTGGCATGTCGAACAACCGCCTGATCCACCGAGCGGGCTATGCGAAGCATGCGGTCCACCATCGCTCAGCTATGATCATATGGGTGTCATTTCGACGTCTCGTTCTGATTTGGATTCTCGCATCATTAACGACAATTACGATCGGGCAAAAGCACTACCGTTCGGCGCGCCGACGGCCAGAGGATGGGTCAGGCAGTCCGTGCTCTGCCACCGGCCGAGGTCCATGATTGTGGGTCCGGTCTCTCGAGAAGCCACGCTTCCCGCTTCCGCACGCCCACACGATCACAACCTGTTTACCCGCCCCAAGAATCGGCTAACCATGGCCGCCTCAGAGGGCCCGCCATGTCCGCCATCATCACCGCCAGCGGCGTCGCCAAGACGTTCCGCCAGGCCAGACGCTTGCCCGGCCTGGGGGGCGCCCTGTGCAGCCTGTTTTCCCGTCAGTTCACCGAAGTGCACGCGGTGACCGACGTCTCCTTTGCCATCGCCCCCGGCGAGGCGGTCGGCTATCTCGGCCCCAATGGCGCCGGCAAGTCGACCATGATCAAGATGCTGACCGGCATCCTCGTGCCCAGCAGCGGCGCCATCAGTGTCCTCGGCCGCGAGCCGCACAGCCAGCGCATGCTCAACGCCCGCGATATCGGTGTCGTCTTCGGCCAGCGCAGCCAGCTCTGGTGGGACCTGCCGGTGCGCGACAGCTTCGCTTTGCACCGGCACATCTATGAGGTGCCGCCGGCCCGCTTTGCCGACAACCTGGCCTTTCTCACCACCATGCTGGGCATGGCCGACTATCTCGACCGCCCGGTGCGCCAGCTCAGCCTGGGCCAGCGCATGCGGGCCGAGATCGCCATGGCCCTGCTGCACGATCCCAAGATCCTCTTCCTCGACGAGCCGACCATCGGCCTCGACGTCGTCGCCAAGGACGCGGTCCGCAAGTTCCTCGCCCGCATCAATCGCGAGCGCGGCACCACCATCATCCTGACCACACACGACCTGCAGGACATCGAGGAGATCTGCCCGCGGCTGATCATGGTCGATGACGGCAGGCTGCTGTTCGACGGCGAGCTCAGCAAGTTGCGCAGCGCCCTGGGCTCCCGCCGCCGCCTGCGTCTCGAATTCGGTAGCGATCCGGGCCCCATCACCCTGACCACGGCGCGGCTCGTCAGCGACGAGGGCGCCGCCAAGCATTTCCTGCTCGACAGCGAGACCACCTCGATCCTGGACGTCCTGACCGAGCTGGGCACCGGTTACGATCTGCAGGACGTCGCCCTGCACGAGCCGGCCATCGAGGAGGTGATCCGCACCTTCTACCAGAACAAGCCGCTCCAGGCGGCAGCCACGCCATGAGAGCGGCGGCCTATTCCGCCTTCACCGTCAACGCCCTCCAGGCGCGCCTGGCCTATCGCCACACCATCTGGGCCGGCGCCTTTGGCGACCTGGTCTTCATCTTCGCCCGCATCGCCATCTGGGTCTCGATCTATGGCGCCGCCACCAGTACCGCCATGTTTGCCGGGGTCACCCTGCCCGAAATGATCACCTACTCCCTGCTCGCGGGCCCCCTGCTCTACTGGGACTATTCCCGACTGCTCGGGGAGGTCGACACCGCGGTGCGCTCCGGCGACGTCGCCGTCTACCTGCTCAAGCCGCTACACTATCCGGCCTATCTGCTGGCCAGCCATCTCGGCCATTTCCTTTTTGAACTGGTCGCTATTACCCTGCCGGTCGCGCTGATCATCGGCCTCGTCTTCGGCCTGCTGCCGCCCGCCAGCCTCTTTCACGGCCTCGCCTTCCTCGCCTATTGGCCGCTGTCCTTCATGCTGCTGTTCGCCCTCGCCACCCTGCTGGGCCTCGCCGCCTTCTGGCTGATGACGGCCCAGTCGATCGACTGGTTTTTCAATGCCATCATGACGCTGCTGTCGGGCGGGCTGGTGCCGCTCTGGTTCTTCCCGGGCTGGCTGGCCGCCTTTGCCGGCCACCTGCCCTTTGCCTGGATTTCCTACTATCCAGCCGCGGTCTATCTCGGCAAGCTCGACCCGGCCCAGACCCTGCTGTATTTTGCCCTTGGCCTCGGCTGGCTTGCCGCGCTGCTGCTGTCCCTTGCCTGGCTGTGGTCCAGGGCGCGCCACCGCCTGATCCTGCAGGGCGGCTGACCATGGCACGCACCCTCACCCTCATGCGCGAACTGGTCGCCATGTTTATCCGCACCAAGGCGGAATATCCCGGCGCCATGGTCCTGGGCTGGGTCTCCCAGTTCGCCTCCTATGGCGCCATGTACACGGCCATTGCCCTGATCGTGACGCGCTTCGGCATGCTGGGCGGCTGGACCTGGTCGGATATGGCGCTGCTGCTCAGCGTGCACCTTTTGACCTATTCGCTCGGCGCCTCGTTCAGCTTCACCCAATTCCGCGAAATGGAGGATCTGGTGCGCCAGGGCACCATGGATGCCATCCTGGTCAAGCCGGTGAGCACCTGGGTCTACATGGTCTTTTCCGGTCTCAATATCGGCTATGCCGGCCACATCGTCCTCGCCCTCGGCCTGATGGCCTGGGCCCTGACCGCCGTCGACATCGTCTGGTCGCTGCCGGCCATGCTGTTCTTCATGGCCGCCCTTCTCAGCGGCGCCACGGTCGTCTGTTGCCTGATGACCATGATCGGCGCCACTGCGCTTGTCTGGGTGCGCTCGCGCCACCTCTATTCGATCTTCTTCGGCTTCTGGGAGCTGGCCCGCTACCCGGTCACCATCTTTCCCGTGCCCATCCAGTTCCTGCTGATCACCCTTGCCCCGCTCGGCTTTATCAGCTCCGTCCCCGTCGCTGTCCTGCTGGGCAAACCCGTGCCCCTGCTGGGCGACTGGGCCGGCCCCGCCTGCCTGCTGGCCGGCCCGGTCATGGTGCTGATCGCCATGGCGCACTGGCGCTGGTGCCTGCGCAACTATCAGGGGGCAGGCGGCTAAAGTATGAGTCGACAGCCTCAAAATCCCGCGCTACAAATCGGCCCATGATCCGCACCGCCGCCACCTATTCGTTTTGGTATTTTAGCTATCCGCTCCCGGCGGAGGCTACCGCGCGCTTGTTCTGATCTCCCAAGATACGACCAAACCCGAAGCCAGCCGCCCCCCTTGAGGCGGCTTTTTTTATGGCCGCCTCGCCCCGAAAAATCCCCGAGGAAAGCCGCCATGTTGAAATCGACCGATGATCTGCGCATCACTGCCATCAAGGAGCTCACCACCCCCATTGAGGTGATGCGCCAGCACCCGCGCACCGATGCCGCCACCCGCACCGTCATCAGCGCCCGCCACGCCTTCCACAATATTCTAAATGGCACCGATGACCGCCTTGCCGTCGTCGTCGGCCCCTGCTCCATCCACGATCCCGCCGCCGCGCTCGATTATGCCAATCGCCTCCTGGCGTTGCGCGAAACCCTGGGCGACCGGATCGAGATCATCATGCGCGTCTACTTCGAAAAGCCCCGCACCACCGTCGGCTGGAAGGGCCTCATCAACGATCCCAATCTCGATGGCAGCTTCGACATCGATGCGGGCCTGCATACGGCCCGCGCTTTGCTGCTCGACATCGCCAATCTGGGCCTGCCCGCCGCCTGCGAATTCCTCGACATGACGACGCCGCAATATATTGCCGACCTCGTCTCCTGGGCCGCCATCGGCGCCCGCACCACCGAAAGCCAGATCCACCGCGAACTGGCCTCCGGTCTCTCCTGCCCGGTCGGCTTCAAGAACGGCACCGACGGCAATGTCCGCATCGCGCTGGACGCCGTCGCCTCGGCCAGCCAGCCGCACCATTTCCTCGCCGTCACCAAATCGGGCCGCTCGGCCATTGCCCAGACCACCGGCAATGCCGATTGCCACATCATCCTGCGCGGCGGCAAAGCGCCCAACTACGACGCCGCCAGCGTCGAGTCTGCTGCTGCCGCTGCGGCTAAAGCCGGCCTGCCCGCCACCATCATGGTTGATGCCAGCCACGCCAATTCGTCCAAGAACCCGGAAAACCAGCCACTCGTGCTGGCCGATATCGGCACCCAGCTGGCCAATGGCGATCGCCGCATCATCGGCACCATGGTCGAATCCAACCTCGTCGCCGGCCGCCAGGACCTCGTTGCCGGTCAGCCGCTCACCTATGGCCAGTCCATCACCGATGGCTGCATCGACTGGGACACCACCGTCATTGCTCTGACCGCCCTGGCCGACGCGGTCACCGCCCGCCGCGCCGCCACCAATCAGGCCGTGGCCTGAAGCGACGCTCGTCCGCGCAATCTATCCGCCCCCAGCCCGGGGGCGGGTAAAATGCCCGTCATGGCGCCCCATCGGGCCCTTGACCCTTCCCCGGCAATTCTGTTCAGTCCCCCCATGGCCAAGAACCCTTTGCTGCTCGTCCCCAATATCATCACCATCGCCCGCATCCTGGCGATCATCCCGATTGCCTGGCTCGTGATGGATGGCGACCTGACCATGCGTATCTTCGCCTTGGTGCTGTTTGTACTGGCCGCCGCCAGCGACTGGCTCGACGGCTATCTGGCCCGCGCCTGGGATCAGTATTCCCCGCTTGGCCGCATGCTCGATCCCATTGCCGACAAGCTGCTGGTCGGCATCCTGATCGCCGTCTTGGCCTGGGACGGCAGCTTTTCCGGCTGGGACATGATCCCCGCCTGCGCCATCCTGTTCCGCGAATTCTTCATCCCCGGCCTGCGCGAATTCCTCGGCAACACCCAGGTCGTGCTGCCGGTCAGCCAGCTGGCCAAGTGGAAGACCACGGTCCAGCTGGTAGCGCTCGCCGTCGTGCTGTTCGAGCGCATTGTCCCCGGCTTCGGCCTGTTCAGCGATGTCCTGCTCTGGCTGGCCGGCGCCCTGACCCTGTGGACCGGCTGGCAATATCTGGCCGCCAGCTGGCCGCATCTGTCGGGCAATGCCAAGTGAAGATCCTCTACTTCGCCTGGCTGCGCGAACGGCTCAACCGCGGCAGCGAAGAGGTTTCCCCGCCCGCCTCCGTGCTCACCATTGCCGATCTCATCGACTGGCTCGCAGACCGCGACGAGGCCTTTGCCCATGCCGTCGCCAAGCGCAGCCTGATCAAATCGGCGCGCGACGCCCGGCTGGTCCCCCATGACACCCCCATTGCCGGCGCCAGCGTCATCGCCTTTTTCCCGCCCATGACCGGGGGCTGACCATGCCCGTCCGCGTCACCACGGAGCGCTTCGATCCGGGCGCCGAAACCAATGCCTTCCTCGTCGCCGCTGACGGCGCCGGCGCCGTGGTGACTTTCACCGGCCTCGTCCGCTCCACCCCGGACACGCCGGTCACCACCCTGACTCTCGAATGCTATCCCGAGCTGGCCATCAACCAGCTGCAGACCCTTGTCGACGACGCCACCACCCGCTTTGAGCTGCTGGCAGCAACGGTGATCCATCGATACGGCGCCCTGGCCGCCGGCGAGCCGATCGTCCAGGTCATGACGCTGTCGGCCCACCGCGTCGCGGCCTTCGCCGGCGCCGAATTCCTCATGGATACCCTCAAGACCGATGCCCCGTTCTGGAAGCAGGAGACTGGGCCCGAGGGCAGCCATTGGGTCGCCGCACACGCCGATGACGACCGTGCCAGAGCCCGCTGGAAATAACCGCGTGCCGGCGGCGAACCAATCTCACATTGACGCGTTAGTGCTTCACCACTGTCCCAAATGTGGCCAGAACATGCTATTAGCATGACGTTCAAAGCGGCATTTGCAGGTCTGATGGGTCAATATATCGAGCATGTGGCGCAGCAGGGCGCGGATCAGCCAGTCCGCTGCTCCGGCGATTGGATCTCCAGCAATGCGCGCGCACTTGAACACGAGGTCGCTGACCTGACCGCTACCCTGTCCAAAAATGCCAGTCCAACCATAGACATAAGCGGTATTGGTGCCCTCGATACCACCGGCGCCTGGCTGCTCACCCAATTGCACCGCGGTGAGGGTGGCAATCCCCGCCAATTGGTCGGCGGCTCGGACAAGCATGTGACGCTGCTCGAGCGAATCAACCAGTACACGCCGGTAAAGCCGACCCCGCCGCCACAGCAGAACCGTCTCCTGGCGCCCCTGGTGGGTGTGGGCGGCTTCGTCATGGCCGCCGCTGACGATTTTGTCGCCGTCAATTTTACCCAGGGCCGGCTGCTGGCCGCGCTCGGCCACACCGTGACCGGCAGCGCGCCCTTGCGTCTCGCCAGCTTCGTGCAGCAATTCGAACAGATCATCCTGCGCGCCATTCCCATCGTGGCGCTGATCTCTCTGGTGGTGGGCGCCATCATCACCCAGCAGACCATCCTGCAGCTGCGCAATTTCGGCGCCACGATCCTGGTCGTCGACCTGGCCGCCATCCTGATGTTCCGCGAGATCGGCGTGCTGCTGGCTGCCATCATGGTCGCCGGTCGTTCCGGTTCGGCCATCACCGCCGAGATCGGCTCGATGCGCATCCGCGAGGAGTTCGATGCCCTGCGCGTCATGGGCGTTGATCCCTACCAGGCGCTCATGCTGCCGCGCACCCTGGTGCTGATCATCGGCCTGCCCCTGCTCGCCTTCATCGGCTCCATGGCGGGTCTGGCCGGCGCCATTCTGGTGGCCAAGGCCTATGGCAATATCCCCATCGACGTTTTCATCCTGCGGCTGCGCGACGCCATGAGCATGACCAGTCTGTCGGTCGGCCTGATCAAGGCGCCGTTCATGGGCCTGCTGGTGGCCCTGCTCGCCGCGGTTGAAGGCATGAAGGTACGCGGCTCCTCGGAGTCTCTGGGCCGCCGCACCACCTCGTCGGTGGTCAAATCGATCTTCGTGGTCATCGTCGCCGACGGCCTGTTCGCCATCTTCTTTGCGGCGATCGGATTCTAGACCATGAACCAGACCGCTTCAGCTTTCGCTTCCCCCTCCGGCGCGTCGGCCATGACCGTCGATGATCTGGCCGTCAGCTTTGGCCCCGTCAAGGTCATCGACGGGCTGGGCTTTGAGCTGCGCAGTGGCGAAATTCTCGGGCTGATCGGCCCCTCCGGCTCCGGCAAGACCGTCACCATGCGGGCCATGGCCGGGCTGATCCCGCATCAGCGCGGCGAAATCACCGTCTTTGGCCGGCCGTTTTCCGGCCTGACCCCGCGCGAGCGCGAGCTGCTGCGGCGCGACTGGGGCGTGCTGTTCCAGCAGGGCGCGCTGTTCTCTTCGCTCAATGTGATGGAGAATATCGAATTCCCCATGCGCGAGCATCTCGACATGTCGCCGCGTCTGCGCCGCGAGATCGCCCGCATGAAAATTGATCTGGTCGGCCTGCCGGCCTCGGCGGCTTACACCTTCCCCACCCAGCTGTCGGGTGGCATGATCAAGCGCGCGGCCCTGGCCCGCGCTTTGGCCCTCGATCCGAAAATTCTGTTTCTTGACGAACCCACCGCTGGCCTTGATCCGATTGGCGCGGGCAAGTTCGACGAGTTGATCGTGACGCTGAGCAATACCCTGGGGCTTTCGGTACTGATGGTCACCCACGATCTGGATAGTCTCGAAACTGCCTGCGACCGCATCGTCGCTTTGGCTGATGGCAAGCTGCTCAAGGCCGGCACGCTGAGCGAAATGCGTGCCGCCTCCGAGCCCTGGCTCAGGGAATATTTCCACGGCCCCCGCGCCCACAACACCGAAGGCTGAACCATGGAAAACAAGGCAAATTACGCTATCGTCGGCGCCATCGCCATTGCTGTCCTGGTGGCCATGTTCGGTTTTGTCTACTGGTTCGCCGGTCCCTCAAGCAATATCGAGACGCGGGAATACGAGATCATCTTCACCGGGACGGTATCCGGTCTCAGCCCGAGCACCGAGGTGCAGTTCAACGGCATCAAGATCGGCCAGGTCAGGACCGTACATCTCGATCCTGCCGACATCAATCGCGTCATTGCACGCATCGAAATCGACGCCTCCATTCCGATCAAGGCCAATACCAAGGCGCTGATGGGCTTTCAGGGCCTGACGGGCGTGGGCTCGCTGCAGCTGTCCGGTGGCTCCGCCGATGCCAGCCCGCCGACCACCGAGCCGGGGCGCGACGTCCCCACCCTCTATGCCAAGGTCTCCGATTTCCAGTCCATCCTTGATGGCCTCTCGACCACCATCAACGGCACGGCCACCGCCGTAGACCGTCTCAATGGCTTCCTTGATGCCAATGACGAAAAGCTCAACCAGACCATCAGCAACGTCACCACCTTCACCGATGCTTTGGCCGCCAATGCCGAGGGCGTCCAGGATGCCTTGGCCACGATCGCCGAGGCCGGCCAGCAGGTGGGGCCAATGGCCGAGCAGATCGGCGCGCTGTCAACCAAGCTGGGCGAACTGGCCGATTCAATTCCGCCGGAACGGGTCACGCAGGTCGTCGACAACATCGCCTCGTTCAGCGACACCCTGTCGCGCAATGCCGGAAAGGTTGATGCCTTCTTTGATGCCGCCTCGACCCTGTCCAGCGACCTGACCACGATGAGCGCATCGCTGTCGGGCAGCGTTGAGCGTATTGACGCCGTGACCGCCGCCATCGACCCCGAGGCGGTCAGCCGCATCGTCGCCAATGTCGATGACGTGTCGGGCAAGGTTGGCGGGATGACCTCCCAGCTCCAGGATATCCTCGACTCCGTGCCGCCCGAAAAGGTCGCCGCGGTGGTCGCCGATGTTTCCACCTTCACCGACAGCCTGGCGCGCAATGCCGAAGAAATCGACAGCCTCTTCGCGGCCACCGGCACCCTGTCGGAAGGCATTACCACCATGGTGAAAAATCTCGACCCGGCCGTGCTCAAGATCAATCAGGTCGCCGCCCAGATCGACCCGCAGCTGATCAACCGCGTCCTGGGCAATGTCGACGAGTTCACCACCAGCCTTGGCGACAAGTCCGAAGACGTCGACACCATCGTCGACAACCTGAACACAGTCTCGTCCTCCCTGGTTGGCTCCGCCGGCAAGGTTGACGAAATTCTCGCCAAGGTCGACAGTTCGGTTACCAATGCGGAAGGCGAAGGCGTCTTTGAACAGATCAGCGCTGCGGCCGTATCGATCCGCGAACTGGCCGACCAGCTCAATGTCAGCACTGCCGGCATCGCCGCCGGCCTGAACAACTTCACGTCCAACGGCCTGCCGGGCTATGCCTCGCTGGCTCAGGAAGCGCGGGCGACGCTGCAGCGGCTCGACCGCGTGGTGCGCAACCTTGAGAGCAATCCTCAGGGTCTGATCTTTGGCGGCGATACCGTTCGCGAATACAACAAGAGGTAGGACCGATGGCCACCACACGACGCGCATTCATGGTCTTTGGGGCTTCGACGCTGGCATTGGGCCTGGCCGGTTGCCTCGCCGCCACCCCGCCCATCACCTATGATCTGACCAGCGCCAGCCAGGTGCCGATGCGTCGGCGCTCGTCACGGGTGGTGGTGATCACCCTGCCCGTGGCCGTCCAGACCTACGACACCCAGCGCGTCGTCGTGCGGGATGTCGGCAATGTGCTGAGCTATCTGCCCGACGCCCAGCTATCCGACACCCTGCCCCGTCTGGTGCAGACCCGGCTGCTGCAGACCTTCCAGGCCTCCAACTTTCCCAATATCGGCCGGCCCGACGATCAGCTCAGCGTCGATATCACGCTGGCGACCGACCTGCAGGCCTTCGAGATCGATGCCAGCAATGGCAACCTGGCCACCGTCACCATCAATGCCAAGCTGGTCGACGAGCGGCGCGGCCTGATTTTCGCCAGCAGGAGCTTTTCGGCGACCCAGCCGGCCACCATCGAGCCGGCAGCAGCCGCCATTGGCGGGCTCGATACCGCCCTGCGCCAGGTCATGTCCGAGATCCTGCTCTGGACTGCCCAAACCGCGTGATCGACGCAGCGGCCACAAAAAAGCCGGGCCCTGGGCCCGGCTTTTGCATTCAGATGCCGGCAGTTATTCGGCGGCGGCGCGCTTGGGCTGCACTTCCGCCGAATAGGCGTCGATCAGCGTGCGGCAGCCATCGCCCGGGGTGAATTTGTAATCCCCGATGACACTGACCGGCGTAACCTCGGCGGCCGTACCCGTCAGGAAGCATTCGTCGAACTGGCTCAGCTCTTCCGGCATGATGTGACGCTCGGTCACCGTATAGCCATTGCGCTTGGCCAGCTCGATCAGCGTCTGCCTTGTAATGCCGTTGAGGAAACAGTCGGGCGTCGGCGTGGTGATGTCCTTGCCCTTGATGAAGAACACATTGGCGCCGGTGGCTTCCGCCACATAGCCGCGATAATCCAGCATCAGCGCGTCGGCATAGCCATTGGCCATGGCCGCGTCCTTGCTCAGCGTGCAGATCATGTAGAGACCGGCAGCCTTGGCCGAAGATGGAATCGTCTCCGGCGACGGGCGCTTCCACTTGCTCCATTCGAGGCGAATGCCCTTGAGCTTTTCTTCGACCGAGAAATAGCTCGGCCAGATCCAGGCCGCGATCGCCAGATGCACGGTATTGTTGCGCGCCGGCACGCTCAGCTCTTCCGAACCGCGCCAGGCCACGGGACGCACATAGGCATCGACCAGGCCATTCTTGTCGAGCACGGCCCGCTTGGCCTCCTCGATCTGGTCGACCGACCAGGGCATAGGCATGTCCAGCGTCGCCGCCGAACGGATCAACCGCTCGGAATGCTCGCGCGACTTGAAGATTTCGCCGCCATAGGCGCGTTCACCTTCAAACACCGAGCTGGCATAGTGCAGCCCATGCGTCAGCACATGAATCTTTGCGTCTTTCCACGGTTTGAACTCGCCATCAAACCAGATCCAGCCTTCACGCTGGTCCATCGGCACGCCGGCCATCCTCGTCTCCCGAATATGCTTGCAGACACCGTCCCCGCTACCTGTTTGGCAACGATCATGCCCGACCTCCGGGGCCTTGGCAAACCACAAAGGCTGAGGGATAAGACATCAACGGCGTCCTGATGGGAAGACAATGGCAGCGTACGAAAAAAATGTCAACAAGGCTGACATAAATTACGCTGGGCCCGACGGGCAGGCCCTTCCCCTCGACATCATGGGCCTGTTCTTTTTCGCCTATCGCGATTTCACCGGCGACGCCGATGCCATGCTCGAGCACCAGGGCTTCGGGCGGGCCCACCATCGCGTCCTCTATTTCGTCAATCTGCGTCCCGGCATGCCGGTGGCCGATCTGCTCGACATCCTCAAGATCACCAAGCAGAGCCTGGCCCGCGTCCTGCGCCAGCTCATCGACAATGGCTATGTCGAGCAGAAGACCGGCCGCTCCGACCGCCGCCAGCGCCTGCTGTTTGCCACCGACAAGGGCCGCGACTTCTTCGGCACCCTGTCGGCCACCCAGGCCAGTCGCATCAACCAGGCAATTGCCAGCCTGCCCCCGGATTCCCGCGCAATCGTCACCCGCTTCCTGGCCGGCATGGTCGACCCCGCCGATCAAGCGACGCTGGAGCGCCTGAGCCTGGTGAACGGCGACTAGTTGCTCATCGTCGAACGGTGCGCCCAGCCGGTCATGCGCTTTTCCAGCCAGGCCATCAGCGCGTACATGGCGATGCCCTCGACGGCGAGCATCATCAGTCCGGCAAACACCAGTGGCACGTTGAACTGGCTTTGCGCCGAGCTCATCATATTGCCCAGCCCCGAATTGGATGCCACCGATTCCGACACCACCGAGCCGACAAAGGCCAGCGTGATGGCGATCTTCAGCGAGCCGAAGAAATAGGGCATCGAGCGCGGAATGCCGACCTTGAGCATGATGTCGAGCTTTTTGGCGCCCAGGGCGCGCAGCACGTCCTCGGTCTCGGGCTCGATCGTGGCAAGCCCGGTCGCAACATTGACCACGATGGGAAAGAACGAGATCAGGAAGGCCGTCAGCACGGCGGGCACCGTGCCGATGCCGAACCAGATCACCAGGATCGGCACCAGCGCCACCTTGGGGATGGCGTTGAACCCGATCATGATCGGATAGAGCCCGGCATAGATGGACTTGGACCAACCCACGAACAGGCCCAGTCCCAGCCCGGCAACCACCGCCAGCAGAAAGCCCAGCACGGTGGTATAGAGCGTCTGCAGCGAGTTCTTCCAGATCGGCGACCAGTATTGCACGATCGCCTCGGCAATGCGGCTCGGCGCGGGCAGTACGGTCTGTGAAATCCCCATCGCACGCACGACAACCTCCCACACCAGGAAGAGGGCTATCGTGTAGAGCCAGGGCGCCAGCAGCAGCCAGTTGATTGTAACGCCTTTGGGCGGGGGCAACACGGAATCGGCAACGACACTTTCCACCCCGGTCATGCTGCCGCCCTCGCATTGGCGATCTCGCCATGCAATGCCTGCACCATTTCGTTGAAGGCGCTGTCATACATGAGGTCGAGCTGACGCGGTCGCGCAAACGGCACCACATGCTCGGCCACCACGCGCCCCGGTCGAGCACTCATGACCATGACCTTGTCGGCCAGGAACACCGACTCGCGCAGGTCATGCGTCACCAGCACGATGGTGACATCCTGCGCCGCATGCAGGTCGCGAATGACACACCACAGCTCTTCGCGGGTAAAGGCATCGAGGGCCCCGAAGGGTTCGTCCAGCATCAGCAGTTCAGGCTCATGGATCAGCGCCCGGGACAGATTGGCCCGTTGCTGCATGCCGCCCGACAACTGCCAAGGGAACTTGTCGCCAAACCCCTTGAGCCCCACGGTCTCGAGCAGGCGCTCCGCCTTGGCGACATACTCGGCCTTGTTGGCCCGCAGCCGATGGCGGTGCCTCTCGACGATTTCGAGCGGCAGCAGGATATTCTCCAGCGTCGTGCGCCAGGGCAGCATGGTCGGGTTCTGAAACGCCATGCCCACGATTGATACGGGCTTGGTGACCTGACTGCCCGCCACGATCACCGTGCCTTGCTGGGGAATGTGCAGGCCGGTGACCAGCTTCATCAGGGTGGACTTGCCACAGCCCGATGGGCCGACCACGGCAACGAAGTCACCGCGCGCGATCCGCATGTTGAGCCCGCTGACCGCCAGGGTTCCCCCAGCCCCGCCATAGCGCATATCCACATTGTCGATACTGACGAGAGCCATCCTGCCTCCGGCTGCGAAAAAGGCCCGGACAAAACTGCCCGGGCCATGTGGCGTTGATTACGGCAGCATGCGCTCGGCAGCCGGCGCCAGATACTGCGCGTCGAACACGTCCGCCGCTGCGACGGCGCCGGTCAGGCCCATGGAAACCTTGAGCGTCTCGATCGACGCAGCCAACCGGTCCATGTCGACATCGCCAAACCCGTTTTCGATCACGTAGGGCGTCTTGATATTCATCGCATTGGCCATGTCGAGCCTTTCGAGTTCGATATCGCTGTTGAGCGTTTCATTGCGTGCCAATACGGCAGCAACGCCTGCCGCCGGATCAGCGACCGCATCCGAGAAGCCCTTGACCAGCGCGCGCAGGAAACCCTTCACGGCCTCTGGGTTTCCCTCGGCGAAGGTTTCGTTGACCAGCACGGCATTGCCATAAAGGTTCAGCCCGTTGTCAGCGAACAGGATGGTGGCGATGTCCTCGTCAGGCACCCCATTGGCCTTGAGGTTGAGGATCACCGAAAAGGCAAAGCCGAACACGCCATCGACATCGCCCGAAGCCAGCATCGGCTCGCGCACGGGGAAACCGATCGATTCCAGCGTAATGCCCGAGGTATCGATCCCGGCAGCCTCGACAAAGGCCGGCCATTGCGCAAAAGCGCCATCCGGCGGCGGCGCGCCCAGGGTCTTGCCTTCCAGCGACTTCGGATCTTCGGTGACGCCCAGCGACTTCCGGCCGACCACGGCAAAGACCGGCTTCTCATAGACCATCATCACGGCCTTGACCGGCTGGCTGGGATCCTCGTCGAGATATTTGATCACTGAATTGATGTCGCCAAAGCCCATTTGATAGGCACCGGTGGCGACGCGCGGAATGGCCTCGACCGAGCCATTGCCGCTGTCGATGGTGACGTCGAGCCCTTCCGCCTTGAAATATCCCTTGTCCAGCGCCAGCAGAAAGCCGGCCGCTGGACCCTCATATTTCCAGTCCAGCGTGAACTTGACAGCCGTCTGCGCCATGGCCGGCAGGGTGGACAGCCCGGCCAGAGCGACAAGGACGGAAGTAGTGATGAGCCTGTGCATGCGCATATCGAATGTCCCCGGATGAATATGCAGCAAGACAAGCCTACCCGCGAACGACGCGCAATAGAATTCGCCTACAAATGAGACAATTTTGTACAATGCATAAAATTAAGCCATAACGCCTGAAAAATAGCCTTGGATTCACATCTTGTCGGCAAAAACGAAAAAGGGCGCGAAGCCGAAGCTTCGCGCCCAACCGGGAACGCCACAAAGGAGCGTCAGCCTTTGCAGCATCCGCCGACCGGATGGCTCCACAACGTTCGGAGCCAAAACCGTCTCCCCGGCCATCTATTGCCGCGGGGTTGCTCGAACAACGGGTGGTGCTGGCAAGGGTTCCAGCGCAATCAATCTGTGATCGACATGCGTAGCCCGTCGCGCGGCGCTACAGCTCGAACAGCGCCTGCAGGGCCTGGATCGCCTTGATCGCTGCCGAAGCGCGGTTCTCGACACCCAGCTTGGTATAGACCTGCTCAAGATGCTTGTTCACGGTCCGCGGGCTGAGGCCCAGAATTTCCCCGATATCGCGGTTGGACTTGCCGCGGGCGATCCACAGCAGCACATCGCTTTCGCGCAGGGTAAGCCCGAAATGCTGCCGCAGCACCTCCTCCTGCCCCTCCGCCTGGGCACGGGCCAGCCGGAACAGATATTCGTCGCCCCCCACCACGCCCAGAAAGGCATATTGCAGCTCCGGCGCCCCCGGCAGCCGCAGCTCGAAGCCGCTGCCCGGCGCCAGATCATCACCCCGCTGCACGCGCCAGCTCAGGAAACGACCGGCCATCTCGCCCGAACCCTGGATATCCACACCCGACTGCTCGAGCAGCCTTGTGCTCTGCGGCGTCGACCACAGCACCACGCCATTGCTGCCAAACGCCACCAGATGGCGCCCGGCCGCGTCGAGGGCGATGCGCGCGCTCTGCGCCCGCCTGGCATTGGCCAGATGCACCCGGATCCGGGCGCGCAGCTCATCCACATTGATCGGCTTGGACAGATAATCCACGCCGCCGCTTTCGAGCGCATGCACGATATGCTCGGTCTCGGTCAGCCCGGTCATGAAGATCACCGGCACATGGGTCAGGGTTGCCATGGCCTTGAGCCGCCGGCAGGTCTCAAAGCCATCCAGCCCCGGCATCACGGCGTCCATCAGCACCACGTCCGGCGCCACGCGCAGGGCAATGTTGAGCGCCGCCTCGCCGCTGCGCGCCACCAGCACGGTCACCCCGGCATCCTCGAGTGCCGAGGTCAGAAAGCCCAATGACTCCGGCGAGTCATCGACCAGCAGTACGATGTCCTGGTCTTTTTCAATCCGGCTCATGACCCACCCGCTCAATGAGTTCGGCATAGCCCTCGAAGTCGAAGGCGGCAACATGCTGGCGCAGTGCCTCCACCAGCGGCCGGTTGGCATCGACGCCCGCCAGTTCCACCAGCTTGGCTTCGATCCCGCGCACATGCCCGATCTGGCCCAGGCTGACCAGCTCGCGCAAATGTTCGCCCCCCGGTGATCGCAGTTTGGGCGGTTTGGCCGGCTGCTGGGCCAAGGCCGGGGCGGCATAGTCCCATTCCAGCTTGAGATGGGTCGCCAGCTTGTCCAGCAACTGGTTGAGCTCGAACGGCTTGGCCAACGTGTCGGTATGGCCGGTATCGGCGCCGGTCGGCGCGGCGCCGTCCCCGATATTGGCCGAGAGCATGATGACGGGCGCCGTGACGCCACGGGTCCGCAGCGCCTCCAGCAAGTCCCAGCCGCTCATGCCGGGCATGCGAATGTCGAGGAAATAGAGGTCCGGCTGCTCGAGTTCCAGCCCCTGCAGGCAGGCCGGCCCGTCCTTGGCGGCAAACACGGCAAAGCCCAGTGGCGCCAGCATCTCGCGCATCAGGTCGCGATGATCCTCATTGTCGTCCACCACCATGATGGTGCGGGCCGGCCCCAAATAGCCGACCACCCGCCGGATATCGGCGCTGATCGCCTGCGCCCGTTCCACCTTGCTCAGCATCAGCCGCGCCTGGAAACGCGTCCCCACCCCCAGCGTGCTGGTCAGCGTGATCTCCCCGCCCAGCGTTTCGGTCAGCAGCTTGGTGATCGTCAGGCCCAGCCCCAGCCCGGGCACGAAGCGGTTGCGCTCCGCCTCGCCACGCACGAAGGGCTCGAACACATGCTCGATATCGCTTGGCCCAATGCCGCTGCCGCTGTCCTCGACGACAAAGCTGGCCACCTGGTTGCGATATTCCACCGTAAAGCTGACATGGCCGGCGCTGGTGAATTTGATGGCATTCGACAGCAGGTTGACCAGGATCTGTCGCAGCCGCTTTTCGTCCGTGCGCACATAGAGCGGCAGCGCCGGCGCCCGCCGGTGCCGGAATTCGAGGCCCTTGGCCTTGGCCTGCAGGCGGAACATGTCGACGATCTGGTCCAGAAAATCCTGGATATTGATCTCGTTGGAATAGACCTGCAGCCGCCCTGCCTCGATCTTGGAAATGTCGAGCAACCCGTCGATCAGCCCCGACAGGTGTTCGGCACTGCGCCTGATGATCTGCACTGAGCCGCGCCGGTTTTCCGGCAGGCCGGCATCGCGCTCCAGTACCTGCGCATAGCCCATCACCGCATTGAGCGGCGTGCGCAGCTCATGGCTCAGCCCCACCACATAGCGGCTCTTGGCCAGATTGGCGGCCTCGGCCTTTTCCTTGGCCCGCTGCAACGCCGCATCGGTGCGCGAATGCGCATTGATTTCCTTGAGCAGCAGCGTGTTCTGCCGCGAACTTTCCTCTTCGGCGACCAGCCGGCTGTCATGCGCCAGCACCAGGAACCAGGTGATGATCCCGGCGGTGACGGCAAACACGAAGAACACCACCGCCAGCGTGCCCCCCACCACATCGGCCGTATGCGGCGCTGAACCGGCGGCAAAATAGTAGATCAGCCACAGCGCCGCCCCCAGCATGGTCACCGCGATCGCCATGGCAATGCCATAGCGCCCGAGCCTTGTCTGCAGCTTGGCAATGGCCCATTCGGGCAGGATGCTGGCGGCGACCGCATGGGTCTGGGCCCTGATATGCGCGTGTGGCTTGCACATGTCGTGGCAGCGCGCATCGAGCGAACAGCACAGCGAACAGATCGGCGCCGCATAGGCCGGGCACCAGGCCATGTCCTCGGGCTCGAACGGATGCTCGCAGATCGAGCAGGTCACCGAGTTCAGTGTCTGCCACTGCTTGCGCGGCTTGCGCGCGAGATAATACCGCCCCTTGGTCGCCCAGGCGATCGTCGGGGAGGCAATGAATGCCACCACCAGCGCCACATAGGACGACAGGGCCGCCGCCATCGCGCCGAACACCCCGAAATGGGCGGCCAGCGCAATCACCGTGGCCAGCAGCATCGAGCCCACGCCGACCGGATTGATGTCGTAGAGATGCGCCCGCTTGAATTCGATGCCCGGCGGCGCCAGGCCCAGTGGCTTGTTGATGAACAGGTCTGCCGAGATCGAGCACAGCCAGGCCATGGCGATGATCGAGAAAATCCCCAGAGTCTCCTCGAGCAGCCGGTAGATGCCCAACTCCATCAGCAGCAGCGCAATCGCCACATTGAACAGCAGCCACACCACGCGACCGGGATGGCTATGCGTCAGGCGCGAGAAGAAATTCGACCAGGCCAGCGAGCCGGCATAGGCATTCATCACATTGATCTTGAGCTGGCTGATCACCACGAACACGGCCATCAGCATCAGCGCCAGGAATTCATTGGGGATCATGTAGCCAAAGGCCACCGCATACATGTATCCGGGTTCGGCCGCATGCTCGGGCGCTACCCCCACCGAGAGGGCGAGATAGGCCAGGAACGAGCCCGCCAATAGCTTGGGCGCGCCCACCACCACCCAGCCGGCACCGGCCAGGAAGATCGCCACCTTGTGACGCCACTTGCTGGCGCCTTCGGCCGGCAGGAAGCGGAGGAAGTCGACCTGCTCGCCGATCTGGGTCATCAGCGCCAGGATTACCGCCGAGGCCGCGCCGAACTTGGCCAGTTCGAACGGCGCCATGCTGCCGGCTGGCGCCTCCGGCAGCCCCAGTCCGGCAAAGCCGCGCCACAGCTCGAACTTGTCCCAGTCGAGAAATGCAATGAAGATGAAGGGCAGGATATTGAGCACGATCCAGATCGGCTGGGTAATCAGCTGGAATCGGCTGATCATCTGCACGCCATGCGTCACCAGCGGGATCACCACCACCGCGCTGATGATGTAGCCCATCCACAGCGGAATGCCGAACGCCAGCTGCAGCGCACTCGACATGATCGAGGCCTCGATGGCGAACAGGATGAAGGTGAAGCTAGCATAGATCAGCGACGTGATGGTCGAGCCGATATAGCCAAAGCTCGCGCCCCGCGTCAGCAGGTCGACATCGACGCCGTGCTTGGTCGCGTAACGCGCAATGGGCAGGCCGATCACCAGGATGGCAATGGAGGCCACGACGATGGCAATGATGGCATTTGTGGTGCCATAGCTCAGGGTGATGGCGCCGCCGATGGCTTCCAGCGCCAGGAAAGAGATCGCCCCGATGGCCGTCTGCGAAATGCGGTCGTTGGAAAAACGCCGCGCCGACTTGGCGGTAAAGCGTAGCGCATAATCTTCCAGGGTCTGGTTGGCGACCCAGCGATTATACTCGCGGCGGATGGGAATGATGCGTTGTCGCGCCATGAACCGTCTAGTTGTTAATCAATTTCGTCGGCCGCACAAATAATCGTCAAGCCAGTGTTAGCACGCTCTTTCCTTGCAAACACTAGGTTTTTGCAGCCCCGGCGATCACTGCGCGACTCTGCCAGACGGGCAGGTACGTCAATCGACGTATAGGGCCCGGTTAACAATCCATCCCACAGTCCCCCCAACAAGCGCCTCCCTTGGTGGCTTGGGGCACATTTTGCATGAGGGACGATCACATGAACAATTTCGGCGCGAAGAGCGCTTTGCTTGCTGCGGCCATGGCCGGCAGCCTTTCCATGACGGCCATGGTTCCGGCCTTTGCCCAGGATGAGACCATCAAGGTCGGCGTCCTGCATTCGCTGTCGGGCACGATGGCGATTTCCGAAACCACGCTCAAGGACACCATGCTGTTCCTGATCGACGAGCAGAACAAGAAGGGCGGCCTCCTGGGCAAGCAGCTTGAGGCTGTCGTGGTCGACCCCGCTTCCGACTGGCCGCTCTTTGCCGAAAAGGCCCGTGAACTGATCGAAGTCAACGGCGTCGCCGCGGTCTTCGGCTGCTGGACCTCCTCCTCGCGCAAGTCGGTTCTGCCGGTCTTCGAGGAACTCAATTCCATCCTCTTCTACCCCGTCCAGTACGAGGGCGAAGAAAGCCAGCGCAACGTGTTCTACACCGGCGCCGCTCCCAACCAGCAGGCCATCCCCGCCGTCGACTACCTGATGGAAAACGAAGGCGTCGAGCGCTGGGTTCTGGCCGGCACCGACTATGTCTATCCGCAGACGACCAACAAGATCCTTGAGCAGTACCTCATGGACAAGGGCGTCGCCAAAGAAGACATCATGATCAACTACACGCCCTTCGGTCATTCCGATTGGCAGACCATTGTCTCCGACATCAAGACCTTTGGCTCGACCGGCAAGAAGACCGCCGTGGTCTCCACCATCAATGGCGATGCCAACGTGCCGTTCTACAAGGAACTCGCCAACCAGGGCATCAAGGCCGAGGACATCCCGGTCGTCGCCTTCTCGGTCGGTGAAGAAGAACTCGCCGGCTTCGACACCACCCCCCTGGTCGGTCACCTGGCTGCCTGGAACTACTTCCAGTCCGTCGATGTGCCGGAAAACGCTGCCTTCATCGAATCCTGGCAGACCTTCATGGGCGACGCTGAGAAGGTGACCAATGACCCGATGGAAGCCACTGTCATCGGCTTCAACCTCTGGGTTCAGGCCGTCGAAAAGGCCGGCACCACCGATACCGACGCCGTGCTCGACGCCATCATCGGCCTCGAGACCCCGAACCTGACCGGTGGCATCGCCACCATGCTGCCCAACCACCACATCACCAAGCCGGTGCTGATCGGTGAGATCCAGGCCGATGGCCAGTTCGAAGTCGTCTCGGAATCCGAACTCGTCCCCGGCGATGCCTGGTCCGACTTCCTGCCCGAATCCAAGATGATCGAAGCCGATTGGACGGCCCCGATCTCCTGCGGCAACTACAATACCGAAACCAAGATGTGTGGCGGCACGGCGATGTAATTCGCTTCACCCAGAAATCGCGACGAGGACGGCTTCTGCCGCCCTCGTCTTTCCACTGACAGACGCATGAGGCCAATGATGAACGCAATCACCCTGCTCCGGACCATCGCGCTCCTCCTTGCCCTCACGCTCGGCTTTGCCGCTCCTGCCCAGGCCCAGATCGCCGATGCGGAACTCAGCCCGTTGGTCGACGCCCTCGCCCCCGGCAATTTCAAGGACCGTGAAGCTGCCATCGGCGTGCTCGCCGCCACCGGCGACCCTCGTGTCGTGCCCGTGCTCGAAATCCTGCTCGAAGGCGAACTCTATGTCGATGAGGCCACCGGCAAGGTGGTCTTTACCGCTGCCTCGGGGGGCAAGGGCACGATCTCCGATCCCGTGACCGGGGCTGAACTGCCCGGCCTGACAGAAGACGGTCTCGACAAGGTCAAGGTCAATAACGGCCTGCGCCGCGTGCTGCGCACCGCCATCGGCCAGATGACGCTGCTGAGCGAAGACCCCGGCATTCGCCTGTTTGCCGCCCAGTCCATCCTGCGCGACGCCGATCCGGCCCAGCTCGAACTGCTCGACAGCGCCATATCAGCCGAAACCGACGCCAATATCCAGCGCGTCATGCAGCAGGCTCGTGCCGCCATCATTCTCAAGACGCCCGACGCCGCCATCGAGGACTGGCAGGCCGCCATTCCGGTAGTTCAGGCCATTGGCGGCCGCGACGCGCTCAATACGCTGACCACTGCCCTCAATACCGCGCCCGACACGGTCAAGCCGCTGATCCAGACCGCCATAGATGGACTCGCCCGCGACCGCGCCGTCTGGGATGTGGCGCAGAACATCTGGTTCGGCATCTCGCTCGGCTCGGTCCTGCTGCTGGCCGCCATCGGTCTGGCCATCACCTTCGGGGTGATGGGCGTGATCAACATGGCCCATGGCGAAATGGTCATGCTGGGCGCCTACACCACCTTCGTGGTGCAGGAGATCATCCGCCAGAATTTCCCTGGCCTGTTCGACTGGTCGCTGGCCATCGCCCTGCCTTTGGCCTTCCTTGTCACCGGCCTGATCGGCATCGCCATCGAACGCGGCATCATCCGCTTCCTCTATGGCCGGCCACTCGAAACCCTCCTGGCCACCTGGGGCATCTCGCTGATCATCCAGCAGGCCGTGCAGCGCATCTTCAGCGCCAATATCCGCGAGGTCGGCAACCCAACCTGGATGTCGGGCTCCTTCGAGCTCGGCGGCCTGGCCATCACCTGGAACCGCTTCTACATCGTCATCTTCGCCATGCTGGTCTTCGTGGCCCTGCTGCTGGTGCTCAAATATACCGCCATCGGCCTGCACATGCGCGCTGTCACGCAGAACCGCCGCATGGCCTCGGCCATGGGCATCCGTACGCCTCTGGTCGATGCCCTGACCTTTGGCCTCGGCTCCGGCATTGCGGGCCTCGCCGGCGTGGCCCTCAGCCAGATCGGCAATGTCTCGCCCAATCTGGGCCAAGGCTACATCATCGACAGCTTCATGGTCGTGGTCTTCGGCGGCGTCGGCAATCTCTGGGGCACGCTGGTGGGCGCCCTCACCCTGGGCATCGCCAACAAGTTCATCGAGCCTTATGCCGGCGCGGTACTGGGCAAGATCATCATTCTTGTCCTCATCATCCTGTTCATCCAGCGCCGTCCCCGCGGCCTCTTCGCGCTCAAGGGACGCTCGATCGAAGCATGATTACCCAGGCCCTCTTCCGCGCCCTCGATCGCAAGGCGATCTGGATCGTCGCCATCCTGTTGGCTGTCGCCATTCTCGTGCCAATGTCCAACCTGCTGCTGCCCGACGGCCATCCCCTGCGCCTGCCCAACTATGCCGTGCCCCTGTTCGGCAAATATCTCACCTTCGCCATGCTGGCGCTCGCGCTCGACCTGGTCTGGGGCTATTGCGGCATTCTCTCGCTGGGCCACGGCGCCTTCTTTGCCATCGGCGGCTATGCCATGGGCATGTATCTGATGCGCCAGATCGGCACCCGGGGTGTCTATGCCAATCCCATCCTGCCCGATTTCATGGTGTTCCTGAACTGGAAGGAACTGCCCTGGTACTGGATGGGCATGGACAATTTCTGGTTCGCCATGCTGATGGTCGTGGTCGTGCCGGGCCTGCTGGCCTTCGTCTTCGGCTTCCTTGCCTTTCGCAGCCGCGTCACCGGCGTCTATCTCTCCATCATCACCCAGGCCATGACCTACGCCCTGCTGCTGGCCTTTTTCCGCAATGACATGGGCTTTGGCGGCAATAACGGCCTCACCGATTTCAAGGACATTCTCGGCCAGCCCGTGCAGGCGGGCTCCACCCGCGCCGCTCTCTTTGCCGCCTCGGCCATTGCGCTGGCCTTGGCCGTGCTGGCCTGCTCGATGATCGTCAATTCCAAGCTGGGCAAGGTCATGGTGGCGGTGCGCGACGCCGAAAGCCGCACCCGCTTTCTCGGTTACCGCGTCGAATATGTGAAGCTCTTTGCCTTTGTCGTCTCGGCCATCATCGCCGGCATTGCCGGGGCCCTCTATGTGCCGCAGGTCGGCATCATCAACCCCTCCGAATTCGACCCGGCCAATTCCATCGAGGTGGTGATCTGGACGGCAGTCGGCGGCCGCGGCACCATTATCGGCCCCATCATCGGCGGCATTCTGGTCAATGTCGGCAAGTCCTACTTTACCGGCGCCTTCCCTGAATACTGGCTCTTCGCCCTGGGCGCGCTGTTCGTCGTCACCACGCTGTTCCTGCCCAAGGGCATTGTCGGCCTCATCGGCCAATATCGCGCCGCTACGACCAAACGCGAGCAGCACGATCGCGGCGCGCCGACACCGCAGCAGGTGGAAGCCCGCGCCGATCCCCAACCCAAGCCGGCGGAGTAAGCCATGACCGACTCCAACAAGCTTGGCACAATGCTCTATCTGGATGGTGTCTCGGTGGCCTTTGATGGCTTCAAGGCCATCAACAACCTCTCCATCATCGTCCATCCCGCTGAAATGCTGGCCATTATCGGCCCCAATGGCGCGGGCAAGACCACCATGATGGACATCATCACCGGCAAGACCCGCCCTGACGACGGCCAGGTGCTGTTTGACGGCCGAACCGACCTGACCAGGCTGGACGAGGCTGCCATCGCCAATCTGGGCATTGGCCGCAAGTTCCAGAAGCCCACCGTGTTCGAGAGCCAGACGGTCTGGGATAATATCGAGCTCGCGCTGAAAAAGCCGCGCGGCGTCTTCTCGGCCCTGTTCTACGTCGCCGACGGCCCCGATATCGCCCGCATCACCGAAATCCTCGAAACGGTGCGCCTGCTCGCCCGCAAGGATGAACTGGCTGCCGACCTCAGCCACGGCCAGAAGCAGTGGCTGGAAATCGGCATGCTACTTGCTCAGGATCCAAAACTGCTGCTGGTCGACGAGCCGGTGGCCGGCATGACCGACGCCGAAACCGTCGAGACCGCCAAGCTGCTGCGCGACATCGCCAAAACCCGCTCCGTGGTCGTCGTCGAGCACGATATGAGCTTTGTCCGCGAGCTGGGCTCTCGCGTCACCTGCCTGGCCGAAGGCTCGGTCCTGGCGGAAGGAACCCTCGATCAGGTCAGCGCCAACCCCGTCGTTATCGAACGCTATCTGGGGCGCTGAATTGATGGAAATCAACGCCCGCTGCCAGATCAACGACTACCATTCTCCTCGATCGGGGGCGCAGTTTTCGTCCGCCGGCCTCACCCGGGAGAAATGGCAGATGGTGACACGGCGGACACTTCTGGCAATGGGCGTGGTGGCAGGCGGCGCCGCCATTGGCGGCACTATGGCGGCAACCAGCTTTGCCCATTCCATGCAAGCGGCCAATGCCGCTATCGACCCCAACCTTTCCAGTCTTGTCCAAGGTCGCTTCGGGGCGCTGGAATATGCCGAGCGCGGCGCGGGCGCTCCCGTCCTCATGGTGCATGGCACCGGCGGCGGCTTCGACCAGGGCCTGATGTTCGCCCATGGCCTGGTAGAGCGCGGCTATCGCGTCATCGCCCCGTCGCGCTTTGGCTATCTCCGCTCCAATCTTCCCGCCGACCCCTCCAGCGCCAATCAGGCCGATGCCTTCGTCGACCTGCTCGATCATTTGCGTATCGACAGGGTCGCCATTGCCGGCGGCTCCGCCGGGGCGCTCTCGGCCATCGAATTTGCCATCCGCCACCCTGACCGCTGCGCCGCGCTTCTGCCCATCGTGCCGGCCACCTATGTGCCCAGCCGGGATGCGGTCACCGCCGATAATGCGCCAGCGGGCGTCGAGGCGGCCATGCAGCTGTTCCGCTCAGACTTCCTGTTCTGGGCGGCCATCCGCACCGTGCCCGACCTGCTGACCGGCACCCTGCTCGCCACCGATCCTGCTCTCTTGCAGACCGCGTCGCCCGCTGAAGTCGCGCGCGCCAGTGCTATCCTGTGGTCACTGCTCCCGGTCAGCCGCCGCGTCGACGGCATGGCCAACGATGCCCGTCTTGCCGGTCATCCGGCCCCTTCCGCTCTGGAGCGCATCACCGCCCCGGTACTCGCCATTTCAGTCGAGGACGACCGTTTCGGCACGGCTTTGGCTGCGCGCTACATTGCCGCGACCGTCAAAGGCGCCAGGCTCGTCCTCTTCCCCTCGGGTGGCCATATCTGGCTGGGTCATGATGACGACCTGACCAGCCAGATGGACACCTTCCTCAAAGAGATCGGATTCCCATGACCGCCCTGTCGATCAATGCCATCGATTTGCACTATGGCGCCGCGCAGGCGCTCAAGTCGGTGTCGCTCGAATGTCGGCCAGGACGCATCACCGCCGTGCTGGGGCGCAACGGCGTCGGCAAGTCGTCGACATTGCGGGCCATTACCGGCGTGCACAATATTTCGGCGGGAGACATCCGTTTCGGTGACACCGCGCTGCGCAAGGCGCCGCCCTACAAGCGCGCCCGCATGGGTATCGGCTATGTGCCGCAGGGCCGGGAGATCTTCCCGCTGCTCACGGTCAAGGAGAACCTGGAAACCGGCTATGCCGGCCTCAAGCGCGCTGATCGGTCCATTCCGCCCTATATTTTCGAGCTCTTCCCCGTCCTCAAATCCATGCTGGGGCGGCGCGGCGGCGATCTGTCGGGGGGGCAGCAGCAGCAATTGGCCATCGGCCGGGCACTGGTGACACGGCCCAAGGTGCTCGTGCTCGACGAACCCACCGAAGGCATCCAGCCCTCCATCATCAAGGACATTGGCCGGGCGCTGCAATTTCTGCGCGATGAAAAGGGGATGACGATTTTGCTGGTCGAGCAATTCCTCGACTTCTGCCGGGAAATCGCTGACGATATCTACGTCATGGACCGCGGCGAAATCCAGCATGCGGGCCCGGCCAGCGATCTGGATCGTCCCGAGGTCCGCCGCCATTTGATGGTCTAGAAACAGAAAACGCCCGGCCGAGGCCGGGCGCATAATACCCGAAGGTATCGGCACTACATGGTTGTAGCAGCTTCTTCAGCTGGGATTACGGTGTCTTCAGGCAGCAGGCCGGCTTCGACGCAATCGCTCAGGGTGATGTCATCGATGACCTTGGAGTCAGAATCGGTCGCGTCGGCCGCTGGTGCAGCAGGCGTCATCGTGGAGTCGGTCTCTGCGCCAGCAGTGGTCGTCTCGCCAACCATCTGGTCGCACATGGCCTGAACGCGGGGGAGATCAATCTCAGTAACGCTGACGCCACCGACCATAGTCTGTGCGTATGCGGCGCCGGAAAAACCAAGAGCGACAGCAAGAGCGGCAGCGGATACAATATTAGTGAAACGCATTTTTCTAAGCCTTTGTTTTTTTGTGGTCATAGAGCGTTTGCTCACAATAGAAATGCTTGACGGTGAATAAGGTTGCCAACGTGCCTACTGACATTGATCACGTTTTTTTGCCGACCATGCAGCGCGCCCGCGGCGCGGGGCGCATCAGCACCAAGCAGAGCGACGGCGTCACCCGGCTGGATCGGCTCTATCAGGACGGTTGCGCCAAGATTCGCCTGCCGCACACCCATTCCAGCGCCCTTGAGGCGGTCCTGATCAATACCGCCGGCGGGCTGACCGGCGGCGATCGCATGGACTGGACGGCGCAGATTGCCGCCGACGGCAGGGCCGTGCTGACCACCCAGGCCTGCGAACGCATCTATCGCTCGCTCGGAGGTCCAGCCAGCGTCCATACCCGTCTTGAAGTTGGCGCCAATGCCCACCTCGACTGGTTGCCGCAGGAAACCATCCTGTTTGCCGCCAGCCAGCTTGATCGCCGCATCGACATCGATCTGGCCGACGGCGCCAGCCTCACCGCCATCGAAGCCATCCTGCTCGGCCGCGACGCCATGGGCGAAGTCGCGCTTGATGCCCGGCTGCGCGACAACTGGCGGGTGCGCCGCAACGGACGCCTGATCCATGCAGAGGCAACCCGTCTCGACGGCACCGAAGCCGAACGCAAAGGGCTGCCCCTGCTGGCCGGCAAGCGCGCCTTTGCCACGGTGCTCCACATCGCCCCCAATGCCGACGCCTGCGCCGCCCGCCTTGTTCACCTGCGCGCTACACTGCCCGAAGAAGGCCGGATTGCCGCCAGCGCCAATGGCGAACGCCTTGTCGTCCGCGTCCTGGCGCAAACAGGCCTTGCAATGCGCCGCCTGATCGTTCCAATTCTGGCTGAGCTTTCCGGCGCCGGCTCGCTGCCGCGCCTCTGGCATCTATAGGACCCGCCATGAACCTGACCCCGCGTGAAAAAGACAAACTCCTGATTGCCATGGCCGCCATCGTGGCCCGCAAGCGCCTGGAGCGCGGCGTCAGGCTCAACCATCCCGAAGCCATCGCCCTGATCAGCGATTTCGTTGTCGAGGGCGCCCGCGAAGGTCGCCCGGTGGCCGAGCTGATGGAAGCTGGTGCCCACGTTATCACCCGCGCCCAGGTCATGGATGGCATTGCCGAAATGATCCACGACGTGCAGGTCGAGGCCACCTTCCCCGACGGCACCAAGCTCGTCACCGTCCACCAGCCGATCCGCTAGGTCGCCATGCTCGAACTGCGCCCCTCCTGCGAATGCTGCGACAAGGACCTGCCCCCGTCGGCAACCGATGCCATGATCTGCAGTTTCGAATGCACCTTCTGTGCGGACTGCGTCGAACACCGGCTGGCCGGCATCTGCCCCAATTGCGGTGGCGGCTTTGTCCCCCGCCCCATCCGCCCGGCCGGCAAGCTGGCCAACAATCCGCCATCCATCATCCGCATCTTCAAGCCCGCCGGCTGCGGCCCGGCCAACGCTGCGTGAGCACACCATGATCCCAGGCGAAATCATCACCCTTCCCGGCCATATCGAGCTCAATGTCGGCGCGTCCCAGATCACCATCGAGGTGGCCAATTCTGGCGATCGCCCGATCCAGATCGGCTCGCACTATCATTTCTTCGAGGCCAATTCCGGCCTCGTCTTTGACCGCGACCGCGCCCGCGGCATGCGGCTCGACATCGCCGCGGGCACGGCCGTGCGCTTTGAGCCCGGCCAGGCCCGTGAGGTGCGGCTGATCCCCTTTGCAGGCGACCGCGCCGTCTATGGCTTCCGCCAGCAGATCATGGGCGCTCTGGATTAACGCTGGGCCTGTGCCCCAACTATCCATAAAAGGGCGCGCGACCTTATCTCGGAGCTGACCATGAACACCCAAGCCGAAACCAGACTTCTTGCTGAATTGACCGCCGTCGTCGCCGACCTGCATTCAACCGGCATGGCCGATGGCGAGGCCATGTACAGCCTCGGCGGCAGCGCTGATCGTCTGTGCAGCACGCGCGATTCCCAGAGCTGGGCCGGCTTCAAGTCGACACTGACCGACGCCGACACCATCGCCCTGCTCAGCCAGATTGACACCGAGGGCAATACCGCGCTCAAGGCCGAGAACGGCCGCACTGCCTATACCCTGCAGGCCCTCGCTTTGTCGCTGGCCGCCGTCAATGCTCGCCAGGACGTCACCCTGGCCGGCGCTGCTTTGCTCGATGCCGTCATTGAGGCGGCGCTCAAGAACTATCGCACCCACGCCAAGCCAACCTTCGGCTGAACCTGAACGAGGACACCATGCCTGCTCGTATCTCGCGCGCCACCTATGCCGACATGTATGGCCCGACCACAGGCGACAAGGTGCGCCTGGCCGATACCGAGCTGTTCATCGAGGTGGAGCAGGACTTCACCACCTATGGCGAAGAGGTCAAGTTCGGCGGCGGCAAGGTGATCCGGGACGGCATGGGCCAGAGCCAGCGTACCCGGGCCGAAGGCGCCGTCGATACGGTGATCACCAACGCGCTGATCGTGGACTCCACCGGTATCTACAAGGCCGATGTCGGCCTCAAGGACGGCCGGATTGCCGCCATCGGCAAGGCGGGCAATCCCGACACCCAGCCCGGCGTCAATATCATCATCGGCCCTTCAACCGAGGCCATTGCCGGCGAGGGCCGCATCCTGACTGCCGGCGGCATGGATGCCCATATCCACTTCATCGCTCCCCAGCAGATCGAGGAAGCGCTGATGAGCGGCGTCACCACCATGCTGGGCGGCGGCTCGGGCCCGGCGCATGGCACGCTGGCCACCACCTGCACCGGCGCCTGGCATATCCAGCGCATGATCGAAAGCTTTGACGGCTTCCCGATGAACCTGGCTTTGGCCGGCAAGGGCAATGCCTCCCTGCCCGCCCCGCTGGTTGAAATGGTGCTGGCCGGTGCCTCCTGCCTCAAGCTGCATGAGGATTGGGGCACCACCCCGGCCGCCATCGACAACTGCCTCTCGGTGGCCGATGACTATGACGTGCAGGTGATGATCCATACCGACACGCTCAACGAGAGTGGCTTTGTCGAGGATACCATTGCCGCCTTCAAGGGCCGCACCATCCACGCCTTCCACACCGAAGGCGCCGGCGGCGGCCACGCCCCCGACATCCTGCGGGTAGCGAGCCTGCCCAATGTCATCCCGTCATCGACCAATCCCACGCGCCCCTACACGGTCAACACAATTGCCGAGCATCTCGACATGCTCATGGTCTGCCATCACCTCGATCAGTCCATCCCTGAGGACGTGGCCTTTGCCGAAAGCCGCATCCGCAAGGAGACCATTGCCGCCGAGGACATCCTGCACGACATGGGCGCGCTCTCCATCATCTCCTCGGACAGCCAGGCCATGGGCCGCGTCGGCGAGGTACTGATCCGCACCTGGCAGACCGCCGACAAGATGAAGCGCCAGCGCGGCCGCCTTGCGCAGGAAACCGGCGACAACGACAATTTCCGCGTCAAGCGCTACATCGCCAAATATACCATCAACCCCGCCATCGCCCATGGCATGAGCCAGCACATCGGCTCCATCGCCGTCGGCAAACGCGCCGATCTGGTGCTCTGGCACCCGGCCTTTTTCGGCGTCAAGCCGGAGATGATCCTGCTCGGCGGCTCCATCACCGCCGCCCCCATGGGCGATCCCAATGCCTCGATCCCCACGCCGCAGCCCATGCATTACCGGCCCATGTTCGCCAGCTTCGGCAAGCTGCTGACCTCTTCCTCGGTCACCTTCGTCTCCCAGGCCGCCTATGATGACGGCCTGCGCGACAAGCTGGGCGTCGCCAAGCACATGCTGCCGGTGACCAATACCCGCAGCGGCATCGGCAAGGCCGCCATGGTCCACAATGCCGAGACCCCCGAAATCGAGGTCGATCCCGAAACCTACGAAGTGCGCGCCAATGGCGAATTGCTGACCTGCGAACCGGCCACCGAACTGCCCATGGCGCAGCGCTATTTCCTGTTCTAGTCAGGCGCCCAGCACGGCGGCCGCTCCATCACCGGTCGCCGCGAGGACCTGCCATGTCGCAGCCTGATTCAGCAGAAAACCCGACGGCGCGCGGCGAAGCCCTGCTGGCCGGCGGCCGCCCGGACGAGGCCGTCGCGGCCTTCACGGCCGCGCTGGCCCTGCGCCCCAAGGACAGCGCCGCCTGGCGCGGCTTGGGCAAGGCGCAACTCGATCTGGGCGACCAGAACGCGGCAAAGATCAGCTTTGCCCGGGCTCTGGCCATCGTGCCCTATGACCGCTACGCCGCCCACATGCTGGCCTCCCTGTCCGGACCGGCCGATGTGCAGGCCACCGGCTACGTGGCAGACCTTTTCGATACCTATGCCGACGATTTCGACGCGCATCTGACCGGCGACCTCAACTACCGCATCCCCCAGGCCATCCGCGCCCTGCTGGCCGAGCGCGCCCCCTTTGCCAGCCTGCTCGATCTGGGCTGCGGCACCGGCCTGGTCGGCGCGGCGCTCAGCGACCTGGTGGCCACTATCCACGGCATCGACATCGCCCCCCGCATGACCCGTAAGGCCCATGAACGCGGCCTCTATCGACATCTACGCACCGGCGACCTGCTCGACAGCATAGCCAACGACCCCGCTTTGGTCGGCCCCTATGATCTGGTCACCGCCGCCGATGTCTTTGTCTATCTCGGCCCTCTCGAAGCGATATTTGCAGCAACGGCGACCCTTCTGGTGCCGCAGGGTCTGCTCGTTTTCTCGGTGGAAACCACTGCCGGCGACGCGCCGGTCCTGCGCTCGAGCGGCCGCTTTGCGCATCCCGCAGCCTATATTGCGCGCCTGGCAGATCAGTTCGGTTTCACCCTCGATGTCACGCAGAGCCGCCCCATCCGCCAGGAGCGCGATCAGCCCATTCCCGGCGCGCTTTACCTGCTGACGCGCAATTGATCCATCTTGCCGACATCTGCCGGACGCGCCACTATTGTCGCGCGGTCACCAGACCGCCTCTATAGGGGCAAACATCATGCTTTATGTCTTTGCACTACTGATCGGCGTCGTTGCGGGCCTGCGGGCCATGACGCCGCTGGCAGCCATTTCCCTGGCCGCCTGGCTCGGCTGGATTGATTTGAGTGCCAGCCCTCTCAGCTTTGTCGGCCATATCATTACCCTCGTCGTCCTGGCCCTGCTGGCCATCGCCGAACTGGTGACGGACCAGTTGCCCAACACGCCCAGCCGCAAGGTGGCGATTCAGTTCGGCACCCGTATCGTGGTCGGCGCCCTGGCTGGTGGTCTGCTCACCGGCGACTGGATCATCGGTGCCATCCTGGGTGCCATCGGCGCGGTCATCGGCACCCTGGCCGGCGCCGAACTGCGCAGCAGGCTGGCCAAGGCCTTTGGTCGCGATCTGCCCGCCGCCCTGCTCGAAGATGCCGTGGCCGTCCTCGGCGCTATTCTGCTCGTCTATCTGGTCTGATCCATCGGCCGCGATTGGCCGATCCGACAAGGGCCCAAGCCAGCTTTGACCTCCCGGCGCAGGCGGCTGATGCTGTCCGCCCCGGCCTCCGCAATTCCGCCGCCTGCCTGTGCTCTTATCGCCCCAAGCCAAACGGAGTTCACCCATGCCAGCCAGACTGCTTGTTGCTACCGTCCTTTCCGCTCTCGCACTGACCGGCGCATCAACAGCCGCCGAAACCGCGCTGCAGCTGACGATCACCACCCAGTCCGGCGATTTCGATCAGCGCGTCATGCGCTACGATTGCGGCACGGAAACCCCAGTCGTGGTCACCTATATCAATGCGGCCCCCAACTTCCTGGCCATAGTGCCGCTGGCCGATGAAACACAACCGCTGGTCTTTGCCGCCGTCCTCTCGGGCTCGGGTGTCCGCTATGCCGCCGGCAAATGGATCTGGACCACCAAGGGGGTGGAGGCAAGTCTGCTCGACGCGACCCTTGACGCGGATGCCGAGCCCGTCCTGACCTGCTCGGAAATCAACAACATTCCTTGAGCCGGCGGGCTGATTTAGGGCGACGCGGCCTCTTCATTCCGGGCGCTGGAGCAGCTAGAATAGGTGCAAGGTTGGGAAGCCTTTGACCACCGGGCTCGCCCCAAGGAATTGCACATGCTCCGCGCCATCTCGCACCTGCCCGCCCATCATGGCCGGGGCGCACCGCTCGATACCATCACCCTGGCCCATGATGAACGGCGCCTGCGCCGCAAGCTGCTGACCTGCGCGGGCGGCACCGAAGTCATGGTGGATTTTCCCAGCACGGTGACCCTCGATCACGATGGCGCCCTCGAGCTGGACAATGGCCGAGTCATCGCCATCGTTGCGGCACCCGAACTGCTATACGCCATCCACGCCAGCTCCACCGCCCATCTGGTTCGCCTCGCCTGGCATATCGGCAATCGCCACACCTCCGCCCAGCTTGAGGAAGGCCGCATCCTCATCAAGCGCGACCATGTGCTAAAGACCATGCTCGAAGGCCTGGGCGCCGCCGTGGCCGACGTCACCGAACCGTTTTTCGCCGAGCATGGCGCCTATCACAGCCATGGCGATACCGGCCACGCTTTGCTCGCCCGATGACCGCGCCTGCCGACCTGCAGAAACTGCTGACCTGGCTGTCCCCCGCATTCCCGGTGGGCGCCTTCGCATGGTCCGCAGGCCTGGAATCCGCGATTCTCAGTGGCACCGTGCATGATCGTGACACGACCGGGCAATGGGTCGGCAGCGTGCTCACCCATGGCAGCCTGCGCACCGATGCCATCCTGCTCGCCCATGCCCATCGCGCCTGCTTCGATCCCCACGCGCTGCGGGAGCTGGCCGATCTCTGCCTGGCGCTCACCCCGGCCCGCGAACGGCACGAGGAAACCACCATCACCGGCGCCGCGTTCGCCACGGCTCTCAAGGCCTGGCCCACCCCGGTCCTGGCGCATCTGCCGCAGCCCTGCCCCTACCCCATCGCCGTGGGCGCCATTGCCGCCGGCCACGCCATCGACCTGGAGTCGACGCTGCTCTCCTACCTGACCGCCACCGTGCACAGCCAGGTCTCGGTCGCGGTGCGCCTGGTGCCGATCGGTCAGTCCGATGGCCTGGCGATCATGGCGGCGCTGGAAGGTGACATCGCCGCCATGGCCGATCTGTGCCAGCATGCCGCACTGGACGATATTGGCGCGGTTGCCTATGCCGCTGATATTGCCCAGATGGCCCATGAAACGCTGACGACAAGGATTTTTCGCTCATGAGCATCCCGCTGGCCTCCCTGATGTTTGTCCTGCTGCTGGCGGTGTCCGTGGCCCACCTGATCTGGTCGATCGGCCAGACCTGGCCCATCCGCACTGAAAAGCTGCTGGCCCAGACCGTGGTCGGCACCCGCGATATCCAGCACATGCCGCGCAAGCGGATCTCTCTGGCGATCGCTCTGGGGAAGCTGCTGGCCGGGGTGCTGGCGCTTGCCCTCGCCGACCATGACAGCGGCGGCGTCGCGCTGACCCTGCTCGGCATCCCCCTGGCCGCCCTGTTCCTCGGGCGCGGCATCATCGGCTATACATCCTGGTGGGCGCAGAAAACCCCCGAACCCAATTTCCGGCTCAATGACCGCCGGGTCTATTCGCCGCTCTGCCTGCTGCTCGGCGCAGGCTTCCTCCTACTCGTGATCCTGAGGCTGCTATGAACGTCACCAGAAGCCCAAACGGACCTCTTCGCATCGGCATCGGCGGCCCCGTCGGCTCGGGCAAGACCACCTTGTGCGAAAACCTGCTCAAGGCCATGCGGGACCGCTACTCCATGGCCGTGGTCACCAATGACATCTATACCCGCGAGGATGCGCTGATCCTGGCGCGCGCCCAGGCCATTTCCGAAGATCGCATTGTCGGCGTCGAAACCGGCGGCTGTCCGCATACCGCCATCCGCGAGGATGCCTCGCTCAACCTGGCGGCCATCGACGATCTCAACCGCAAGTTTCCCGATCTCGACATCATCCTGATCGAAAGCGGCGGCGACAATCTGGCGGCGACTTTCTCGCCCGACCTGGCGGACATCACCCTCTACGTCATCTCGGTGGCCCAGGGCGAAAAGATCCCCCGCAAGGGCGGGCCGGCCATCGCCCGCTCCGATCTGCTGATCATCACCCATACCGACCTGGCGCCCTATGTCGGGGCCAGCCTTGAGGTCATGGAAAGCGACACCATCAAGGTCCGCGAGGGCCGCCCCTATGTCTTCACCGACCTGCTGCGGCACGAAAGCCTCGATCAGATCATCGCCTTCATCGAGCGGGCCGGCGGTCTGGTTGACTTGGAAGCGGCCTGAAAGGCAAAATCCTGTCAGTGGCGGGATTTTAGCTGAGAAGGCCATGAGAGCTATGCTCGAATGGCAAGGCGGCTGAATAGCCAGCCAGCCGGACGGCTTCGGCGGCGTTCAGCTGCCGACCATCACCACATGGCTGACCAGTCGCCCATCCTTCAGGTGATGCACCAATAGGCCCGGCGGATCGCTGATCGCGGGCTCGCGCCCATCCAGCCGCAGCCGGTTGGCGCGGGTGACGGATGGCGCCATCGTCGCGGCACGCTCGGCAAAGCGGGTGAACATCGGCCGGTGCACATGGCCGCAGGTCAATCCCAGCACCGGGTTGCGGGCGGCCTTGATCACCTGCGCCAACCTGTCGCCATTGCGGCAGATATTGCGGTCTTTCTCGTCAATGCCGCACAGGAAAGGATGCTGGTGCTGAAAGATCAGCGCCGGCGGCCCGTCCGCCTCCAGCGTCGTCGCCAGCCAGTCGAGCACCGGCGCCGCATCGCCGTGATGGGCGCCCGCCACGGTAACGTCCAGCCCGATCACCCGCAGCTCGGCGCCAACCGCGCCGACGCAGTTCAGCGGGCGCCTGTCGCTCCAGCCCATCTGTGGGCCGAACACCCGTCCCATCGCGTGATGGTCATCGACATTGCCCGGCACCACGTAATAGGGCGCGCCGGTACTGTCGAGGCGGTCGCCTATGGCGGCGTAGCTGTCAGCGTGTTCGAACTCCGCCAGATCGCCGCTGACGATGATGGCGTCCGGCCGCAGCGGCCTGAGCCAGGCGAGAACCTGGTCCAACCGCTGCAGCCGCGCTGCAGATCCGTCAGCGTGAATGTCGCTGAGCTGGGCGACGATCATTCACTGTCCGTCGGTCGCACCAGGGCAACGACGGACCGGGGCGTCAGCGTTGCTGTGCCCTCGGCAATCGCCACTGCCGCGGTATTGTCGGATTCGACGCCAACGACCCACGCGCCTTCCGGCAGATGGGCAACCACCGGCTCGGCGCGCCGGTTGAACCAGACCAGAACCTCGTCATCCTTGTTGCGCAGCAGCATGCCGAGCACGGAGCCGCTGGAATCGCTCCAGTCGCCCTCGTTCATCTCGCGCCCGTCGGGATGCAGCCAGACCACGTCCCGCACGCCATTCTTCTCTTGGCCGGTGAGGAAATGGTCATGCGTCAGCGCCGGGTGTTCCTTGCGGAACGTGCTCATCGCGGCGACGAAATCCACCAGGTCGCCATCGCCATGTTCCCAGTCCAGCCAGGTGATTTCGTTGTCCTGGGCATAGGCATTATTGTTGCCCTGCTGGGTGCGATACATCTCGTCGCCCTGCTGCAGCAGCGGCACGCCGCGCGACACGAACAGCGTTGCCAGCATGGCCCGCACGTCGCGCTTGCGCGCGGCAATGATCGTCTCGTCCTCGGTCTCGCCTTCAACGCCGCAATTCCACGAGGCATTGTGGCTGTGGCCGTCGCGGTTTTCTTCGCCATTGGCGTCGTTGTGCTTGTCGATATAGCTGACGAGGTCACGCAGGGTGAACCCGTCATGCACGGCCAGCATGTTGACGCCATGGCTGGGCTTGCGCCCCGCGGAGTCAAATATCTCGGCCGAACCCGCCACCTTGCCGGCCAGCGCGCCCAGCTTGCCGTCCTCGCCGCGCCAGAACTCGCGAATTTCGTCGCGATAGGTGTCGTTGTGTTCCTTGAATTCCTTGCCGAACTGGCCCAGCGCATAGCCGCCCGGACCTGGATCCCAGGGCTCTGCCACGAGGATGCACTGGCTCAGTACGGGGTCGGCCTTGATCTTTTGCAGCATCTCCGCCTCGGGGTTGAACCCCGGATCGCGTGCCAGCACGGTCGCCAGGTCGAAACGGAAGCCGGAGACGCCCATTTCTTCGACCCAGTAGCGCAGGCTGTCGATCACCAGGCGCTGCGTCGCCGGATGGTCGCAGCGCAGCGTATTGCCTGTGCCGGTATCGTTGACCAGGTGCTGCTTGCCGTCCACTTCCACGAAACGGTAATAGGTCTTGGCATCAAGCCCCATCAGGCTGAGCATCGGCCCTTGGGCATCGCTTTCCCCGGTATGGTTATAGACCACGTCCAGGATCACCGAGATGCCGTTCTTGCGGTAGAGATCGGTCATGTTCCGCAATTCCTGCGGGCCGCGCGGCGCCAGCCGCGGGTCGATGGCCGAATAGGCCACCGGATTGTAGCCCCAGGCATTGGTGAGGCCGAGCACGGGCAGATGGCCCTCATCGATCCAGGCAGCCGTCGGCATCAGTTGCAGCGTGTCGACCCCGATATATTTGAGGTGATCGATGACGCGCTGTGTCGTCAGCGCCGCGATGGTGCCGCGCAGCGGCCCCTGCACGCTGGGGTGGCGCATCGTATAGCCACGAACATTCATCTCGTAGAACATGCCCGGCGCCTTCTTGCGCGGCAGGATGTTCTCATTGCCCATATCGCCCACGATCGCCTTGGGGATCAGCGGCGCGGTATCGACCGCTTCGCTGCGATCCAGCCGTAGTCGTGGCGAGCGCACGAAGACGCGGTCCAGCCGCTTGGCATAGGGGTCGACCAGCAGCTTCATCGGGTCAAAGAACAGTCCCTGGTCGGGATTGTATTCCCCGTCGGCGCGCAGGCCATAGCGCGTGCCGGCGCCGAGCCCCGCGACCAGACCCGCACGGATATGGTCCTGGTGCACGTCCAGCTCGAAGCGGTCGGTTTCGTGGTCCTGCTCGTCGAAGATCGAGACCCAGATATTGGTGGCCGTTTCCGAATAGACGGCAAAATTGACGCCCTGCTCGGTGAGTGTGGCACCGAGCTGGGCGATACTGCCCCCATTGGGGACAAGCGTGGGTTTCATGTTGAATCCGATTTCAGGTGATGACGCTGGGTTCTCGGCGGCCGGTGCGCTGCTTGATCCCGGCAAGCTGTTCGGCGAGTCCGACGAGGGGTTCAAGGGCGTACTGGGTGTCGAGATCGTGTCGTCCATCGGCTGCCTCATAGCGTTCGAGATAGACCCGCAACGTGGCGCCGACCGTCCCGGTTCCAGAAAGCCGCAGCACTATTCGCGAACCATCGGTAAAGCCGATGCGAATGCCCTGCTTGGCGCTTGTCGAACCGTCGACGGGGTCGTGATATTTGAAATCGTCGGCATAGGCGACCTGCAGGTCCTCGCCGAAATTCTGCCCGACAAGCCCTGGCAGCTTGGCGCGAACATCGTCCATCAGCTGGCCGGCAATGGCGGCATCGACCTCTTCATAGTCATGCCGCGTATAGTAATTGCGGCCATAGGTTGCCCAGTGCGCCCGCACGATCTCGTCGACGCTCTGCTTGCGCACGGCGACAATGTTGAGCCAGAGCAGCACGGCCCAGAGGCCATCCTTTTCGCGCACATGGTCCGAGCCCGTGCCCGCGCTTTCCTCGCCACAAATGGTCACCCGGCCCGCATCGAGCAGATTACCAAAGAACTTCCAGCCCGTCGGCGTCTCATGCATCTCGATGCCGAGCTTTTCCGCCACGCGGTCGGCTGCGGCGCTGGTCGGCATCGAGCGCGCAATGCCGGCAATGCCGTCGCGATAGCCGGGCGCCAGATGCGCATTGGCCGCCAGCAGCGCCAGCGAATCCGAGGGCGTCACGAAGCGGTTCTTGCCGATGATCAGGTTGCGGTCGCCATCGCCATCCGAGGCAGCCCCGAAATCGGGGCCCTCAGGCGTCATCAGCAGGTCGAACATGTCCTTGCAATAGACCAGGTTCGGATCGGGATGGCCGTTGTTGAAGGTCGGCGACGGCGTGCCGTTGACCACCGTGCCCTTGGGCGCCCCCAGAATGTCCTCGAAGATCTTGTGCGCATAAGGCCCGGTAATGGCGTTCATCGCATCGAACGTCATGGTGAAGCCGCCCGCAAACAGCGCCTTGATGGCGCCGAAATCGAACAGCGTCTGCATCAGCGCTGTATAGTCGGTCACCGGGTCGATGACCTCGACCACCATGTCGCCCACGGACTGCGTGCCGATCGCACCCAGGTCGATGTCGGGCGCATCCACGGTCTTGTAGCTGTCGATGACCTTGCTGCGATCATAGACGGCGTCGGTGATCTTCTCCGGCGCCGGCCCGCCATTGCCGATATTGTACTTGATGCCGAAATCGCCATCCGGCCCACCCGGATTGTGGCTGGCTGACAGCACCAGGCCGCCAAAGGCCTGGTAGTGGCGGATCACATGGCTGGCCGCCGGCGTCGACAGCAACCCGTTCTGGCCCACCATCACCTTGCCGAAGCCATTGGCCGCCGCCATGCGGATGGCCGTCTGGATGGCCACGTCATTGTAGAAGCGTCCGTCGCCGCCGATCACCAGCGTCTGCCCTTCAAACCCCTCGAGGCTGTCAAAGATGGCCTGCAGGTAATTTTCGACATAGTTTGGCTGCTGATAGACCGTCACCCGCTTGCGCAGGCCGGATGTACCGGGCTTCTGGTCGCTGAAGGGTGTCGTCTTAACGGTCTGGATCATCATCGCTCTTGAGTCCGGTAATGCTGGCATAGAGGTCTGCATAGCGCGCCGCGCTGGCATCCCAGGAAACGTCCGACTTCATGCCGCGCCGCTGCAGGCGCTTCCACGCCTTGCTGTCATGATAGAGCGCCACCGTCTTGCGGATGGCGTCATAGAGCGCCTGGGAGCTATTGGATTCAAACACCACGCCCGTCGCCACCTCGGCCGCCATGGCTGCAGGATTGGCATTGATGACCGTGTCGGCCAGCCCGCCGATCCGGCTGACCACCGGCACGCAGCCATAGCGCAGCGCATAAAGCTGGGTCAGCCCGCAGGGCTCGAACCGCGAGGGGATGACGATGGCGTCAGCGCCACCCTGCATCAGGTGGCTGAGCGCTTCATTATAGCCATTGGCAATGGCAACTTTGCCCGGATGCAGCGCGCTCTGCCGCCGGAAGCCGTCTTCGAGATAGGACTCGCCCGAACCCAGCACCACCAGCCGCCCGCCCAGATCGACCAGGCCGTCCACCACCTGCAGCAGCAGGTCCATACCCTTCTGGTCGGTCAGCCGGCTGACAACGCAGAACAGCGGACCGTCATCGCCATCAAGGCCGAATTTTTCTACCAGCGCCAGCTTGTTGGCCTGGCGCAGGTTGAGCGTATTGGCCGAGAATTTCTGCGCCAGATCAGGGTCGGTGGTCGGGTCCCAAGCCGTCGTGTCGATGCCGTTGAGAATGCCGACAACCGTGTCGGCCCGTCCATTCAGCAGGCCTTCCAGGCCCATGCCGAATTCGGGCGTGCGGATTTCGTCGGCGTAATTGGGGCTGACCGTGGTGACGAAATCGGCGCATTCCATGCCGGATTTGAGAAACGACACCCCGCCATAATATTCGACGCCGCCGACCTGGAAGGCCTGCGGCGGCAGGCGCAGCTGGCCGAAGATATCGGCGCTGAAAAATCCCTTGAAGGCGATGTTGTGGATCGTCATCACCGTCTTGATGTCCGGCCGCGGGCCGAACTTGATATAGGCGGGCGCGAGCCCCGCCTGCCAGTCATGGCAGTGCAGCACCTGCGGGTTGTAACCCTCCACCAGGCCCATGGCCAGTTCCGCCGCCACCCAGCCCAGGGCGGCAAAGCGCTTCCAGTTGTCCGGCCAGTCCCAGCCATCCGGGCTGACATAGGGATTGCCCGGCCGGTCGTACAGCGCCGGCGCATCGATGACGATGACATCCAGCCCTTCGACCCGGGCTGCGATCAGCTTGGCCGATACCCCGAACAGGTCGTCCAGTTCCTTGACGACCCGCCCGCCGCCCAGCTTGGCCATCACCGATGGATAGCCCGGCACCAGCGTCCGCATGGTCACGCCATGGGTATGCAGCGTCGCCGGCAGGGCGCCCGCCACATCGGCGAGCCCCCCGGTCTTGATCAGCGGATAGACCTCGGAAGCAACCGAGAGAATTTCGATCATCGTCCCGCCAGATATTTGTTGACCATTGTCTGGGTAATCAGCGTCACGCCCTCGTCGCTGCGGCGGAACCACTTGGCGTCAAATTCTGGATCTTCGCCCACCACCAGCCCCTCGGGAATATTGACCCCGCGGTCAACCACGACCTTCTTGAGCCGCACATTCCGGCCGATATCGCAATGCGGCAGCACCACCGCTTCCTCAAGCACCGAATAGGAATGCACGCGCGATCCTGTCGACAGCAGGGTGCGGTTGAGATGACCACCCGACACGATGCAGTCGCCCGATACCAGCGAGTTCACTGCCGAGCCGCGCCGTCCGTCGAAATCATGCACGAACTTTGCCGGCGGCGTGATCTCGGCATAGGTCCAGATTGGCCAGTCGCGGTCATAGAGATCGAGCTGCGGCTTGATGTCAGTGAGGTCGATCGATGCCTTCCAATAGGCATCGATAGTGCCGACGTCGCGCCAGTAGCTGACTTCCTCATTGCTCGAGCGGACGCAGGAGCGCGGGAAGCGGTGCGCCCAGGCCGTGCCGTTCTTGACGATATAGGGAATGATGTCCTTGCCGAAATCGCGGTTGGAGCCTTCTGTCGCCGCATCGCGCCGCAGCTGCTCCATCAGGAAGCGCGTCTCGAACACATAGATGCCCATCGAGGCCAGCGCCATGTCTGGCTTGTCGGGAATGCCCGGCGGATCCTTGGGCTTTTCCACGAACTCGACCACCCGGTCGCGCCCGTCCACATGCATCACGCCGAAGCCGACGGCTTCCATGCGCGGGACTTCCAGGCACCCGATGGTCACATCGGCCCCGGTATCCACATGCTGGCGCAGCATGATTTCGTAGTCCATCTTGTAGATGTGGTCGCCCGCCAGGATGACGATGTAGCGCGCGCCCGAATCCTCGATGATGTCCATGTTCTGGTAGACGGCGTCGGCCGTGCCGGCATACCACATGTCCTCGCGCACTCGCTGGCTCGCCGGCAGCACGTCGAAGCTCTCGTTGCGCTCGGGCCGCAGGAAGTTCCAGCCGCGCGACATGTGCCGGATCAGGCTGTGCGCCTGGTACTGCGTGGCCACCGAAATGCGGCGAATGCCCGAATTGATGGCGTTGCTGAGCGCGAAATCGATGATGCGCGATTTGCCGCCGAAATACACCGCCGGCTTGGCGCGCCGGTCAGTCAATTCCATCAACCGCGTGCCGCGGCCGCCGGCCAGCACATAAGCCATGGCCTCGCGAGCCAGTGGTGATGGTGCCCTGTAGTCTGCCATTCGTCTATCCCTCCACTAGCGCCCGTTGTCCGGGCCGTATCTCAATCAGCTCACGCTGGTTCGAATTTCAGAAACAGGGTCGACAGGGGTGGCAGGTAGAGCTCAGCCTCGGCTGGCCAATGCTGGCCTTCCACGGCATAAGCCTCCACTGCACCCTGGTTTCCCGTATTGGAGCCTGCATACCAGCCGGCATCCGTGTTGATCCGTTCCACCCATTTTCCCGCCATTGGCATCGGGATCTTGTACCCCGAGCGGGGCACGGGCGTGAAATTGGAAACCACCAGGATCGGATCGCTGCCCGGGGCCTTGCGCAACCATGCAAACACCGAATTGGCGTGATCGTTCCCGATCACCCACTCAAATCCTTCCGGCTCACAGTCGCGCTCATGCAGGGCCGGCAATTCGCGATAGGCCAGGTTCAGGTCGGCCACCAGCCGCCGCACCCCCTCATGCATGCTGGCGTCCAGCAGATACCAGTCCAGTGATTTGGCATCGGCCCATTCGTCGCGCTGCGCGAACTCCTGCCCCATGAACAGCAGCTTCTTGCCTGGATGCCCCCACATGAAGGCGTAGTAGGCGCGCAGATTGGCGAACTTCTGCCAGTCATCGCCCGGCATCTTCTCCAGCAGCGAGCCCTTGCCGTGCACCACTTCGTCATGGCTGAGCGGCAGCACGAAATTCTCGCTGAACGCATAGACCGTGCCGAAGGTCATGTCGTTGTGATGGTAGCGCCGATGGATCGCCTCGCGGCTCATGAACCGCAGCGTGTCGTTCATGAAGCCCATGTTCCACTTGAACCCGAAGCCCAGCCCGCCGGTATCGACCGGCTTGCTGACGCCCGGCCAGGAGGTGGATTCCTCGGCGATCATGAAGGTGCCCGGATGCAGCCGATAGGCCTCGGTATTGACCCTTCGCACGAACTCGACCGCTTCAAGGTTCTGGTTACCCCCCAGCTTGTTGGGGATCCACTCGCCCTGCTGGCGCGAATAGTCGAGATAGAGCATCGACGCCACGGCATCCACGCGCAGGCCGTCGATATGGAACTTTTCCAGCCAGTAAAGCGCATTGTTGACGAGGAAACTGACGACTTCCTTGCGGCCGAAATTGTAGATCGCCGTGTTCCAGTCGGGGTGAAAACCCTGGCGGGGATCGGCATGTTCATAGAGCGCGGTGCCGTCGAAATGGGCCAGTCCATGCGCATCGGTCGGAAAATGCGCCGGCACCCAGTCAAGGATAATGCCCAGCCCGGCCTCATGGGCGGCATCGACGAAGCGCGCAAACCCGGCCGGATCGCCGAACCGTGCCGTCGGAGCGTAAAGCCCGGTCGGCTGGTAGCCCCAGCTCGGATCATAGGGATGCTCGGAGATCGGCATCAGCTCGATATGGGTATAGCCCATGTCCGCTGCGTAGGGCACCAGCTGCTCGGCCAGCTGGTCATAGCTCAGAAAGCCGCCATCGGGGCGCTTGCGCCAGCTGCCCAGATGCACCTCGTAGATCGACATCGGCGTGCGGCGCCAGTCGCGCGTGGCGCGCTCTTCGATATATTTCTCGTCCGTCCAGGTGAACGGCGTCGGGTCGGGCACCATGGAGGCGGTCTTGGGCCGCATTTCCGACTGCCGCGCAAACGGGTCCGCCTTGAGCGGCTGTGTCACGCCATCTGCGCCGACGATCTCGAACTTGTAGAGTGTGCCCGTACCCAGCACCGGGATGAACACTTCCCAGATGCCGTTTTCGAAGCGGTTGCGCATCGGGTGGCGCCGGCCATCCCATTCGTTGAACGGCCCCACCACGCTGACGCGCCGCGCATTGGGCGCCCACACCGCAAAATGGGTGCCATGGATGCCCTCGAATTCCATCTCATGGGCGCCGAGCTTGTCGAACAGCCGCAAATGGCTGCCCTCGCCCATATAATAGTCGTCCATCGGGCCCAGCACCGGCCCGAACGAATAGGCGTCATAGACATCCCATTCACCGCCGGCATTCTTGGCGCGATAGCGGATCGGCTGGCGCTGGCTGATCGATACCTTGCCTTCAAAGAAGCCACCGGCATGGCGCGGGATCAGGTGCCCCAGCGGCTTGCCATCCAGGGTAAAGGCGCTCAGCAGTTCTGCATGCGGCACGAAAGCGCGCAGCACCCATTGCCCGGCGACCTCCTGCAGGCCCAGAAATCCGAAGGGATTGGGGTGCCGGCCGCTGACCACGGCCTCCACTTCGCCAATATCGGCTTGCCAGTCTTCCTTGGTCACGCGCTGCTCCCCGGACCAGGCCCACCGATCATTCGGCTGCCCTGTCAAAAATCAAAAATACTCAGCAGGCCTAGTCTTGAGCGCCAGTTGCCGCCTGCTGCAACTGTCACTTTTCCGGTACGGCCACGCCCCAGATGTCGCGGGCATATTGCCGTATGGTCCGGTCGGACGAGAAGAACCCCACCCGCGCCGTGTTGCGGATCGCCATGGCGGTCCAGCGTTTCTTGTCCTGCCAGATGTCGTCCACCTCGGCCTGCGCCTTGGCATAGGCATCGAAATCGCGCGCCACCATGAACCAGTCATGATCATAGACACCGCTGATCAGGTCGCGATAGCGGTTCGGATCATCCGGCGAGAACACGCCCGTCGCGATGGCTTCGAGCGCTTCATGCAGCCGCGGCGAGGCCTCGATCGCTTCGCGCGGCGGTGCGTTCTCGGCCCGCATGGCGTCAACTTCTGCCGTGGTGAGACCAAAGATCACGATATTGTCGGCGCCCACTTCCTTGTGCATTTCAACATTGGCCCCATCCATGGTGCCGATGGTGATGGCGCCATTGGCCATGAATTTCATATTGCCCGTGCCCGAGGCTTCCATGCCGGCAGTCGAAATCTGTTCGCTCAGATCGGCAGCCGGTACGATGACCTCGGCAAGGCTCACATTGTAGTTCGGCAGGAACACCACCTTGAGCAGGCCGCGCACCGCCGGATCATTGTTGATCACCTTGGCCACGTCGTTGATCAGCTTGATGATGAGCTTGGCGTTCCAGTAGCTGGGTGCCGCCTTGCCTGCAAAGATCTTAACGCGCGGAACCCAGTCGCGTTCCGGATGGGCGCGAATTTCATCATACAGCGCAACAGCTTGGATAATATTGAGTAACTGGCGCTTGTATTCATGGATGCGCTTGATGTGCACATCGAACATGGCATCGGGCGAGACCTTGATCCCCAGCCGATCCTTGATCAGTTTGGCCAGCTTCTGCTTGTTCTCCAGCTTCACCGCCGCGAACTTGCTCTGGAAAGCAGCGTTGTCGGCATAGGCGTCCAGGCCCTTGAGCAGTTCGATATCGTCGAGGAATTCCGGCCCGATCGTCTCGCTCACCAGCTGGGTCAGCCCCGGATTGCACTGCATCAGCCAGCGCCGCGGCGTAATGCCATTGGTCTTGTTGTTGATGCGGTCGGGATAGAGCTTGTGCAGATCCGCGAACACCGTCTGCTTCATCAACTCGGTATGCAGCGCCGACACGCCATTGATCGAGTGCGACCCCACAAAGGCCAACTGGCCCATGCGCACGCGGCGGCCGCCATTTTCGTCGATCAGCGACACATTGGCGATCTGCGCGTCGGTGAACTTGGCGCGCCCGCGCGCATCGGTCAGCACTTCGGCATTGATCTGGTAGACGATCTGCATATGTCGCGGCAGCAGCCGCTCCAGCAGCGCCACCGGCCAGCTTTCCAGCGCCTCGGGCAGCAGCGTGTGGTTGGTATAGCCAAACGTGCCCTTGGTCAGCTTCCAGGCTTCCGCCCATTTGAGCCCATTGTCATCCATCAGGATGCGCATCAATTCGCAGATCGAGATGGCCGGATGGGTGTCGTTGAGCTGGATGGCGACCTTGTCGGGCAGCGAGCCCAGATCGCCATATTGCTGCAGATGCCGGCGCACGATGTCCTGCAGCGAGGCCGACGAGAAGAAGAACTCCTGCCGCAGCCGCAATTCCTGGCCGGCTGCCGTCGAGTCCGCCGGATACAGCACGCGCGTAATGGCTTCCGCCTTGGCACTCTCTTCGAGCGCGCCGATATGGTCGCCGGCATTGAACTTGTCGAGCAGGATCGGATCGATCGGCTGCGCGCTCCACAGCCGCAGCGTATTCACCCGGGCGCCGCGCCAGCCCACGATGGGCGTATCGAAGGCCACTGCCAGCAGATGGTCATTGGGGCGCCATTCCTGTCGCACCTCGCCATCGGCATCTGTCACCGGCTCGACATGGCCGCCAAACCCGACTTCATAGGCGCTTTCGCGCCGTTCGAATTCCCAGGGATTGCCATGTGCCAGCCAGTCTTCGGGCAGTTCGACCTGCCAGCCTTCGCTCATTTCCTGACGGAACAGGCCATGTACATAGCGGATGCCATAGCCATAGGCCGGGATCTGCACCGTCGACATGGATTCAAGGAAACACGCCGCCAACCGGCCGAGGCCACCATTGCCCAAAGCCGCATCGGGCTCGAGGTCGATGAGGTCGCCGAGATCAACCTTGAGGTTCTTGAGCGCTTCGCGCACCGGCTCCATCAAGCCGACATTGCTCATCGCGTCGCGCATTAGGCGACCGATTAGGAATTCGAGGCTGAGATAGTAGACCCGCTTGTGCGACGTCCGCCACGTCTCGCGCGACGACTCCATCCAGCGGTCCATCACCCGGTCGCGCACCGCCATGATCGTGGCGGCCAGCCAGTCATGCGGCCGCGCGACAATGGGGTCCTTGCCCACCGAATAGATCAGTCTGGCGAGGATTTCCGCCTGAATGGCCTCAACGGATATGGCGCGTGGTTCGGGCGTAGGGGCGTCGTAGACGATCGGCTGTTGCGGCATGTCGCAATCCAGATTTCATGACGATAAGGTCCCCTCAGACACCTCACTGTGGCACTTAATTTCCGTGGACGAAAGCCCCCCGGGACCGAACATGCTGGCCTGGTTAAGTCGGTCGCGTGATCTTGCTGACCGCATCGGCCACGCTGTCCGCATCGATATCCACGCCGCCTTCGCGCGCCTGCTCGACGGCGTTTTTCAGCAGCAGTTTCTGCGCCGCATCGATCGCACTGACATCGTCGAACAGTTGCGCCTTGAACCGCATTCGGTCGCGTTCGCGCACGCCCTCAACCACGGCTTCGATCTCGTCTTCCGTTGCCCCCAGCGTCCGGATCGCCTGGGCGCCGAACACCACCGCGGACTCAAACAGCTCGCGCAGCTGGAAATCCACCCCGGCCTTGACCAGTTCGATGGCATGCACGCGGTCAAAGGCGCGCGCCATGACCTTGACCAGCGGAAATTCGTCACGGAACAGTTCGGCGATCTGCGTCGCCGCTGCCTTGTCATTGACGCAGATCAGCACGAGATCGACATTGGCCGCCCCCGCCGCCCGCAGCATATCGAGCCGCGTGCCGTCGCCATAATAGATCTTGAAGCCGAACTGCGCGGCCACCCGGATCATGTCGGTGTCATTATCGATGATGGAGAGCCGGTGCCCCTGCCCCAGCAGGGTCTGGGTGGCAATCTGGCCGAAACGGCCAAAGCCGATCACGAGGATCCGCTCGCTCAGCCCATTGACCTCCTCCACCCCGTCCATCGACTGCACCGGCTTGGGCGTGAGCAGGCGCATGCCCACGATCAGCAGCGGCGTCAGCACCATCGACAGGATCACCGTCGCGGTGAAAATCGCATTGGTCGGCCCGTCGATCAGCCCGGCCGTCGCCGCCGTGGTATAGAGCACAAAGGCAAATTCGCCGCCCTGCCCCATCAGCACCGCGCGCTCCAGCGCCTCGTCATGGTCCGATTTCAGCAACCGCGCGATCACATAGATCGCCACTGCCTTGACCACCATATAGGCCACCAAGCTCATCGCGATGATCTGCCACTGGCCTCCCACGGTGCCAAGGTCGAGCGACATGCCCACGGCCAGGAAGAACAGCCCGAGCAGGATGGCGCGGAACGGCTCGACATCGACCTCCAGCTGGCGCCGGAAGGTCGATGTCGACAGCAGCACGCCGGCCAGGAATGCGCCCATGGCCATCGACAGACCCACCGCCTGGAACAGCAGCGCCGCCCCGAGCACCACCAGCAGCGCCGCCGCCGTCATCACCTCGCGCTGCTTGGACGAGGCCAGCAGCGCAAACAGCGGGTTCATGATCCGCTGGCCCGCCACGATCAGCAGGGCCACCACCCCGATCGGCACGGCCACCGCCAACACGCGGCCCACAAGGCCGACCTCGGGCCCTGAGGCCGGCGCCAGCAGGGCGACCACCGCCAGCAGCGGCACGATAGCCAGGTCTTCGAGCAGCAGGATGGAAACCACGCGCTGGCCGCTCGGGCTGGTCAGTTCACCCCGTTCGCCCAGGATCTGCATGACGATGGCGGTCGAGGTCAGCACGAACCCCATGCCAAAGACGAAGGCCACGATCGGCGCAAAGCCGAGCAGCACGCCCACGCCCGTCAGCAGCGCGCCGCTGACCGCCACCTGCACCACGCCCAGGCCAAAGATCTGCTTGCGCAGGGCCCAGAGCCTCGACGGCTCCATTTCCAGGCCGATGATGAACAGGAACATCACGACGCCGAGCTCGGCCGTTGTCAGCACCGATTCTGGGTCTCGGATCAGACCGATGCCCGAAGGCCCCAGCAGCAATCCAGCCGCCAAGTAACCCAGCACCGAGCCCAAGCCGAGCCGCTTGAACAAGGGTACCCCGATCACCGCCGCGCCCAGCAGGGCGACCACGGGGATCAGGTCAATGCCATGGGCGGCGGCCGCCACGCCGTGCTCGACAATCTCGCTGGCCATCACATGCTCCCACCAAATCAGTGGCGGAGCTTTTATGGCTTGCGCCGGTCCGTCAAGCGCCGCTTGCGCATGGAGGGTCTACGCCATGTCCAGGCTGACTCGACCGGCTCGCGAATGGCCTGGCGATATTTCGCGGGGAACGCCCTTGCCCCTGTCGACCCCGATCAACCGACTCGCTAGTGTCCGGCAAATCTGTCCAATCTGTTCCGACTCCAAGGCCCTCCATGTCACGCAAGATCATCATCGACACCGACCCCGGTCAGGACGACGCCGTCGCCATTCTCCTGGCCCTGGCCTCGCCCGAGGAGCTTGAGGTTCTGGGCATTGTCGCCGTGGCCGGCAATGTCGGCCTGCACCACAACGCCACCAATGCCCGCAAGATCGTCGAACTCGCCGGCCGGCCGGATGTCCCGGTCTATGCCGGCTGTGCCCGCCCCATCCGTCGCCCCCTGGTGACGGCCGAGCACGTCCATGGTGCGACGGGCCTCGATGGCCCCGATCTGCCCGACCCGCAGATCCAGCTGCAGCCCCAGCACGGCGTCGACTACATCATCGACACGCTGATGGCGGCCGAGCCCGGCACCATTACCCTCTGCACCCTGGGGCCGCTGACCAATATCGCCATGGCGCTGATCAAGCAGCCGGCGATCGCCTCGCGCATTGCCGAGATCGTCATGATGGGCGGCGCCTATTTCGAGGTCGGCAACATCACCCCGGCCGCCGAATTCAACATCTATGTCGATCCCGAGGCCGCCGACATCGTCATGCGCTGCGGCGCGCCCATCACCATGCTGCCGCTCGACGTCACCCACCAGGTCCAGTCCACGCCGGAACGGCTGGGCGCCATGCTGGCCATCGGCAATAACAGCGCCACAGCCGCCCATGCCATGCTGACCTTTTCGGAGACCTTTGACCTGGTCAAATATGGCTGGGACGGCGCCCCCCTGCACGATCCCACCGTCATCGCCTGGCTGCTGCGCCCCGAACTGTTTGCCGGCCGCCAGTGCAATGTCGTGATCGAGACCGCCAGCGAGCTGACCATCGGCATGACCGTCGCCGATTACTGGCACGTCACCCACCGCGAGCGGAACGTCAACTTCCTGCGCCACGTCGATGCCCACGGCTTCTATGCCCTGCTGCTCGAGCGCCTGGCCCGCCTGCCCTGACGGCGATTGCCGCGCCCGTCGTGCCGGGATAATGTCTGAGACCAGCAAAGGCGTCGCCATGGAACCGATTACCCTCCTGACCTTCACCATCGCCTATGCCATTGCCGTCCTGGTCCCCGGACCAGGCGTGGCGGCGGTGGTGGCCCGCGCTCTGGGCGGCGGCTTCAAGGGGGCCTTTCCCATGGTGCTGGGCATTCTAGCCGGCGATCTGGTCTATTTCGTCTTTGCCGTCTTCGGCCTCGCCGCAGTCGCCACCTGGTTCGGCCCGGTCTTTGTCGTCGTGCGCTGGGCCGGCGCCGCCTACCTGCTCTATATCGCCTACAAGTTCTGGACCGCCCGCCCCGGCGCCGAGCAGATGAAGCCCAGGAACGAAGCCTGGCTCAAGACTTTCCTGGCCGGCTTCTCCCTGACCATGGGCAATCCCAAGACCATTGTGTTTTATCTGGCCATCCTGCCCACCGTCATCCCGCTCGACCAGATGAACCCCGTAGCCTTCGGCGAACTGACCTTCATCGTGGTGACGGTCCTGCTCATCATCGGCTGCGGCTATGCCTGGCTCGCCTCGGCCGCCCGCGAAATGTTCAAGAGCGAGCGTGCTCTGGGCCGTCTCAACAAGACTGCCGGCGTCATGATGGCCACTGCCGCCGGACTGGTTGTCTTCCAGCACTGAGCCGGCCGGATCAGCCGATGGCGCGGACCACCTGTTCGATCGCATAGGGCTTGGACAGGAACTGCACGCCCTCGGGCATCGCGGCGCGATCGGGCAGCTTCTTGCCTGAGGTAACCACGACCTTGAGGGCTGGCCAGCGCTGGTCGACCAGGGCCGTCAGCCCCAGCCCGTCCATCGAGCCGGGCATGTCGATATCGGTAAACACCACGGCTATTTCGGCATGCGCCTCGAGCCGAGCCACGGCTTCGTCGGCATTGCGGGCTTCCAGCACGCTGAACCCCAGCTCGCGCAAATCATCGGCGATGGAAAACAGCAGCAGTGCCTCGTCTTCCACGACCAGAACCACCCCGCCCGATACGCTCGTCATGACTGCATTCCTGTTACCTGGCTCTTGTCCAGTGGCGCCGTCAAAGCGCAGACCACGCCGGTGGGCGGATAGTCAAGTGTTGCCACGCCACCAAAGTCGCCGCCCAGCACGCGCGTCACCAAAAAGGAGCCAAAGCCGCTCCGGGTCGGCGCGATCACCTCTGGCCCGCCACTTTCCGCCCAGCGCCAGTACAGCGTGTATCCGCCTGCTGCCGCCGGTTCAAACCGCCAGTCGATCTCGACCTGGCCGGTCGGCACCGACAGCGCGCCATATTTGAGCGCATTGGTGCCCAGTTCGTTGATCGCCAGCGCCAGCGACAAGGCCGTCTTGGGTTGCAGCATCACATTGGGACCGCTGGCCCGGATCTGCTCGCTCGGCAGGGGCACGATGGTTGCGTTGACCACATCGGCAATCGACGCCTCGGTCCACTGCGTGGTGGTCAGGATGTCATGCGCCGTCGCCAGCGCCTGCAGCCGCTCGGTAAAGGCGGCGCGCGCCGTGACCAGATCGGTATCGCGCAGCGTGCGTGACGCAATGGCCGAGACCATGGCCAGGATGTTCTTGATGCGATGCTCGAGCTCATGGGTCAGCATCTGCTGGCGCGCCTGGGCCGCCTTCTCGTCGGTGATGTCCTGCATGATGCCATACATCTTGATCGGCCTGCCCGTGGCATCGTGCAGGAACTCGATATGGCGGGCCAGCCAGCGGATCTCGCCATTGTCCGGCCGCTTGATGCGGTATTCCACATGCGGCGCCGCCGTCCCCGACTGCCGCGTCTCGGCCGTCGAGCGCACATCCTGATGCTCGGGCACGACAATGGCTTCGAGCGCACTGATGTGAATGCTCTCGCGCGGCTCCAGCCCCCAGATCTCCCAGAACCGGTCCGATCCCAGCACCGTTCCGCTCGCTATATCGAGCTCCAGCGAGGCAATGCCGGCCGCCTGTTGCGACAGGCGGAAGCGCCGCTCGCTGCGCTTGAGGGCTTCCTCGACCGACCGCCGCTCGGTGATGTCGATCACCACGCCCACCGTGCGGCCGGCATCGTCCGGCAGCCCAAGCTGCGCCCGGATCAGCAGCCACTTTTCCGTGCCGTCGGGCCAGACATGGCGGACTTCCACTTCCAGCTCCCGGTCGCCGCGGGCAATGGTCTCGGCCAGGACCTGCTCGACCCGTTCGCGCTCGCCCGGCGCATAGCGCGAGACATAGTCCTCGGTGGTCGGCATGGCATCTTCAGCAAAGCCATAGAGCCGGTTGAGTGACGGCGAGGGGCTGATGACACCGGTCGTCGTATCAAGGTCCCACACCGCCATCTGCCCGGCGACAATGGCCAGCCGCAACCGCGCTTCGCTGTCCGCCAGCGCCTGGGCCGAGGTCTTCTGCGCGTCGATATCGGTATTGGTGCCGATCCAGCGCTGCACTACGCCCTTGCCATTGCGTGTCGGCACCGCCCGCACCAGATGCCAGCGATAGCGCCCGTCCGCTCCGCGCAGGCGGAGCTCGGCGTCATAGGACTCCCCGGTCTGCAGCGCCGCCTGCCAGCTGCTGGCAGCCCCGGCCCGGTCATCCGGATGCACCACCTGCATCCAGCCAGTGCCGGCCAGCGCCGCATGGTCAAGGCCGGTAAAGCCATAGACCTCCGAATTGAACCAGTCGAAGACCCCGTCCGGCGTGGCCGTCCAGACATGGTTGGGCATGGCTTCGGCGACACTTTCGAACTCGGCTTCGATCTCGAGCTGCTGGCGGTCCCGCTGCAGCAGGCGAAACACCCAATAGCCGGCCAGCAGCAGGCCGATCCCGGCCGGAATGGCCAGGGCCAGCAGGGTCAGAATCGACTGGTTCAGGGCGGAATAGGCCGCATCCCGGTTGATCGAGGCCACGGCAATCAGATTGCTGCCCTCGATCCGCCGATAGCCCACCACCCGCTCCACCCCATCCACTGCCGACACCGCCTGATAGGTGCCCGAAGTCTGCGCAGGCAGATATTGCGTGAACAGCGGCTGGTCGCTGAGATCGACCGGTCCGCCCGACAGGGGGTAGCGCGATACCAGCTGGCCATCGTCGCGGATCAGCGCCACGGTTGAGCGCTCATCCATGTCGAGCGACTCCCAGATCGCCTGCATCAGGTCCGAATTGAACGAGAGGATGGCCGCCCCGGCAAACACACCATTGCGTTCGACGCGCTTGCTCACGGTAAAGATCTGCTGGCCATTCAGCCGGCTGATCAGCATGGACGAGATATGCCAGGGCGCGCCCTCCGCCACGGCGGTGAAATATTCGCGGTCGCGCACATCGATGGGGGTGAATTCAGGGTCTGTCGTCAGCAGCGTGGCGCCATCGGTATTGACGACATAGACCCGCACATCCCCCGGCAGATTGGCCGTGGCATCGATCAGCGCGCTGGCGCCGTCGGTGGGCGGGGCGATCACTTCTTCGCCCAGGGAATTGTCGACCCGGCGCAATACCTGGTGGGCCGTCTCGATGGCCCAGCCCATGCTGGCCGCCACCACCTGTGCTCCCGATTCGGTCTGGCCGCTGATGCGGGCTTCGGCGTCGCTATAGGTCTTCCAGACCAGATAGGCCGATCCGACGGCGATGAACGCGACCAGCGCGACAACCAGGGTGGTGGCAGCACGGTGCAATCCGAGGCGGGGCCCGCGTCGATCCATTGCAATGCTCAAATCGTCACCCTCATGGCCCCGACATAACCACATTTCACGCGGGCACCACAACAAATCTGGCGCCCGTTCGGACAACGCGGCCCGCAAAGGTGGGGGCAGCAAAACTTTCCGGCATCAGGATTTTCTGCGGCCACTATTCCCTGCTGCCGCGTGCCACGTCTTACGGCAAAGCTGGCCGCCCAGCTTGTGCATTGACGTCAACATTGACGCACCTGCGCGCCAATGCCGCGGCGAACGGCACGGCATTGGCGGAGTTGCCACAGGACTTTGCTCCTAAAGCGCAGCAGTGACCGCGCCGGCCCGTCCCGCCGTGATCGTCCGGGCGATTGACCAAGGTCAAGGAAGCCTCTCCGCCAAACCGCTATCAGTCAGGGCAATGGAGAACCCGATGCCCAACGCCCTTGTCGCTGAACTGACCACGCCGGTGCCCCGCTACACCAGCTATCCCACCGCGCCGCACTTCCATGCCGGCATCGGTCAGGCTCAGTATGAAGCCTGGCTGGCCGAACTGCCGGCCGATGCGCGCATCTCGCTCTATCTGCACCTGCCCTTTTGCGACCGGCTGTGCTGGTTCTGCGGTTGCCACACCAAGCAGGTCAATCGCTACGCCCCGATCGCCCACTACCTGCAGGCGCTCCACGCCGAAATTTCCCGCATCGGCGCCCTGGTCGGGCAACGCCCGGTGACCGCCATCCACTGGGGCGGCGGTTCCCCCTCCATGCTAGCCGCTGCCGACATTGCATCGGTGACCGCCCTGCTGCGCCGCTCCTTCAATGTCACCGACACGGTCGAGTTCAGCGTCGAGCTTGACCCCAGTGACATGGAGCCCGCCAAGTTCGACGCCTGGGCCGCCGCCGGCCTGACGCGCGCCAGTATCGGCGTGCAGGATTTCGATCCCCAGGTCCAGGCCGCGATCAACCGCCTGCAGAGCTTTGACCAGACCCGGACCGTGGTCGAGGCCATGCGCAGCCGCGGCGTCGCTTCCATCAATATCGACATGCTCTATGGCCTGCCGCACCAGACCGTTGCCGGCGCCATCGACACCGCCCGCCAGGTGGTGTCGCTGCAGCCCGAGCGCATCGCCCTGTTCGGCTATGCCCACGTGCCCTGGATCAAGAAGCACCAGAGCATGATCGACGACAAGGTCCTGCCCGACAGCCAGCAGCGCTTTGCCCAAGCCACCGCGGCGGCCGACGTGCTGCGCGCCGCCGGCTACGTCAATATCGGCTTTGACCATTTTGCTTTGCCCCATGACGCCATGGCGCTCGCCGCTGCGGCCGGCACGCTGCAGCGCAACTTCCAGGGCTATACCGTCGACGAACACGACGCCCTGATCGGCCTGGGCGCCTCCGCCATCGGCCGGCTGCCGCAAGGCTATGTGCAGAACATTGTCGCCACCGGCGAATACGAACGCCATGCTCTTGCCGGCACAGGCACCGTGGCGCGTGGCCTGGCCTTCACCGCGGACGACAAGCTGCGCGGTCACGCCATCGAACGGCTGATGTGTGATTTCCGCCTGAGCTTTGCCGAACTGCGCCAGCGCTTCGGTGCGGCCGCCGAGCCGGTGATCTGCGAGGCGGTCACCTTTGCCATGGAAGACACCAAGGGCCTGGCCACCCTGCAGCCGGGCACCCTGGTGATTACCGATGCCGGTCGGCCCTTCGTCCGCACCGTCGCCGCCACCTTTGACGCCTATCTCGCGCAGGACAGCGCCCGCTATTCCAAGGCCATCTGAACGCGACGCCGCATCTCGGCGCATTGACCCGCCGCCGCCCCAGGTTGGCGGCGGGTCAATGCTCACTCGCGCCGCAGCGCCTCGATCGGATCGAGCCGGGCTGCATTGCGCGCCGGGAAATAGCCGAAACCAACCCCCACCAGGCCCGAGAAACCGAAGGCCAGCAGCACCACCAGCGGATCGGGCACGAAGGGCACCTTGAGATAGCTCGCCCCGATCGCCGACACCCCCAGCCCCAGCGCAATGCCGATGATCCCGCCCAGCGCGGACAGCACCGTGGCTTCCACCAGGAACTGCGTCAGCACCTGCGATTCCCGCGCCCCGATGGCCAGCCTGATGCCGATCTCCCGCGTCCGCTCGGTGACCGAGGCCAGCATGATGTTCATGATGCCGATGCCGCCCACCAATAGGCTGATCCCGGCCACCGCCGACAAGAGCCCCGTCAGCACCCCCATGATGGTGTCGAGCATGCTGGCGATCTGCCGCATGTCCATGACCATGAAGTCATTGTCTTCATTGGCCGACAGGTGCCGTCTTTCCCGCATCAGCGCGGTGACGTCGTCCTTGACCTGGGTAATGGCGCCCTCGTCCGTTGCCGCCACATAGATCAGCGTCACGCCCGAATTGCCCGAAATGCGGCGCTGCAGCGTGCGCAGCGGCACGATGATCACGTCATCCTCATTGGCGCCAAAGGCCGAGCCGCCCTTTTCTTCAAGCACGCCCACCACCCGGCACACCATCTTCTTGAGCCGGATCGGCTCGCCCAGCGGGTTGAGCCCGTTGAACAGCTCGTCCACCACGCCGGCACCGATGATGCAGACCGATGAGCCGGCGCGCACTTCGCCCTCCTCGAAGGCCCGCCCGCTCGCCACGCCCCATTCGCGCGTATCGAGATAGCGGTTGTCGGTGCCGATGACGGTGGTGAAGAAGTCGATATTGTTGGCGATGACGGTCAGCGACCGGCTGTCGGTCGGCGCCACCACGCGCACCCGGTCCACCTGTCGGGCGATCGCCTCCGCATCGGCGGTCTCAAGGCTCGCCACGCCGACGCCGCCGCCGCCCGGCGTCTGGCTATATTGGCCGGGCCGCACCATCAGCAGGTTGCTGCCCAGGCTGGCGACGCTCTCGCCGACTTCGGCCGTGGTGCCCTGCCCCAGCGTTACCATGCTGATCACCGCCGCCACCCCGATCGTCACCCCCAGCATGGTGAGCAGCGAGCGCAGCGCATTGCGCCAGACGGCACTCAGCGCCAGCCGGATCGATTCAATCAGCATGGCCAGGCTCCCCGCTATCGTGCTGCACCTTGCCATCGACGATGCGGATCTGGCGCCGGCAATAGGCCGCCATGTCCGGTTCATGGGTCACCATGGCAATGGTGATGCCGTCTTCCCGGTTGAGCTCGACCAGCAGGTTCATGATGTCCCGGCTCGTCGCCGTATCGAGATTGCCCGTCGGCTCGTCGGCCAGCAGCAGCATCGGGCTGGTGACGATGGCGCGGGCAATGGCCACCCGCTGCTGCTGCCCGCCCGACAGTTGTGACGGCAGATGATGCTCGCGTCCCTCAAGCCCGACGCGGCGCAGCGCCGCCTGCGCCAGATCGCGCCGCGCGCCGCGGCCCACGCCGCGATAGGTCAGCGGCAGTTCGACATTTTCGATGGCCGTGCTGCGCGACAGCAGGTTGTAGCCCTGGAAGACAAAGCCCAGAAAGCTGCGCCGCAGCAGGGTACGCTGCGCCCGGCTGACCGCTTGCACCGGCACGCCGTCGAACAGGTATTGTCCGTCCGTCGGCATGTCGAGATAGCCGATAATGTTCATTGCCGTGGATTTGCCCGATCCGCTCGGCCCCATGATGGCGATGAGCTCGCCGCGACCGATGCTGAGGTCGAGCCCGTCCAGCGCCCGCACCGTGCCGTCGCCCATGCCATAGGTCTTGGTCAGGCCCCTCAGTTCCACCAGCACCGGCGCCTTGGTCACCATCTTAGCGCGCCACGGTGCCGACAACCACCTGGTCGCCGGCCTTGATGGCGTCGCCACTGACGGCGCTGCGCTGCCCGTCCGTCAGACCCACAGTGACCTTGACCTCGACCGGTGCGCCGTCGCGCAGCAGCCACACGCTGCGTTCCCCGCTCTGGCTGACCACGCTCGAGGTCGGCATCATCCCCCCCATCAGGCTGCCGCCCGCCGCCACCTCGGGCGAAAACCGCAAGGCCGCATTGGGAATGCTCAGCACGTCGTCGAGATTGTCCACCACGATATCGGCCGTCGCCGTCATCCCCGGACGCAGCAGCATGTCCGCGTTGTCCACGTCCAGCTCGGCCCGATAGCTGACCACGCCATCCACGATATTGGGTGCGAACAGTATCTTGCGAATGGTGCCGGCAAACACCCGGTCCGGCCAGGTCTCGACGGCAAAGCTGGCCGTGTCGCCCTGTTGCACGCTGCCGATATCGGCCTCGTCGATATCGACCTCCAGCGAGAGGCGATGCAGATCTTCGGCCAGCACGAACAGGGCCTGGCCAAGCCCGGCGCTGGTGATGATAGCCTGGCCCGGATTGACATTGGCCTCCAGCACCACCCCGTCGATCGGCGCGCAGATACAGGCCTTGTCATAATCATTGCGCACCGCCTGCAGGTCCGCGCGGGCCGCGCGCAGCTGCGCCTCGGCCACCGCGTGCTGCGCCTGCGCGCGCTTGGCCGCCGATGCCGCCAGTTCCAGTTCGCGCACCGATACCGATTGCCCGCTCGACAGCGCCTGCGTGCGCGTCAGCACCGCCTCGGCATCGGCCCGGTTGGTATCGGCCACCAGCAGATTGGCCTCCTGGCTGCTGACCATGGCGATCGCCCCGGCCAGCCGGGCATCAAGGTCACCCATGGCCAGCCGCGCCAGCACCTGCCCTTTTGATACTTTGTCATTGGCATCGACATGCACGGTCGCAATCGTGCCGGCCAGGGTGCTCGAGACATCCGCCTCGCCCGTCGGCTCCAGCGTGCCGGTGGCCACCACGATCACGCTGATATCGGCCGGCGCTGCCGCTTCGGTCAGGTAGGTCTGGGCGCTCCGCGTCGCAGCCCCCGCCGTCCACCACCACCAGCCGCCCCCCGCGGCCAGCACCACGGCGACCAGCGCAATCAGGGTAACGCGGCGGCGCTGGGCGCTGCGCTGGTTTTCTGCCGCGAGCACGGCGGCGACATCGGGCGCATTTTGCTGCATGGCAAACCCCAGCTTGCGGTGAACCGGGACAATTGGTTCGCAGCCACGCTAGCGCGCTTTCGCCGCCCCGGAATTGACCCCGATCAACCAATGCCGCTGCGGCCGGCCATGCCCGGCCGATCCGCACGCGCATGACGCAAGGAGATCTGCAAAGCCGCTATGAATTGTCGGGCTTGGTGACACAGATCGCAAAACGGTCCTGGGTCAGGCGTTCCAGCGCCCTCCAGAAGCCCATCTTGCGGGCCTGCGGCCAGTGAATCGCACCAAGCCGGCGATCAATGACGGGATGGACGAAGCCGGTGGCCACGAGCGCCGCCACCACGGCCTCCGCCGGCATGTCGCCGGAAAAATGCACCTGTTCACGAATGCGCTGCAGCCGCTCCGACATGCCGGGTGCGAGGTTTCCGTGTCCCGCCTTGCCGCCGAATGCCAGGCGCAGCCGGGTCACCCAGCTCTTGCGGCCCATATTGCCGTCGACGATCAGCAGCTTGCCGCCGGGCTTGAGCAGCTCGAACCACTCCCGGAAGGCCGCAGGCGCATCGACCAGCGTCCACACCAAGTGCCGGTTGGTGATGACGTCGTAGCTGCCGCGTGGCTCTTGCGTATTCTCGGCATCGCGCATGATGAAGCGGATGTCCGTACCCCGTTTTGTTGCCTTGGCCCGCGCCTGTTCCAGCATGGCTTCGGACCAGTCAACGCCGGTGACCTTGAAGCCCATATCGTTCATCAGGTGTGAGATCACGCCGGTGCCGCTGGCCAGGTCCAGCGCAGCGCGACCGTCACCGTCCCCCAGATGTTTGCGGATCAGCCCATGCCAGCCCGCCCGCTCCGCTTCCGAGAAAATCTCGTGTCCGACGCTCTGATCGAACGTGGCCGCCCGCTCGGACCAGAAATCGCGAATTTCATCGCGGATGGAATAGTTTGCCCCGAACTCGGTCATGATCGCTCCGTAACACCTTGGAATAACTCTAAAAGATAAATCTTGATAACAGGGATCATCTTTTATAGGTGACATCCATTATCAAGTTTCCAAGAGACATCAAAATGAAAATGTCGCGTCTGGTGCTCCTGTCGGCTGTCGCGGGGCTGGCGTCGTTCTCCATGCCTGCTTTCGCCCAGGCCTTTACCGTTACCGATGTTGCTGGCCGCGAAGTCTCGTTCGACAAACCCGTCGAACGCGCCATTCTGGGTGAAGGCCGCATGCTCTATTCGCTGGCCACCATCGAGACGGAAAATCCGTTCGCCCATGTTGTGGGCTGGCGCAACGATCTGTGGACGACCGACCAGGTCTCCTTTGACGCCTATGTCGAAAAATTCCCCGAGGCCAAGGATCTGCCCTTCCTCGGCAATCTGACCGATGGCACCCTGCAGACCGAGACGGTGGTTACCCTCAACCCCGACGTGCTGATCCTACCCATCGGCAACAAGACGGCGGCCGATGAGGTCAAGCTCGAAGAGATGCTGTCAGGCATTGGCGTCAAGATCGTCTATGTCGACTTCCGCGAGCACATCCTCGACAATACCGTGCCCAGCCTGCACATTCTGGGCCAGCTGTTCGGCAAGGAAGAGCGCGCTGCCGAAGTCGCTGACTTCTGGCAGGGCAAGATGGACGCGATCGCCAAAGTCATCGCCGACAACAATCCCGAGCGTCCCGACGTCTTCATGTACCGCGCAGCAGGTCTGGTGGAATGCTGCGGCACCTTTGGTCCGGACAATTTCGGCCTGATGGTCGATCTGGCCGGCGGCCATAATCTGGGCTCCGATTTCCTGCCCGGCTATACCGGCTCGATCAATGCCGAGCAGGTCATCGCGTCCAATCCCGACATCATCGTGGTGACGGGTTCGGACTGGCGCAATTCCCCCGACGCCGCCAGCTTTGTCAGCGTCGGACCCGGCGCTGCCGATGACGTCGATGCCAGCCGCGCCGCCCTGGCGGCACTCGTGGATGCACCCGCCTTTGTTGGCTCGACCGCTGTCGAAAATGGCGACGTTCACGCCATCTGGCACCAGTTCTACACCAGCCCCTACCAATTCGTGGCGATCCAGGAAATGGCCAAGTGGTTCCACCCCGAGCTGTTTGCCGACGTGGATGCCGACGCCACGTTCAAGGAGTTTTACGACCGGTTCCTGCCCATCGCCTATGAGCCGGGCGCCTGGATTTCGCTCAAGGCTGACGAGTAAGCCATGACCGCCGCTGACATCACCATCCTGACGGAAGCGGCAGCGGAGGGGCGCGGTGAATACCGCGCCCGCACCCGTCGCAAATTGCTCATTCTGGCCGCCCTGACCGTGGCGCTCTGCCTGTCCTTTGCCGTTGATCTGGCCTGGGGCCCGGCCCGCTACGGCCTCGACCAGGTCATCCTGGCGCTGTTCAACCCCGACGCCGTTTCGGCGCAGGTCCGCACCGTGGTCTGGGACATCCGCATGCCCGTCGCCGTCATGGCCGTCGTGGTCGGTGCCGCCCTCTCCGTTGCCGGCGCGCAGATGCAGACCATTCTCGCCAATCCCCTGGCCAGTCCCTTTACCCTGGGCATTTCCGCCGCTGCCAGCTTTGGCGCGGCTTTGGGCATCGTCACCACCGTGCCGCTGCTGCCGGTCGCTGCCGGGCTGGTCGTGCCGGTCAATGCCTTTATCATGGCGCTCGGCGCCACGCTGTTCATCCATTTCGTGTCGCAGGCCCGGGGCGTCACGGTGCAGACCGTGGTGCTGCTCGGCATCGCACTGGTCTTCACGTTCAATGCGCTGCTGGCCTTCGTGCAATATCTCGCTTCCGAACAGGCGCTGTCGCAGGTGGTGTTCTGGACCATGGGGAGCCTCACCAAGGCGACCTGGCCCAAGATCTGGATCACCCTGGCCGTGCTGCTGATCGCGCTGCCGCTGTTTGCCCGCAATGCCTGGGCACTCACCGCCATCCGGCTCGGCGAAGACAAGGCGGCCAGCTTTGGCGTCAACGTCCGCTATGTCCGGCTCGAGACCATGCTGATCATCTCGCTGCTCGCCTCGGTGCCGGTCAGCTTTGTCGGCACCATCGGCTTTGTCGGCCTGGTCGGCCCCCATATCGCCCGCATGATCCTGGGCGAGGATCAGCGCTTCTTCCTGCCCGGTTCCGTGCTGGCCGGCGCCTTGTTGCTCTCGGTGACCTCGATCGTCTCCAAGTCGATCATTCCGGGCGTCGTCTTCCCCATCGGCATCATCACCGCGCTGGTCGGCGTGCCGTTCTTCATTTCCCTTATTCTCGCCAATGTGAGGCGGTCATGGTAGCGCTTCAGCTCGACGATCTCGGGGCCTATTACGGCAAGAAGCTTACCGTTTCGGGCATCTCCACGCCGCCGCTGCAGGCTGGCGAAATCGTCGCCGTCATCGGCCCCAATGCCGCCGGCAAGTCGACCCTGTTCAAGCGCATTGCCGGCCTGTTGAAGGGGCCCGGTGAAATCCGGCTGACCGAGACGGGAAAAGGCAAGAAGGCCATCGGCTATATGCCACAGGACACCTCGGCCAATGCGGTGCTGACCGTCCATGAATCCATTCTGCTCGCGCGCAAGCAGGGCAGCGCCTGGTCCGTTGACGACGCCGATCTTGGCTTCATCGACCATATCATGCACGCCCTCAACATCCTCCCCATCGCCTTCCGCGACCTGGCTGCCCTGAGCGGCGGGCAGCGCCAGCTGGTATCGGTGGCCCAGACGCTGGTTCGCGAACCCGATGTCATGTTGATGGACGAGCCGACCAGCGCGCTCGACCTGCACCGCCAGGTCGAAGTGCTCAGCTTCATGCAGGCTCAGGCCAGGCAGAAAGGCATGATCGTCCTGATCGCCATCCATGACCTCAACCAGGCGCTGCGCTTTGCCGACAAGGTGCTGCTCATCGCCGATGGCAGGATGCAGGCCTGTGGCGCGCCGCTCGAGGTCATTACCCCTTCTATGCTGCGCCAGGTCTACGGCGTCGACGCCCGCATCGAAAAATGCTCGCGCCAGTTCGACCACGTCATCGTCGACGGCGTCGCCGCCTAGCCCACGGTCAGCCGATACGGGGTGCAATAACAGCCGGAGAATATGGTGGGCCCACCAGGACTCGAACCTGGAACCAGACCGTTATGAGCGGTCGGCTCTAACCATTGAGCTATAGGCCCCCGAGAGGCTTTTGCGACATCCGGTTGGACAGCGCAATACCCTCGATAAGAGAATGGACAGGTCACGCACACCCCGGGCGGCCGCGACCCAGGCCAGCACCTTTCCCGGTCCGCGTCCCTGTCCGCAGCCAGACCTGGGCGCGTGCTCCGGCCCCGGCCCCGCCCGCTATTATGTCAGCGTCAGCGTTACCGGCGCCATGCCGGCCAGCCGCGCTTCCACTTCCATCGGCCCCGTCGCCGGATGCTTCACCCGTGCACCGGTAATGATGACATCGCCTTCGTTCAGGCTCAGCCCGCGGCTGATGGCGTGATTGGCCAGCCAGGCAATGGCCTCGACGATCTGCTGCCAGCTGGCGCCCACCGCCGTGCCGGCCACGGGCGCGTCGTCATAGGCCAGCGCGATGTCGAGGTTAGCCAGGTCCAGCGTGGCCGGCGCCGGCAGGGCGGCACCCACGATCACCGCAGCATTGCTCTGCAGGTCGCCCATCTTGAGCAGGTGCGACGCCTCCACGCCCGCATCGAACGAGCTGGCGCACATTTCGAGCGCCGGATGCAGCGACACGATCGCCGCAGCCGCCTCTTCGGGCGTATAGGGCGTGCCCTTTTCTGCCAGCGTCCGCCCCAGCTTGACGCCCACTTCCACCTCGGTGAGGAAAATCAGCAGCCCCGCCTGGTCGAGGCTGGTCCCATCGGCGTGGTAGCGCGAGGCCGGGATCGGCGCGCACATCGGCTCGCCCTCTGCGCCCGCCAGCACCTTCCAGCCCCCGGCCACGCCCTCATGGCGCATCACGGCATCCTGCAGTCTGTAGGCATCGGCCAGCGTCTGCGGCACCCATTCGGCGGGCACTGCGGTGATCGGCTGGGCCGTGCGGCGGGCGTCAAACAGCGCCCGGGCGGCGGCTTCGATAGCGTCAGACATGGATTTCCTCATCAGGGGCGATGGCGCCCTCTTGCCGGCACCATGCCGATCCGCCCGACCCGGTGCAAGCCGCCTTGCCGCCATTGCGTCCACCCGGTGGGGCCCCTATTGTGCGCCCGGCGCGCATTGTGCGCTCAGCGCCCAAGAGGAATTCCCGCCATGCGCGACGGCGACATCATCAACGGCCTCGTCAAGGGCCTGGCCGTCATCGAGTGCTTCGATGAGGAACATGCCGGCCTCTCGATCACCGACGTCGCCAATCGCACCGGGCTCGAGCGCGCCACCGCGCGTCGCTGCCTGCTCACCCTCACCCATCTCGGCTACGCCACCTATGACGGCAAGTTCTTCCGCCTGACCCCGCGCATCCTCAATCTGGGCCATTCCTACCTCGCCGCCACGCCGCTGCCGCGCCTGATCCAGCCCTTTCTCGACGCCCTGTCCGCCCAGATCCACGAATCTTCCTCGGCAGCCGTGCTCGACAATACCGAGATCCTCTATATCGCCCGGGCTGCCCATCGCCGCGTCATGTCGATCAATCTGGGCGCCGGTGCGCATATGCCCGCCTATTGCACCTCCATGGGCCGCATCATGCTGGCAGCCCTGCCCGCGGCCCAGGCCGCCGACATCCTCAGCCGCTCCGACCTGATCGCCTATACCAGAAAGACCAAGGCCGACCTCGCCTCGATCACCACCGAGCTGGCCGTGGTCGCCGCCCAGGGCTTTGCCGTCATCGACGAGGAGCTCGAGCTCGGCCTCTGTTCCATTGCCGTGCCCCTGCTCAATGCCCAGGGCCAGACAGTCGCCGCCCTCAATATCGGTGCCCAGTCCGCCCGGGCCTCGACCTCGCACATGATCGCCAATTTCCTGCCGCTGATGCGCAAGGTGCAGGCCGAGGTGCGGCCGCTGCTGCGCTAGAGCGTTTTCGGCACAAGGGGCTCCCCTGTTTGCGGTTTGCAGCCGCGACACGCCGAGGAGTTGAAGCATTGAGCCGTTTCAGCCAGACGTGGCTGGTTCCAGGCGCCGGTTTTCACTGCCGTCCACGTCGATGCATCACTGTCACAAACTCGCGCTAAAAATCTCCACGCACAGCGTCCGTCCCGCCCAGCGGGACTCCGTCGAGCCCGGTCCGACCGGGCCTTAAGCAAATGTCATATTTGCCGTGTGACCACGTGTGCATTCCGGATCAATTAACAAATTCAAGGCATTAACCTGTCACAAACGCGTCACGAGACTGCAATAAAACAGTCGCACGCCGCTTCTATGGTCTGCCACGTCAAAGGGCGGCGCCGGGGATGATGTCTCGGATCGGCTCGCCAGGTTTGAACGAATTCCGAAAAGGAAATCCCCATGAAGTCTGCAATATTCGCCAGTGCTGCCGTTATCGCGCTTGTCGCGTTCGGCACCCCAGCCGCTTTCGCCCAGTCGCGCGACACCATCCAGATCGCTGGTTCGTCCACCGTGCTGCCCTTCGCCTCGATCGTTGCTGAAGAATTCGGCGCGGCTTTCCCTGAGTTCAAGACCCCGGTCGTGGGTTCGGGCGGCACCGGCGGCGGCCTGAAGTCCTTCTGTGAAGGCGTTGGCGAAAACACCATCGACATTGCCAATGCTTCGCGCGCCATCAAGGACAGCGAAAAGGAAGCCTGCACCGCGGCCGGCGTCACCGACATTCGCGAAATCCAGTTCGGCTTCGACGGCATCGTCTTTGCGTCGTCGGCTACCAAGGCTGACTTCGCCCTGACCCCGCTCTTCGTATACAAGGCGATCGCTGCCCAGGTGCCCGTCGATGGCAAGATGGTCGACAATCCCTACACCAACTGGTCCGAGATCGACGCCTCGCTCCCCGATCAGGCCATCGCCCTGGCCATTCCCGGTTCCAATCACGGCACCCGCGAAGTCTTCCAGGAGAAGGTTGTCGCTGCTGGTTGTGAAGCTGCCGAACTGCCTGCCGATGCTGCCGAAGACGCTTGCGAAACCCTGCGTCAGGACGTCGTTGTCGAGATCGCCGGTGACTACACCGAGACCCTGGCACGCCTGACCTCCAACCCCGACACTGTCGGCGTGTTCGGTCTGTCCTTCTACGAGCAGAACAAGGACACCCTCAAGGTCGCTACCGTCGATGGCGTCGTGCCATCGCTGGACAGCGTCTCGGCCGGTGAATACCCCGTGTCGCGTCCCCTGTTCTTCTACGTCAAGGGCCAGCACATCGGCGTCATCCCCGGCATCGAGGAATATGTCCAGTTCTTCCTGTCGGAAGCCATTTCGGGCAATGGCGGCACGCTTGAAGCCGCTGGCCTGATCCCGCAGCCAGCCGACAAGACTGCCGAAGTCATGGCCGCTTTCGAAGCCGGCATGTAAGCGTCAATACCCGGGCCGCGCCACCAGGCGCGGCCCTCCCTTTCCCGCGGGACAGCGCCCATGAACTCTCTGATTATTGCCGGCCTTTTGCTTGTCCTGCTCGGTCTGGCCTATCAGACAGGCTGGGCGACCAGCCGCCGCCTCGCCACGCCGCAGGGCGTCAAGGTCCATTCCCGCCCGCAATATCACGCGGCTCTGGTGGCGATCTGGACCCTGGCCCCCGCTTTGCTCATTCTTGGCATCTGGGCCTGGCTCGGCGCTGACATCACCCGCGCCTATATCGTCGCCCAGATCCCCGCCGACATTCTGACATCGCTCGATCAGGCCGGCCTCAACGCCACCCTGCAGCGCATTGGCGCTCTGGCCTCCGGCTATGGCGTGGCCGGCGACATCCTGCCTTTCGAGCAGACCGCCGCCGACTCGCTGCGCGGCTTCCAGTTCATCACTTTCCTCGCCATCGTGGCTGCCGCTGCCGGCCTCGGCATCCTGGCGCTGCTTTATGCCCGCTCCCGCATCAGCCCCCGCCTGCGCGCCCGCAACAATGTCGAGATCGTCATTTCCGGCCTGCTGATGCTCTGCTCGGCCGTGGCCATCCTGACCACCCTGGGCATCCTGCTGTCGCTGCTCTCGGAAGCCATCCGCTTCTTCGGCTTCATCAGCCCGGTGGACTTCTTCTTCGGCACCGTCTGGAACCCCAAATTCTCCTCCACCACGGCGGGCGACTACGGCTCGTATGGCCTGCTGCCGCTGCTCACCGGTACCCTGTGGGTTGCCGCCATCGCCTCGCTGGTGGCCGTGCCGATCGGGCTGATGACGGCGATCTACCTGTCCCAATATGCCCCGCGCAAGGTGCGCGCCGTCATCAAGCCGGTCATCGAAATCCTCGCCGGCATTCCCACCATCGTCTACGGCTTCTTTGCCCTGGTCACCGTCGGCCCCTTCCTCAAGGGTGCCGGCGCCATGGTTGGCCTCGATATCAGCGCCACCAGCGCGCTGACCGCAGGCCTGGTCATGGGCATCATGATCATCCCTTTCATCTCCTCGCTCAGCGACGACATTCTCAACCAGGTGCCGCTGGCCATGCGCGATGGCTCCTATGGCCTGGGCGCGACCCAGTCCGAAACCATCCGCCACGTCCTGCTGCCCGCCGCCCTGCCCGGCATTGTCGGCGCCTTCCTGCTCGCCGTCAGCCGCGCCATCGGCGAAACCATGATCGTGGTGCTGGCCGCCGGCAACAGCCCGGTGCTGCGCGGCACCCCGCTTGAGCCGATCTCCACCATCACCGTCTCGATCGTCAACCAGCTCACCGGCGATACCGATTTCGCCGGGCCGCAGTCGCTGGTGGCCTTTGCCCTGGGCCTGACCCTCTTCGTCATGACCCTTCTTCTCAATATCGTGGCGCTCTACATCGTCCGCCGCTTCCGGGAGCAGTACGAATAATGACCGATCTTCAGGGCTCCGGTCGCAAGGCGGCCACCGAACGCACATTGCTGGTACGCGCCGGCCTGCGCCGCCGCCACCTCAACGAGCAGATCTTCCGCATCCTGGGCATCGTGGCGATCTGCGCCGCGCTCGGCTTTGTCGCCCTGCTGTTCGCCGATGTGTTGCGCAAGGGCATCCCCGCCTTCCATCAGGCGACGCTGCATCTCGACGTCACCTATGATCCGGCTCTGCTCGGTGTCGATCCGGCCCCTGTCCGCGCTGCCGACCAGTCCGATGCCGATTTCAATGACGTCACCCTCAAATGGCAGCGCGACGTCGCCATGCTGAACTGGAACAAGGTCATCGACGCTGCCATGCAGGCGGTGACCCCAGCCGGGCTCGAGATCGACAGCCGGCAGTTGCTGACCATTCCCGAAACCAATGCCCGCCACGTCGTGCGCGAGGCCTTCGTCGCCGATCCGAGCCTGCTCGGCCAGACCGTGCGCTTTGATCTGCTGGCCTCGGCCAATGTCGATAACTGGGTCAAGGGCAATATCGACCGCGACCTGGGCGATGCGCAGCAGCAATTGTCGGCGCCGGCCCGCGCCATGATCGATGCGCTCGAGGCCAATGGCGCCATCACCCAGGATTTCGCCTGGGGCCTGTTCACCAATGTCGACAGCCGCGCCGCGCCTGCCTCGGCCGGTCTCGCCGGCGCCTTCATGGGCTCGCTTTACATGATGCTGGTGGTGATCGTGCTGGCCGTGCCGATCGGGGTGGCCAGCGCCATCTATCTTGAGGAATTCGCGCCCAAATCGCGCCTCACCGATCTCATCGAGGTCAACATCAACAATCTGGCGGCCGTGCCCTCCATCGTCTTCGGCCTGCTCGGCGCCGCGGTGTTCATCAACTTCTTCCACCTGCCCCGCTCCGCCCCGCTCGTCGGCGGCCTGGTGCTCACCCTGATGACCCTGCCCACCATCATCATCGCCACCCGTGCCGCCCTGCAGGGCGTCTCCCCCGCCCTGCGCCAGGCCGCTCTGGGCCTGGGCGCCTCGCGCACGCAGATGGTCTTCCATCACGTCCTGCCCGTCACCTTCCCCTCGATCCTGACGGCCACCATTATCGGCGTGGCCCAGGCCCTGGGCGAAACCGCACCCCTGCTGCTCATCGGCATGAATGCCTTCGTCGCCGCCGTGCCCGGCTCGGTGGTCGATCAGGCCACCGCCCTGCCGGTGCAGATCTTCCTCTGGCAGGGCAATGAGAACCGGAATTTCTTTGAAGCCCGCACATCAGCTGCCATCATGGTCCTGCTGGCGCTGATGATCATGCTCAACGCCGTGGCCATCTTCCTGCGCACCCGCCTTGAGCGCCGCGTATGAGCGAACTGGAGAATGCACCAATGGATATGATCGCCGGCAAGCCCAAGACGACACAGCAATCAGTGAACAGCACCATGAACCCCACCGACGCCCTGCAACGGCCGATCCGCCTCACCGCCCGCGACGTGACCGTGCATTACGGCGCCAAGCAGGCTTTGTTCGGCATCTCCATCGACATCCCCGATCGTGCCGTGACCTCCTTCATCGGACCCTCGGGCTGCGGCAAGTCGACCTTCCTGCGCTGCATCAACCGCATGAACGACACCATTGAGGGCGCCGTTGTCGGCGGCACCATCAAGCTCGACGGCGACGATATTTCCGATCCCGATCTGGACGTGGTCGAGCTGCGCGCCCGCGTCGGCATGGTCTTCCAGAAGCCCAATCCCTTCCCCAAGTCGATCTACGAAAACGTCGCCTATGGTCCCAAGATCCACGGCATTGCCCGTTCCAAGACCGACCTCGACGAGATCGTGGTCTCCTCGCTGCGCAAGGCGGGCCTGTTCGAAGAGGTCAAGGATCGCCTGCAGGAGCCCGGCACGAGCCTGTCGGGCGGCCAGCAGCAGCGTCTGTGTATTGCCCGCGCCATCGCCGTCGGCCCCGAAGTCATCCTGATGGACGAACCCTGCTCGGCCCTCGACCCGATCGCCACGGCCATCATCGAGGAACTGATCGACGAGCTGCGCGAGAACTACACCATCGTCATCGTCACCCACTCCATGCAGCAGGCCGCCCGCGTCAGCCAGCGCACGGCCTTCTTCCACCTGGGCAATCTGGTCGAGGAAGGTGTCACCGAGGACATCTTCACCAACCCGGCTCACAAGCAGACCCAGGATTACATCATGGGTCGCATCGGCTAGTCCGGCCACCCGCTCATATGCGCGAACCGGCCCCGGCCGGTTCCCCGCCCCAAGGTTCAGAGGAACACCATGGCCCCCGATCATATCGTCTCGTCCTACAATGACGAACTCGTCGCCCTCGCCCAGACCATTGCCGAAATGGGTGGCCAGGTCGAGGTCGCCATCGAGAACGGCACCAAGGCACTGCTCAAGCTCGATCGCGAGCTGGCCGACCTCACCATCATCGCCGATCAGCGCATCGATGACATGCAGCGCAAGATCGACGACATGGCCGTTTCCATGATCGCCCGCCGCCAGCCCATGGCCTCGGACCTGCGCTCCATCATCACCGCCATCCACGTCGCTTCCGATCTCGAACGCGTCGGCGACATGGCCAAGCAGCTGGCCCGCCGCTCGCTCAAGATCGAGGGGCTGACCCTGCAGCCCACCTTCTACAATGGCGTGCGCAACATGACCGCCCTGGTGCTGCGCCAGATCAAGGAATCGCTGGACGCCTATTCCAACCGCGATGCCGACGGCGCCATCCAGGTCTGCAACCGCGATGACGAGGTGGACGCCATGTACACCTCCCTGTTCCGCGAACTGCTCACCTACATGATGGAAGATCCGCGCAACATCACCCCCTGCACCCACCTGCTGTTCTGCGCCAAGAGCCTGGAACGCATTGGCGATCACGCCACCAATATCGCCGAACGCGCCTATTACCTGCAGACCGGCAAGCAGCTTTCCAGCGATGTCGAGGAACTGCAGCGGACCCAGATCAAGGCCTGACCGATGCCCGCCACCATTCTTGTCGTCGAGGACGAAGGCGATATCGCCATCCTCCTGCGTTACAATCTCGAGGCCGAGGGCTTCCGCGTCGTCACCGCTGAAACCGGTGACGAGGCCACCCACGCCATCCAGGACAAGCTGCCCGACCTGATCCTGCTCGACTGGATGCTGCCCGAAATCTCCGGCATCGAACTGTGCCGGCGCCTGCGCGCCCGCGAGGAAACCGCCCGCGTCCCCATCATCATGCTCACCGCCCGCGGTGAGGAGGAAGAGCGCGTCCGCGGCCTCGCCACCGGCGCCGACGACTATGTGGTCAAGCCCTTCTCGGTGCCCGAGCTGATCGCCCGCATCCACGCTTTGCTGCGCCGCGCCAATCCGAACCTGGTCACCGCCGCGCTCAAGGTCGGCGATCTCGAGCTCGACCGCACCACCCACCGTGTCCGCCGGGCCACCCGCGACGTCCATCTCGGCCCCACCGAATACCGCCTGCTCGAATATCTGATGCGCCATCCCGGCCGCGTCTATTCACGCGAACAGCTCCTCGACGGCGTCTGGGGCAATGACGTCTATGTCGACGAGCGCACCGTCGACGTCCATATCGGCCGCCTCCGCCGCGCCATCAACCGCGGCCGCGAAACCGACCCCATCCGCACCGTCCGCGGCGCGGGATATGCGTTTGACGAGCGGTTTGCCCAGGTCGCGTGAGATCCGTCTCTTTTCAGCCTACCCCACCCCGTCTTCCCCGAAAGGGGGAGGAGCAGCGCAGTGCTTGCCTTGATTGGTGCCCCGACCACCACGCGGTCCCTCCCCCTTGTATGTTTGCTTGGAGGCCGTGATTGGCGATGATCGGCCTGGGAGCTTTGGGTTTACCGGGCTCCCGGGCTGGATAGCGTGTGTCCCCCAAGAGCCAGCAAGCTCGCCCCTGAGCAGACGCGTCCGGCCCATCTTGACTGTCTCGAACGGTTGGTTGGGCGACATGCCCGCATACAAGGCAGAGCGATCATGATTTTTTCCCCAGACTATGTTGGTGTCGACGTCTCCAAGAAGCACCTGGATCTGGCCATCACCGGCTCGAGCAGGTTGCGCGTGTCCAATAATCCGGCTGGCATGGCTCGGTTGGTGCAAAAGATCTCCAGCCTGACCCGGCCCCATCTGGTCTGTGAGGCCACCGGCAGCTATACGCGGCTGATGGCCCGCTCGCTCAGCCAGCATGGCATCGCGCTGAGCACGATTAACCCGCGCCGGGTGCGCGATCTGGCTCGGGCCGACGGGCTGCTGGCCAAGACCGATGCGATTGACGCCGCGGCGATCCTGCGCTTCGCTCACCTGATGCACCCAGATCCCGACCCCCTCTACGATCCAAATGCCGTGGAAATGGCCGATCTGGTGCGCCGGCGCCGCCAGATGGTGGATATGCTGGCCATGGAAAAGCAGCGTCGCGAGCACCCTGAAGCTGCGCTGGCGCAAGCCAGCATCGATGCTCATATAGGCTTCTTGAGCAGCCAGATCGGCGAGATGGATCGGGCCATTACCCGCCAGATCGATAGCGATGCGACGCTACGGCGCCGGGCCGAACTACTCACCACCATCCCCGGCATCGGCCAGACTACGGCCGCCGTGCTGCTGGCCGAAATGCCCGAGCTGGGCGGCATCGGCAACAAGCAGGCGGCCGCCTTGGCCGGAGTCGCCCCCTTCAACCGCGATAGTGGTGAGATGCGCGGCCAGGCCCATATCGCCGGCGGACGCCTCTCGGTGCGCTGCGCTCTCTATATGGCCACCCTGTCGGCCATCCGTGCTAACCCGCCCATCCGCGACTTCTACAAAAGGCTGCGCGCCCAGGGCAAACCGGGAAAGCTCGCCATCGTCGCCGCCATGCGCAAACTCATCACGACAGCCAATGCCGTCCTTGCCAACAACACCCCCTGGCACACCAACAACACCCCCTGGCACACCAACACAGCTTGACCGCAAACACGGTTGCTCAGGGGGAGGCTAGGTGGGGGCATTGCACCAGCCCCTATTCCTCGGTGATTTCATTGCCGTTCTTGAGAACGACGCCACCCCGAGGCTGGGTGATCAGATAGGCAGGCGCTTCCGGGCTCGCATGTCGCGTAACCTGCGTGCCACGAATGGTGCGCGTGGTCTTTTCCGTAAAGACCTGCTCGATACGTCCATGGGCCCAATGCGCGCCCCAGCGCCATTTGACATTCATACCGATTTGCAGGTGCGCCATGCTCATGTCCTCACTCTGGAGGAGTACGCCAATAAACCCAATTGGTTGCAATTGGCATCGGTTCTGGAGTTGCCGCCCGGCTGAAAGCGGACGGCCTGCTCACGTGGAGGTAATGGCGATATCGGGGGTGGGAACCCGACTGTCCGGTTTTGGTGGTTGAAACCGGACGTCAACATCAAATCGGTTTTCGGTCAAACCCGTTATACCCTGCCGCCAGGTCTTTGGGCTGCATGTGACCGCTGTTTAGACTTCTTGGGTAAAAGGCCAAGTGTCGGTAGCTCATAGGTGTAACGGGACCCAGAACCCGATACGCCCGCGACACACGATCTCTTCAGGGCAGAAGGTAAACGGCATCAGGCGAGGGTGTTACTCAATCCAAAATTGTCGGGAAAATTTTCGACAAAATGTCTCCTTGCATCTCCAGTACCAGCCCCAGCTATTTCATTGATAGCGGCGATGAATTGCCCAGCGTCGAGATCGTCTAACCCCTGCAATTCAGCGCCTACATATTCCATCAGGCCCAAGGAAAAATCACTATTCACCTGTTCCTCCGAAGCATTATCCAGTTGAAAAAGCAATTCTACAATACAGGTAGATAGTACTTTTGTAAGATGAGCTGTCATTTATTTCATACCTAAGAAGACCCGGCAAATGCCTTTTCGCAGCGGCTTTCTTACAAGAGATTTGACTATTTGAAGATGCATCTAAGAGCTTAGACAGCTTCATATTCGCGTCTGCCTGCTCAGGGCCCGGATCGAGATGAGCGGCGAAATAGCCTCAGGCTACTCGTTGTGAAAGCCATGCCAAAGCCAGCAGCACTGGCAAGGCGAGGATAGTCGATACGAATGCTTCCCTAAGAGCGACGTTTGAAATGTGACTCTCATGCGCTATGTTGTCGCTGAAGTCGGAGTTTGGCCGCTGCCACTTTGTGAGCGCGTATACGTAGGCTGCGACGAGTGCGAGCAAAACCATCATGCTGACCGCGGTAGGCACTGGCAGCATCGTCCAGGACACAGTGCCAAAGAGCCAAGCCAGAGTCAGGACAAAAAACGTTCGGCGGAAGATGGCCCACTGCACCTGGGACACTTGGTTTTCCTTCCAGCAAAAACTGACGGTCGCAGCAGCATTGGTAGCTGAATCCGTTAAGAGGCAATGAAGACCAATTGCAGCGACCGCTTTTGGCTTTGCTCCAACCAGGCTTGAGCGACCGAAACGGGGTCGATTCCCGCCATCCCGTCCCAACGTCATGCCCCCATGGCTGGTACGCCTAAACCTCGCCCACCCCGCGCAGCGGCGTCTCGTCGTCCAGCGGCACGGTCTGCCGCTCAATCATGCGGTGCACCATCGGCAATCCTTCGCCCCGGTGCAGGGCCCGCAGCTGCTCGATATTGTCGGCATCGGCCTTGGTGCGCCGCAGATTGTGCCGCACATAGTCGATCCAGGTGGGCACGTGATAGCTCTCGACCCACAGCTCGGGCTGCTCGAGATCGCGCAGCAGCGCCCATTGCCGCGCCCCGTCGCGCAGCCTGATCCGTCGCCGGTCGGTCATCAGCGCCAGGAATTTGGGGATGTCCTGCTGGGCGATGCGATAGTCCACCATCACCATGATCGGCCCGCTGCGCGGCGTCAGGTCCAGCCGCAGCACTGGCTCATTGAACGTGTTGAGCGGCCCCAGATCGCGCTGCTCGAATTCGGGCAGCGGCAGCTTTACCCCCACCAGCGCGCAGACCAGCAGGACCACGCCGGCCATGGTCAGCGCCCAGCCCGGCCCCCCGGCATCGGCGGCTAGGCCCCACAGCCAGCTGCCCAGCGCCATGCCGCCAAAGGTGGCGGTTTGGTAGAGCGACAGCGCCCGCCCCACCACCCAGCGCGGCGACGATAGCTGGATCGACACATTGAACAGGCTCATCGTCAGCACCCAGCAGAACCCGGCCGGCAGCAGCATCAGGTGGCTCAGCACCAGGTCTCGGCTGAAGCCCAGCCCGGCGCATGCCAAGGCAAAGCCGACACAGGCAAAACGCACGATCAGCTCATTGCTGAACCGCTCGCGCACGATGCCATTGAGAAAGGCACCGCCAATCGCGCCGACGCCAAAACTGCCCAGCAACGTGCCATAGGCCAGCGCCCCGCCCCCCACATATTCCGCCGCCACGCTGGGCAGCAGCGCCAGGATGGCGATCGCCGCCACCCCGAACAGAAAGCTGCGCAGCAACACGGTGGTGAGGTTCGGCGACAGCGACACATAGCGGATGCCCGCCAGGATGGCGCTGCCGAAATGCTCGCGCGGCAGCCGGTTGGGCGCCCGCTCCGGCTTCCAGCGCAGCAGCGCCGCGATCAGCGGCAGATAGGTGAACGCGTTGAGCGCGAACGCCGCCGCCGCCCCCGCCAGCGCCACGATCAGCCCGCCCACAGCCGGGCCGACGCTGCGCATCATGTTGAAACCCATGGCATTGAGCGTCACTGCCCCCGGCAGGTCGCTGCGCGGCACGATATCGCCCATCGACGCCTGCCAGGACGGGTTGAACAAAGCCGTGCCCGCCCCGATCAGAAAGGTCAGGCCGAGCAGCAGCCATGGGCTGAGCAATCCCATGAACCCCAGCACCGCCAGCAGCAGCGACACCACCGCCATGCCGCACTGGGCGATGATCATCACGATCCGTCGATCGAAATTGTCCGCCAGCGCCCCGGCGGCCAGCGAAAACACCATGATCGGCAGCGTCGTCGACGCCTGCACCAGCGCCACCATGGAGTGGGAATCGGTCAGCGTCGTCATCATCCAGCCGGCGCCGACGGACTGCACCAGCCCGCCCAGATTGCTCATCAGCGTGGCAATCCATAGCAGCCGGAACGTCTCATGCTTGAACGGCGCCAGGATGGACGGTCTGTCGGGCATGGCGTGTCCTCGCAAAGGCTGGTGGCAAGACACACCGTCTTGAGCCAGTCGGTCCGCTTTGACAAGCCAATGCCGGCGCTCTGGCGTCCACTTCTGGCCCGCCTGCCCGCCCTCAGCTCCCGGCAGCGTCGCGTCTAGACGCCGCTGGGCACGATCCGGAAATCATTGCCCTCGGGCAGCAGTTGCCCGCCATCCACCACAATGGTGGTGCCGGTAATATAGCTGGCATCGTCCGATGCCAGGAACAGGAAGGCATTGGCCACGTCCCGCGCGCTGCCCAGCCGCCCCAGCGGAATGGCGCTTTCCATATCGGCGATGAAGGCCGGGCCGCGATGCTCTTCCATCGCCTCGGTCAGGATATTGCCCGGCTCCACCCCGTTGACGGTAATGCCATAGCCGGAAAATTCCAGCGCCGCCGAGCGGATGAACCCGTTGATCCCCGCCTTGCTGGCCCCGTAATGGCCATGCCCGGGGCTGGTCACATGCGGCCCGGTGATCGAGGAGGTAAAAAGGATGCGCCCATACTGCTGCGCCCGCATCGGCTTGAGGGCTGCCTTGGCCGCATTGAAGCTGCCGCGCAGATTGACTGCCATCACCGCGTCCCAGTCCTCCGGCGTCGTGTCCTCGATCAGCTGCCAGGGATAGATCCCGGCATTCTGCACCACGATGTCGAGCCTGCCATAGGTCGCCACTGCCAGCGCCACCGCTGCTTCGGCATCGGCATAGTTGGAAATATCGGTGCGGATGAACGTGCCGCCCAGCTCCGCGGCGCTGGCCCGTCCGGCCTCTTCCTCCCAGTCGGCCAGCACCAGATTGGCGCCCTCCTCGACAAAGCGCTTGGCCGTACCCTTGCCGATGCCGCGCGCCGCCCCGATGACAAGGGCCGTCTTGCCCGCCAGGCGTCCATTCATGCTCATGCCAGTTTCTTCCGGATCGATTGTTTGAGAGTGTCGAGCAGCACCGCCGCCAGCACCAGCAGGCCATGGATGACCTGGGTGAAATGCGCCGGCAGGCCCATCAGGTTGATCGCCGTATTGATCGCCGACAGCAGCAGCACGCCGGCATAGACCCCTGGCAGCGCGCCGACGCCGCCCTTGAGGCTGACGCCGCCGATCACCACCGCGGCAAAGGCGTTGAACAGCATGCCGGTGCCCAGATTGGCCGTGGCGCCCGAGGTGCGGATCGCCAGCAGCCACCCGGCAAGCGCCGCCACCGTCCCTGACAGCAGGAAGGCGACCATCAGCACCTTGTCCACCTTGATGCCGGCGCGAAAGGCCGCCGCCTCGTTGCCGCCGATCATCAGCAGGTGCCGTCCATAGCGCGTCTTGGCCATCATGAAGGAAAAGCCGACAAAGCAGGCAATGGCGATATAGGCCGTCAGCGGCAGGCCCAGAAAGCGCTGGATCGCCAGCCAGCGCAGCTCGTCGGCCAGATTCTGCGCCGAGCGCCCGCCCGACAGCGCCACCACCAGCCCGCGCACCCAGATGAAACTGGACAGCGTGACGATGAAGGCATTCATCTTGATCTTGATCACCAGATAGCCGTTGAGCAGCCCGACCGCCGCCCCGACGGCAAGGCTCAGCGCCAGTGAGGCCGGCACCACCAGCCAGCCCGGCGTCAGCTCCACCCCCAGGCCGATGCCCGAGGAGGCGAAGACCATGCTGGCGGCCATGGCGCTCAGCGCCGCCACCGATTCCACGGAGAGATCCATGTGCCCGGCAATGATCACCAGCGCCAGCCCGATCGACATCACCCCCAGCACGGTGGATTGCTCGATGATATTGGCGAAAATACCCGGCTGGAAATAGTTCGGGATCGTCGCCGAAAAGATCGCCAGCACCGCCAGCAGCATGAACCAGACCAGGTTGTCGAGCACGAGTTCGAGCGCGCGGCGCGATTGGGGCGTCATCGTATTTCTCGCAAAAAGCGGGGGAACCAGACCCCTCCCGCCTGAGGCGGAAGGGGCAGTACTGGGTTAGGGAACCGGCGTCACGGCTTCGGTGGGCGGCTGCAGATTGCCCCAGAAGGCCGCGTCGTCGACATTGTCCGCGGTGATCGCGGCGCCCGGGATCTTGATGGTCGGGCCCCATGCTTCATTGGTCACCACCGATTTGAGCCCGAGCACGTCATACTCGCCCGGCTCGATCGGCTGCTTGGCCACGATCTTGTCCATGAACATGGCCACGGCGGCAGCCTGGGCATAGAGCGGCTGCTCCACTTCCACCTGCATCCAGCCATCGCGGATCATCTGCAGCGCCACCGGCGCGCCATTCGAGCTCATCACATAGACGTCGCCGGGCTGCTTGCCGGCCGCTTCCAGCGATGCCACGGCCGCCACCGACAGATGGGCGGCATGGCTGAACACGATATCGATGTCCGGATTGGCCAGCAGTTGATCCGAAACGATCGTCCCGGCATTGCTGGCTTCCCACATCGTGGCGGGCTGGCTGATGATGGTGACCTCGGGGAAGGCCGCCATCTTTTCCTCAAAGCCCTTCTGGATATCGAGCGTATAGGGGTCGCCGGGGTCGCCCAGCACCTGCAGCACCTTGCCCTTGACCGCGCCGTTCTTCTCGGTCAGCAGGCGTTCCACCTGCTCGGCCGCCACATAGCCGATCTCCACCGTGCCGGCCACCGAGGTGAAGTCCGACATGGTCGAGGAAATCTGGCGGTCGAATTCGATCACCGGAATGCCGGCGGCGCGTGCCGCCTCCACCGATGGCGCCAGGGCATTGAAGTCCACTGCCGCCAGGATGATCGCCTTGGGCGCCAGCGTGATCACGTCATTCATCTGGCTCTGCTGCAGATCGGTCTTGTTGTCGGCATTGAGCGTCGTCATCTCATAGCCGACCTGCTCGAGGAACATTTCGAGCGCGCTGACCGAACCGGTCTGGAATTCGTCGAGCAGGGTCGGGACCATGTAATAGACGGTTCCCTTTTCCTGCGAATAGGCCGGGTTCACCATCCCGGCTGCGCCGGCCAGAAGAACCATGCCCCATTGCAACATGTGCTTCATTCGTTTCGCTCCTGTGCACCGGATCCCTCCGTCGCGCCCCCTACCGGTCCGGCACCGGTGAGGGTTTCGCCCGTGATCATGCCGATCACTGCGTCCGCGTTTGTCTGTTTGGTCGGCACATCGCCCGCCACCACGCCCTGGCGGATGACCACCATGCGGTCCGCCACCTGGAATGCCTGCTGCATGATATGGGTGATGATCACCACCCCGATCCCCTGCGCCGCCACCTGGCGGATCATCTCCAGCCCGCGCTTGGTCTGCTCCACGCCCAGCGCCGCAAACGGCTCGTCCAGCAGCACCAGCTTGCCGCCCCAATGCACGAAACGGTTGAGCTCGATCGCCTGGCGCTGGCCGCCCGACAGGTGCTCCACCTTGCTGCGCAGCGAGGGGATACGCGTGCCGGCCGTAGCCATGGCCTTGGCCACTTGCTCTTCCATGCGCGCCTCGTCGAGCACCTTGATGCCCATTATCGACCGCGTCAGCTCGCGCCCCATGAAGAAATTGGCGACCACGTCGACATTGGTGCACAGCGACAGGTCCTGGTAGACCGTCTCGATGCCGGCCGCCTTGGCCTCCGACGGCGATTTCGGCGCGAAGGGCTTGCCTTCAAAGCTCATGCTGCCCGAACTGGCATCCAGCCCGCCCGAGATAATTTTGACCAGCGTCGACTTGCCGGCGCCATTGTCGCCGAGCAGGGCGATGACCTCACCCTTGGCGATGGAAAAGGACACGCCGCGCAAGGCCTGCACGGCCCCGTAATTCTTGGTGATATTGTCGAGGACGAGAAGGGGCTCGCTCATGCTGCCAGTCCATTCGAAAACGGATCGCGTTTCTGCGCGCGATCGGGGGAAGATGTGATCTCCTGCCGGGGCGACAGGACACCGGAGACAGCCAGGGCAGCCGCGCCGCGCATCACCGACTGGCGGCCGGTCGAGGCGATGACCCGCGGCGTGGTGCGGTCATAGCGGGCGGAAATCGAGCTGGGCAGAACCGCGGTCGTCGCCACCAGATCGGTGATCAGCTCGCCCGGTGCGATACCGCCCAGCACCACAGCCTGCGGGTCGAACAGGTTCTCGATGGTCTGGATGGCGCTGTGAAAGATCGGCGTGACCTCTGCCACCCATTCGGCCTGGCTCTGCCCGTCCGGGCGGTTGCTGAACGCATCCAGCGACAGGTAGCGCTCAAGGCACCCCGCATTGCCGCAGGGGCAGAGGCGCCCGCCCGGCATCAGCGGAATATGGCCGATTTCGCCGGCATTGCCCCAGGCGCCGCGCACCGGCACGCCGTCCTGCATCATCGTGCCGCCCAGGCCGACACCGAAATGCAGGTAGTAGAACTGCCCGATCCCGGCGCCCTCGCCATAGAGCCGCACGCCCAGGGCCGCCGCCACCGTATCGGCGGCGATGAAGGCGGGCAGCTTGCTCACCTCTTCCAGCCGCGCCCGTACCGGCACCCCGGCCCAGCCATCCAGCGTCGTCGGTCCGACAAAGCTCATCGATTGCACGTCAAACGGGCCCGGCATGGCCAGCCCTACCCCGAGGATCCGCCCGTCCTGCCGCAGCGCCCGCATCTCGGCCACCAGCTCGCCGATCAGGGCAAAGGCCGCGTTGGGGCTGGCATGGGCATGGCTGCGCGCGGCGCTGCCCAGCATGTCGCCGGCCAGGTTCATCAGCGCGGCCTCGACGCCCAGCGGCGTGATGGAAATGCCCACGGCATAGCCGCCGTCCGGATTGAGCCGCAGCGTTGTCGGCGGCAGGCCACGCCCCTTGGGCGCCTCGCGCACCGACAGCAGGTAATTCTGGTCTTCGAGTTCGCGCACGATGGTCGAGACGGTCTGCACCGTCAGCCCCACCCGTGCCGCGATGTCGCCCCGCGTGGCCGGGCCGCCATTGCGGATGCATTCGAGCACGATCCGCCGGTTATACGGCCGGGCCTGCTCCTGATTGGTACCGCGCAAAACCATGTTCTGCTCCCTCAATAGGCAGCAGATTGGCAGTGCCTATTTATTATGTCAATTGGAATTCAAAAATAGAATCGCGCGTAATAGCCGGTATCCGTGCCCTGCTCCGCCGAGCAGGGGCACGCCCCGGCCATCCGTCAGGCGGTGCGGTCTGTAGGTATCGGCTCCTGCACGCGCCCTGTTCAGGGCGTGGCGAAGCTGGCCTTGAGGGCCGCCGTGCAGCTGCTGTTCACCGGGCTCATGGGATCCTCGATGAACGCGGCGGCGATGTCCTTGGCGCATTGCGAGAACTGGATCACGCCATGCCCGGTTTCCGGAAAGGTCACGGCCTGGCCATTGGCCATCGTCTCGGCGACATAGTCGGCCGCGTCATTATTGGTCTGGGTATCATTGAGGCCGGCCAGCGCCAGTACCGGCAGGTCCGATGATACCCGCTCGTGGAAGCCCTCGCGCGGCGCCGGCGTGAAGTTGGCGCAGGTGTCGTAGAGTTCCTGGATAGCCGCGTCATCGGCGGTCAGGAACGAGAAGCGATAGCGCGCCGCCGCCGCCTGATAGCCTTCCAGGGAATTATACGGAATATCCTCCTGGCAGGCATAGATCGCCAGATCCATCGTATTGGCCAGCTTGTCGAAATACTTGCCGGTATCGCGCCGCGCCGCCGCGAAGAAGGCGGTGACATCGCCCGCCGTCATCGCCGCGATCATGGCCTGCATGGGCCCCAGATGCTGCTCGGGCATATAGGCGGCTACGAAAGCCTCGATGGCAGCCTTGTCCGGCTGGGCAAAGGCCAGTCGCCCATAGGCCTTGGCCATGGCGATCATGGTATTGACGTCCATGTCCGCCAGCGCCGCCGTCATGGCCTTGTCGAGTTCGCTTTCGAGCTGGGTATAGTCGGCCGTGACGCTGAGCGTGGACACTTCCTGCAGCAGGATGTCGAGCGCCACATTGAACCTGCGCAGCTCCTCGGCCTTGTTGAGCAGGGCATAGCCCATGATCAGTTCCTCATTGCGCACCTTGTCGATAAAGGGCGCGATGATCGTGTCGGGGGTCTGGGCCGGGGTCAGCTTGCCGGCGACATAGAGGTCATAGATCTGCGTCGTCCCCTTGGACCATTCATCGACAATGGCCGGAATATACGAGGTCTGCTGCCTGTTCGTGGCCAGGCTGTTGCGGTCCTCGAACAGGTTGATCAGCGTCATCACGTCGATTTCGGGGGGCGTATTGGTGGCCGGGAACGGCGTTTCCGCCAGCTTGGCGGCAACCGCGTTGAGCGTCTGCTCGAAATCGGGAAAGGCGGCCGCGCAGGCCGTATCTGCCGCGCATTGATCCACCACGGCGCCGATCGCCAGGTCGGCCGAAACGCTGTTGGTGTCATAGGCGCGCGCATCGGGCGGCGAGATACTGTCCAGCACAATGGCGCGCAACCCGTCCGGATCGGCGCGCAGCAGTTCGAGGCCCAGCTTGGTGCCATAGGAAATCCCATAGGCATTGTACTGCGGATAGCCCAGGCCGGTCATCAGCGCGCGCACATCATGGGCGTTCTGGGTCGTATTGTAGTCCGACAGGACAATGCCGCTCGACTCGATCTCGTCGAGGCAGAGCTTGAGCGGATCGGGCGCATCCGGATCGGCATTTGCATCCGGCGTGGTGCGTCCCAGTTCCACGATATTGTCGGCCAGCGTATTGGCGCAGGTGACCGTGCGCGCCGAAATCCCCGAAGCGCGCTGGTCGAACAGCACGAGGTCGCGCCGCTCGCGCAGATTATCGAACAGGCCGGCATTGAAGGCGATATCGGGTACTGCGCGACCGCCCGGCCCGCCATGCAGATAGACCACCGGGTCAGGCGCCGGCGCCAGCGAGCGGGCCTTGAGCACGGCAAAGGCCAGATCGAGCCGGTTGCCCTCAGGGTTGTCATGGTTCTCCGGCATGCCGATACGGCCGCAGATCACCGTCTGGCCCTCGATATCGGCGGCGGGCAGCGGCCGCGGACAGGCCTCGATGGTCACCGGATAGCGGGCGTCGTGGCCGCCCGTCATCAGCGTCTGGAAGGCGGCATTGTCGGGCTGGGCCGACAGCAGGGTGGTCACGATGGTCAGTATCTGTTCCGGCGACATTGATCGGCTCCCTACAAAAAAATGCTGCCCCTATTGGTACCTCGATAAACCAGCGCTGCCAATATGAGGCAACCAGGCAGCATCTCCCGCCCGGCGCGGCAAAAGCCGCACTAATCTGGCAAATCTCGAAATAGTGATGCCGCCGGCACGCCGCTACGCGCCCCCGCTTCTTGCGCTATGCTTGACACTAACTTGCCGAAACCGTCGCAATCCGGCCCGATAGCAATCCGACCTGCCCGCGGCGGTTCCCTAGTCCAGCTGCCGCGCCGCCAGGGCGACCGTGATGGCGACGAGCAGCAGCATGACCAGGGCCGCAAAGAAGATGCCCAGCGTCACCAGGAATGCCCGCAGGCCCGACACCTGGCTGGTCTGCGACAGCCAGGTCGTTTCCACCGCCAGGTACCAGCCCGTGCCGGCCAGCATGAGCGTTCCACCCCATAGCCATCCGCCCGGCAGCGCCTCGCTATGCGCCAGCAGCAGCATGCCCAGGCTCATGGTCAGCACGAAGGGCACGGTGGCGTAGCTCTGGCTGTAAAAGGCCGGCTTGAGCGTGGTGCGGGTCAGCCGCGCGCCGCTGACCCGCAGGCGTATCGTGGCGTAAAGCAGCGGAAAGAGGCTGAAGGCCAGGGCCCGGAAGACCAGCAGGTTCCGGTCGTCCTGCAGCAGGCCGGGCAGCGCCGATGCCGTCCCCGGTGACAGCGCCCCTTCCAGCACGTGCAGCAGCACCAGCGTCAGCAGCAGCAGGATGGGGGGACTGACCGCATCATCTAACTGCTCCTCGTCCTTCTCGGTCAGCTCTTTCTGGGCATAGGCCAGCATGGCCATGGGCCGCGTGAGGATGCGCCAGAAGGTGAGCGGATAAAACACGAACCAGGTGATCAGCTCATAGAGCAGTTCCTCGATCGACTTGAGGAGCTTCATGAAATCCATGCGACACCTGCCCTGAGCGCTCTGTCGCGCCTATCATGGCACCCGCCGGCATTTGCCCGCAACCGGGCGTTCCCTGATCGCGGACAATTGGAAATGCCCCAGACGACGAACGCTGGGGCATCTCGACGTGATGGCTTTGGACTAGCGCGTGCTGTTGGCCAGCAGCGCACCGGCCGCCGCACCGCCGGCACCGCCGACAATGGCGCCGCCATAACCGCCGACCGCGCCACCCACCAGTGCGCCGCCGGCGCCCCCGATGGCCGCGCCCGAAACAGTCCGTTGCGTTGTGGTGCAGGCAGAGATCGACAGCGCGCTGACCAGGATCAGCGCAATGGGGGCAAACTTCTTCATGGTGGCTCCTCTTCGGTTTAACCGCGGCCGAATCTAGATGAGCCGCCGGGCAATTCCAAGACCACATGAGAGCCCCTGGCCAACCGACAGTTTCGGCCGCTCATCACGGGCCAGTGCCGCCCGGCGTCAAGCCGGGCGGAGTCACCGCTCTCAGGCGAAGCGCAGCTCCAGCGTATAGGTCAGCGGGCTCTTGCCAGTGATGAACACCCGCGGCCCCTTGAGCACCAGGTCGCCACCGGCCCAGCTATATTGCTCGCCAGGCCTGGCTTCAATCAGCCCTGCCCCATTGCCCGGTCCGAACCGAACGCTGTCCTCCCCCACCGTGTAACTGCCGTGACCATCCAGCAGATGATAGGTCCCGTCCTCCAGCGCCTCGGCGCCGCTGATCTCGCCACCCTCGCGGAACGCCAGCTCCAGCGTGATCTCGACATCGCTCTCGCCCGTCACCGCCAGGTTGAGGTCGAAACCGCTATCGACCTCGCTGATCTCTACCGCTGTCTTGAGATCGCGCGTGGCCACCGGGCGGTTCTCGAAATCGAGCATGGAGTAAAAGCGCCCATCCACCGAGCGCGACAGCGCATAGACGCCCTGCTCGTTGCGATCCTCGGGCCGCATCGGCAGGTAATAGGGCACCTTGAGCTCATTCCCCAGCCGGATCGTGCCATCCTCGTAGGCGATGCCATTGGAGCGGAAGTGACCCATGGAGAAGAAGTTGGGGACCATGCGCACCGAGTCCAGCAGGGCCTTGCCGTTCCACGCGCGCAGCATGGTCGGGTTGGTCGACAGGCCCGAACCAATCCTGTTGTAGAACGGGCTTTCCACCCCATCATGGTACCAGTCCGACCCACCAAAGGCCGAGGCGCTGAGCTTGCCGCGGCGCAGGCGGACGAGGCCGGCCGTCTTGTAGTGCCGGCTGAAATCGGTGAAGGGCTCCTCTTCGGCCGGCAGGTTGGCAGCCAGTTCCGGCCGCTCGATCAGGTCGCCCAGGAAGTCCCCCATATCCTTGCTGAACAGTGTTTCGATACGCTTGGCGACCGCCGCGAAGCGCCCGTCATTGTCCAGCAGCGCCAGCTCGCGAAACTGCGTATAGAAGTAGCGCAGGGTGATCTGGCGGTGATCCTGGTCCTGCCGGCGGGACTGGATGGTTTCGATATCCCCACCCGGTTCGGCATGCTCGATCGAGGTATTGAGGTTCTGGCGCACCACGTCGACCAGTTCGGGCCGCTCCAGCACATGCGCCACCACCAGCAGCGACGGATTGGTCACCTCCGAATAGTAAATCGGGCTGCGCTCCGAATAGATGCCGTCCTCATCCACATCCAGCCCTTCGGCGAACCAGGCGTCGATCGCCGTCACATAGCTCATGTCACCCGTCACGTGGGCGATACGCGCCAGCGCCGCGCAGATCTTCCAGCGATGATTGGGCGTGTGCACCCCGCCGGCGGCAAGGCCGGGGCCTGCTTTGGCCATGATCGCCGCAATGCGCTCGGAAAACCCGGCGCTGGCAGCGTGGTCGTCGGCACCCAGAATCGATACCATCAGGCCCATATCCTCGATGAGAAAGCCGGTATCGGGCGGCGAATGGCGATTACCAACGCTATATGTGCCGTCCGCATGCTGCCGCCCCTCGAGCGTGGTCAGCATTTCCTCGACCACCGGCAGCAGGGCCTCGTCGTGATAGTGCTCCGAGCGCGCCCACACAAAAGGTGTCAGCAGGCGCCGGATCTGGCGCGTCAGCCCGCGCGGCGAGCCCGTCAGCGACGTCGCCTTGTCCGCAATGGTCTTGGCCACCTGCCCGTCCGCCGCCTTGGTCAGCACAGCCAGGCTGTCCTCGTCGGCCCCTGCTGCAGCGGCAGTCCCACCCACCAGCGCCAGCGATAGCGCGGAACCGGCCAGCCAGCGGCTGGCGCCCAGAACGCCCGTGGCCTTCAGGAAATGTCGTCGATCCATAGTAGCTCTCCTCGTGGGGCGGACGAGGGAATGTTCTTGCTGTTCTTGGGCTCGGTCCGCCGAAATTATAGAAACCGCATTCCAAAATGCCGGAACGCAGAACAAACCTTCTACAATTCGTCGCCAGGGTCAACCCTAAGTAACCGCCTGGTGATATCCGGGGCACGGCCCCTAGACCACCACGTCCTCGTCGCTGCCCAAGATCCCGGCCAGCACGGTCAGCGCCCGCACCAGCATCGGCCGCACCGGCGGCGCCATGATGCACAGCCGCACGCCCGCCACCGGCGCGTCGCCCACCTGGGTGGCCGAGGGAGGGGTAATGCGAACGCCGGCCTCGCTGGCGCGGCGCGCAAACTGCTCGGCCTTGAGCGGGTCCATCGCCAGCCAGACATGCGGCGCCCCCTCGGGCATCGGCACGGTGACGAGGCCCAGCATCTGCTGCGTCAGCTCCAGCCGCGCCTTGGCCTCGCCCCGCAGCACGCCGGCCGCTTCGCTCGCCAGCCCGGTCTCGATCACGGCTGCTGCCAGCTCGCCGATATAGGGCGGCAGCCCCCAGCATTCCGCCCGCAATCTTTTGCGCACCGCCGCCATCAGCGCGGGCGGCGGCGCGATCACCCCCTCGCGCACCAGCGGCGTCACGCTTTTGGAGAGGCTCGTCACATAGATCACCCGGTCGGGCAGCAGTTCGCGATAGGTCAGCCGCCCCTTGGCCGCATAGATCCCGTAGATGTCGTCCTCGACGATCATGGCATCATGCCGTTCGGCTAAAGCCGCGATCTCGCGCCGCCGCGCCGGCCCGGTCTCGAACCCCAGCGGGTTCTGGCAGACCGGCGTCGTATAGATGATCTTGGCCCCGCTTTCCGTCAGCGCCTCGTCCAGCGCCGCTGGCAGCATGCCCTCGCCATCCACCGCGACTGGCGCCATGCGCATGCCCAGATTGGCCGCCGCCGCCAGCGCCCCGGGAAAGGTCGCCCTTTCGGTCAGGATCACGCTCGAGCGCGGCTGCAGCACGGCAAAGGCCAGGTGCAGCCCCTGCTGTGCGCCATTGCAGAGCAGGATCTCGTCGGCCCGCAGCGGCGTGCGCGTCTGGCTGATCCAGCCGGCGATCACCGCGCGCTGCCGCTCGGTGCCGCTGGGGTCGACATAACCACCATGGGCCAGCGCCAGCGCCCCCCGATTGGCGATGAGACTGGCCGCATTGAGCCGCGCCAGCGCGATGACCGGCGGCGGCGCGTTGATGGTCAGGTCCACCACCCCGCCATCATCGGCATCGTCCTGTTCCAGCACGAAGGTGCCGCGGCCGATCTCGCCGCGCACCACGCCGCGCGCGCTGAGCGCATCAATCGCCCGCGTCACGCTGCCGATCGATACCGCGAATTGCTGCGCCAGCTGCCGATGCGTCGGCAATCGCTCGCCCGCACGAAACTGCCCCGCCGCGATGGCGGCCTCCACGGCGCTGGCCAACCGCTCATGCACCGGCAGATCCGTGTCCGCCATCTGCATTGTATCTTTAACGTCAGAAATTGTATCACTCATGGCATGTCAGTATTGTGCAAGTGCCTGGCCCTGTCCATGCTCTCCCAGGGCGCCCCATGCTGCGCTCAAGGTTAACTATGTGCTAACGTATTCGCGCCAACGGCTACGACGCATCGAATGTGGTGCTAAAGGCAAAGCCCTCATCGGCCCAGCCGGCCAGGCCGCCGATCATCAGCTTGACCGGGCGCCCCAGCCGCGCCAGCTTGAGCGCCGCCTGATCGGCGCCATTGCAGTGCGGCCCGGCGCAATAGACCACGAACAGCGTCTCGTCCGGCCACGCGGCCATCCGCTCGGCCGTGATCTGCCGATGCGGCAGATGCAGCGCTCCCGGCACATGCCGCCGCGCAAACGCCTGCGCCGACCCCACCACATGCAGCAGCACGAAGTCGACATCGCCAGTGCTCAGGCACGCCTGCACATCGGCGCAGTCGGTCTCCAGCGCCAGCCGCTGGTTGAAATGGGTCACCGCCACCTCGGGCGATCCCACCCTGTAGTCACTCACCAGACTCATCACGCCCCCTTTTCCCCGCCCCCGCGGGCGCTGTTATAATCGGACCCAACCCGCATCTCCGCAGCATCGATACCGCTCTGGCGGGCAATTCCCGCCGGACGGCAGCGATTCTTATGCCCGCCGCATAACAAGGTCAATACGATTGACATAACAATATGGAGATGATTGTATCATTCATATCGATTGAGGAAGATACAAATGGACCAGCCCGATTTTCGCCTCTCCAGCCGCGCCCAGGGCCTCAAGGCGTCGGAAATCCGCGAACTGCTCAAGCTGGTCGGCAAACCCACCATGATCTCCTTTGCCGGCGGCATCCCCGATCCGGCTCTATTCAATATCGGCCTGTTCCAGCGCGCCTGCCTGCACGCCTTTGGCGGCCCGCAGATCGCGCGCGAGGCGCTGCAATATTCCACCACCGAGGGCTATGCCCCGCTGCGCCAGTTTCTCGCCGCGCACATGCAGGCCCTGGGTGTCCCGGCCCGGGCGGACAATATCCTTGTCACCACCGGCTCCCAACAGGCGCTTGATCTGATTGGCAAATTGCTGATCGATCCAGGCAGCACCGTGCTCACCGCCCGCCCCACCTATCTGGGCGCGCTGCAGGCCTTTGCCGCCTATGAGGCCCGCTTTGCCAGCCTCGACACGCCTCGGCCGGTTGGCGCCGATGCCCCGCGCCTGCTCTATCTCACCCCCGATTTTGCCAACCCCACCGGGCTGACCATGGGCCTTGCCGCCCGCCAGCAGGCGCTCGATTCCGCCCGCGCCCTCAATGCCATCGTGGTCGAGGACGGCGCCTATACCGCCCTGCGCTATGACGGCGCGCCCCTGCCCGCCATCGCCGCGCTCGACGCCGCCGCCGGCAGCATGGAAACCATGCGCACGCTCTATTGCGGCAGCTTTTCCAAGACCCTGTCGCCCGGCCTGCGCGTCGGCTGGGTCTGCGGTCCCGCCGCGCTGATCCGCAAGCTGACCCTGCTCAAGCAGAGTGCGGACCTCCATACCGCCAGCATCAACCAGCTGGTCATGCACCAGGTCGCCCTGGCCGGGCTCGACGCCCAGATCGCCGCCATCCGCAGCGTCTATCGCACCAGGCGCGACGCCATGCTGGCAGCGCTTGAGCGCTATGCCCCGCCCGGCCTGCACTGGCAAAAGCCCGAGGGCGGCATGTTCATCTGGCTCGATCTGCCCGCCCATCTCGATGCGGGCGCGCTGCTCGATCAGGCCATCGCCCAGGGCGTCGCCTTTATTCCCGGCGCCGCCTTCTTCCCCGATGGCAGCGGCCGCAACAGCCTGCGCCTGAGCTTCTCGCTCTGCGACGAGGCCCAGATCGAGCTGGGCATCTTCAAGCTCTGCGCCCTGTTCGGCCGCCAGTCCCTGTCTCGTGCCGTCAGCGTCCACTAACGCAAACGGCCCATGGCTTGCGCCATGGGCCGTCTGAAAATGGGCGTTGCGGCAGAGGCTTAGCCGGCAGCGGTATAGGCCGTCTTGACCACCGTGAAGAACTCGGCGGCATACTTGCCCTGCTCGCGCGAGCCGTAGCTCGAGCCCTTGCGGCCGCCGAACGGCACGTGGAAATCCACGCCCGCCGTCGGCACATTGACCATCACCATGCCGGCTTCGGCATTGCGCTTGAAGTGGGTGGCATATTTCAGCGAGGTGGTGACGATGCCGGCGCTGAGGCCGAATTCGGTATCGTTGGCCGTCGCCAGCGCCTCTTCATAGTTCTTGACGCGAATGACCGAAGCCACTGGCCCGAAGATCTCTTCGCGGCTGATGCGCATCTGGTTGGTCGCCTCGGTGAACAGCGTCGGCTGCAGGAAATAGCCCTCGGTCGGGGCATTCACCCGGTTGCCGCCAACGCGCAGCGTCGCGCCTTCGGCCTGGCCGATGGCGATATAGTCCATGTCCTGCTTGAGCTGGCCGGGATCAACCACCGGGCCGATTTCCGTATTCTTGTCCAGCGCATCGCCGACCCGCAGATTCTTGGTGCGTTCGCACAGCGCATCGACAAAGGCGTCATGAATGCCCTCGGTGACGATGACGCGCGAGCTGGCCGTGCAGCGCTGCCCGGTCGAGAAGAAGGCCGACTGCGCCACGCTCTCGACAGCGACCTTGAGGTCGGCGTCGTCCAGCACCACGGTCGGGTTCTTGCCGCCCATTTCGAGCTGGAACTTGCGGCCCACCTCGATCGAGGCTGCCGCCACGCGCTTGCCCGTGCCCACCGAGCCGGTAAAGCTGATGGCGTTGACGTCCTTGCTCTCCAGCATGGTCTGCCCGACGACCGAGCCCTTGCCCATCACCAGATTGACCACGCCATGCGGCAGGCCGGCCCGATGCAGGATGTCCACGATCGCCCAGGTCGAGCCCGGCACCAGGTCGGCTGGCTTGATCACCACCGTATTGCCATAGGCAATGGCGGGCGCCATTTTCCAGGTCGGAATGGCAATTGGGAAGTTCCACGGCGTGATGATGCCGATCACCCCGATGGGCTCGCGCGTGATTTCCACGCCCACGCCGGGACGGACCGATGGCAGCACTTCGCCCGCCAGCCGCAGCACTTCGCCGGCAAAGAAGTCGAAAATCTGCGCCGCGCGCGTCACTTCGCCAATGCCCTCGGGCAGCGTCTTGCCCTCTTCCCGGCTCAGCAGCTCGCCCAGCTCGGCCTTGCGCGCCAGGATTTCCTGGCTGGCCTTGGACAAGATCGCATGGCGCTCGAGAATGCCCGAGCGCGACCAGGCCGGGAAGGCTGCCTTGGCAGCCGCGATGGCCTGCTTGGTGTCTTCGGCGGTCGCTCGCGCATAGACGCCCACGACTTCCTTGATATTGGAGGGATTGATGTTCTCGACGCCGTCCGCGCCAACCCATTCCCCGTTGATGAGGTTCTTGTGCAGTTCAGCCATTGTGATGCCTTTCGGGTGAGTAGGTTGTGGCGATAGTCAGATCAACCTAGAGAAGATTAGCCTTGGCCAGGTCACGCAGCAGCTGGCTGGCGCCATAGGTCCAGGGCGGACATTTGGTGGAGAGGTTCACCCTGTTAGATAGGGTGCCCAGGCTCGATGTCGAGATCGAGACCACGTCGCCCAGCTTGTGGGTAAAACCCATGCCGGCGCCGCCGCGATCCTGCACCGGGGCAAACATGGTGCCCAGATAGAGCACCAGCCCGTCGGGATATTGATGATGCGGGCCCACCGTCGCCGCGACCAGCGATTCCGGCGTGCGCGAAATCTGGCTCATCGACGAATGCCCGTCCAGCACGAAACCGTCTTCGCCCTCGACCCGCAGCGCGATCTCGGCCTGCTTTATGGTATCGAGGCTGAAGTCGCCGTCGAACAGCCGCACGAATGGCCCCAGCGAGGCCGAGGCATTATTGTCCTTGGCCTTGCCCAGCAGCAGGGCCGAGCGGCCTTCCACGTCGCGCAGATTGACGTCATTGCCCAGCGTCGCGCCGATGATCTCGCCCGCGCTGGTCACCAGCAGCGCCACTTCGGGCTCCGGATTGTTCCAGCTCGAGCTCGGATGCAGCCCCACTTCGGCGCCATAGCCCACCGAGCTCATCGGCTGGGCCTTGGTGAAGATCTCGGCATCGGGCCCGATCCCGACTTCCAGATACTGGCTCCACACGCCCTTGGCGATCAGCGCCGCCTTGACCTTGGCCGCCGTCTCCGAGCCCGGCACTAGCTCGCTCAAATCCATCCCGATCAGCGCCAGAATCTCGCTGCGCAGCGCATCGGCACGCGACTTGTCCCCGCGGGCCTGTTCTTCGATTACTCTTTCCAGCAGCGAAACGACAAAGGTGACGCCCGATGCCTTGACGGCTTGCAGATCGATGGGGGATAGCAGGCTCGGCCGGTTCAGGTCGGTCTTGCCGGCCATGCTATTGGCCAGGATTGTCTCGGCCGAACCGACAATTGTCCCAGTCGCGTTCCGCACATGTTCAGCCGCGCTTCCGCTCTCGGCGATATCGCGCACCGTGGCCATGCCGGGGGCGGTGATATCGACCACATTGCCGTCGCGCACCGTCACGATGCGCGGATGGTCATGGCCCGGCACGCGCGCGCGGCCCACCAGAATGCCGTCCGGATAGTCCATGTCGCTCATCCCGCCGCCTCCCGCTACTAGGCCCCGTGACTACCCCACCCGGACCAAAGCGCGCAAGCGCTACCTTGGTCATAAATCATACTTTTGCGCCCGATGCGATTGTGAACACCCGTCCACAGCCCCGTTCAACTCAGGTTCATCACCGCCCCATTACTGACGCATTGGCTGCCGATTAGTCGCCCAATCCTGTGATGGAGTTTTTCAATGCGTCGCTTCACTGCCCTCATTCCCTTTGCCCTGCTCGCCGGGCTGACCCTGCCCGCCTATGCCGGCACGATCTCCATCGAGGGGCGCGGCGAAGTCGCGGCTGCCCCCGATATGGCCATGGTCAATTCCGGCGTCACCACCCAGGGCGCCACCGCGCGCGAGGCACTCGACGCCAATACCGCCGCCATGGCCGAGCTGATCGCCGCCCTCAAGGGCACCGGCATTGAAGCCCGCGACATCCAGACCTCCGGCTTCTCGGTCAGTCCCAACTATGTCTATTCCGAAGACCGCGATGCCAACGGCTATACCCTGCCGCCCAAGATCAACGGCTACCAGGTCAGCAACACCGTTACCGTCAAGGTGCGCCAGCTCGAAGAACTCGGCACCATCCTCGACAAGTCGGTGACCGTCGGCGCCAATACCGTCAACGGCGTCAGCTTCTCGGTGGCCGATCCGAGCGAGCTTCTCAACAAGGCCCGCGAGGCCGCCTTTGCCGATGCCCAGGCCAAGGCCGAGCTCTATGCCACCGCCGCCGGCAGCGCGCTCGATGAGATCGTGTCGATTTCCGAGACGCAGGGCTTCAATGATCCCCAGCCCTACCCCATGTATGCTCGAGCCGAGATGGCAGACAGCGCCAAGGTGCCGGTCGAAGCGGGCGAATTGAGCTTTGCCATCAATGTCAGCGTGCAGTGGGAACTGGCTGACGACAAGAAATAAACGTTCCAATACCCCTCATTGAGGGGGCTTGGGCGGTGGGGACGGACGGTATGCCGTAGTCAACCGTCCCCACCAACCCTCTTCAGCCGGCCAGCACTTTCCAGACCATGTTGAGCCCGACCAGCACCAGAAATCCGGCGAACACATATTTCAGCGTCTGCTGGTTCAGCCGGTGTGCCAGTGCCGCGCCAAGCGGAGCACAGAGCGCCGCCAGCACGGCCACCAGGGCCAGTGCCACCAGGTTGACATAACCCAGGCTCAGCGGCGGCAGCCCCGCCACGCCCCAGCCCGACAGCACAAAGCCCAGCGTTCCCGACACCGCGATGGCCACCCCGATGGCCGCCGAGGTGCCCACCGCTGCATGCATGCTGGCGCCAAACGCCACCAGCGTCGGCACGCTCAGCGAGCCGCCCCCGATACCCATCAGCGCCGAGATGAAGCCCACCACGCTGGCCGAGATCCGGTGCGTCACGGCCGATCCGTGCAGATGCCCCATCACCTTGGTCTGGAAGCCGAAAACGATATTGGCGGCAATCAAGAACGCCATCACCGCAAACACCACGCGCAGCACATCGCCGGAGAAGAACCCCGCCACGAGGCCGCCGATAAAGGTGCCCGCCACGATGAACGGCACCCACAGGCGCAGCGTCGCCACGTCGAGCGCCCCGCGCTTGTAGTGCGATCGTGCGCTGACAATCCCGGTCGGAATGATGATGGCCAGCGACGTGCCCACCGCCACATGCTGGACCACATCGGAATCATAGCCCATCACCGACAGCGCCGTGCCCAAAGCCGGCACGATGATCGCCCCGCCGCCAATGCCCAGCAGGCCCGCCGCGATCCCCGACACCACGCCAGTCACCATCAGCCCGGCCACGAAGGGCCAGTATTGCGCAATGAGGTCCACTACCTGTCTCCAATCAGATGCAGCACCACGTCGCGGCGATGCGGCCGGCTGCGGTGCTCGTAAAGATAGATGCCCTGCCAGGTGCCGAATACCGGCACGCCCTCGCTGATCGGAATGCCGATCGAGGTCTGCGTCAGCGCCGCCTTGATATGGCCAGGCATGTCATCAGGCCCCTCGGTGGTATGCACCAGCCAGTCCATGCCCTCGGGCACCAGCCGGGCAAAGAAGCCTTCGAGGTCGGTCTTGACGTCGTCATCGGCATTTTCCTGGATCAGCAGCGAGCACGACGTATGCCGGACAAACACCGTCAGCAGACCCGTCGCGACATCGGCATTGGCCACGAACTTTTCCACCGCGGCGGTGAACTCGTAAAGCCCCTGCCCCTGGGTGGAAACGGAAAGGGTTTCGATCGCTTGTTGCATATGTCGGGCCTAGCATGGGGAATCGCTGCCCCACTAGCGCAGTCCCCTGCCAATCCGTCCAGTTGCCCCATTCGCGCCATCATCGGGCTGCCAGTGATGCACGGGGAGGCGTGGGAACCATGCCCCGGCCCAGACGTTCTGGGCTTGCGGGGATTTCACACTACATCACGGCACCTCAGACCTGTTCAGACTGCGTTCAGGGTGCTGCCGCGATGCTTGGCCCAATCGCCCATCGTATGAAGGAAAAACAATGCGCCTTAGAAACTGGCTCCTTACTGGTACCAGCATCGGCCTGATGGCCATGCTCCCGCTGTCTGTCCGCGCTCAGGACGGCAACCTCGTGGCCGCCTACCAGGCCTACGCCGCTGCCCAGGCATCCGGTGACGCTGCCGCCCTCGAGGCCGCCCAGGGCACGCTGACCGAACTGTGCATCGTCGCCGGCTATGCCAGCATTGACGAGTGCATTGCAGCGATCTCCGCGCCGGCACCAGAAGCTGCTCCCGCTCCCGAAGCCGCCCCGGCCCCTGAGGCCGCGCCGGTAGAAGCGCCCGCACCAGATGCGGATGCAGAGGCCGCTGCCGCTGCCGCTGAGGCCCAGGCTGCCGCTGAAGCGCAGGCTGCTGCCGACGCCCAGGCTGCCGCTGACGCCCAGGCCGCCGCCGATGCGGAAGCTCAGGCCGCAGCCGATGCTCAGGCTGCCGCTGACGCGGAGGCCCAGGCCGCTAGCGAAGCGCAGGCTGCCCAGGCCCGCGCTGCTGCCGATGCAGAAGCTGCCGCTGCAGCAACTGCTGCTGAAGAGGCTGCCCCTGCTCCTGCAGCCGAAGAAGCTGCCCCGGCCCCTGCTGCTGAAGAAGCTGCCCCAGCACCTGAAGCGGCTCCAGTCGAAGAGGCCGCGCCAGCACCTGAAGTGGCTCCCGAAGTCGCCCCCGAGGTTCCTGCTGCCGAAGTCGCGCCGGTTGAAGCGCCAACCATGGACATCTCTGCCGAGCTGCAGGTTCAGGTCGACCTTTACAACGCCGCCATTGCCGACATGATGGCCGGTGGCGATCCGGCTGCCGCACAGGCTCAGATGGCCGCTGCCCAGCAGTCCATTGCCGACCTCTGCGCCCAGGCTGGCATGACCGACACCACCGCGTGTCTGGCAGAGTACGGCCTGTCGCTCCCGGTCGTCCCCAATATGGAAGTCCCCCCGGCTGTCGTTGATCCCGCAATTGACCCTGCGCTCGACGTGGCACCCGTTGCCCCCACCGACCAGCCTGTCGAACTGATCGAGACCCTGCCTGAAGGCGTGACGCAGGAGCAGGTTGCGCCTGTGCTTGATAGCGCCAAGGACTCCGATGCCACCCCGGCAGCGGATCCCGCCGCCAATGCGGAAGTGGCCGTTGAAGCCGCCCCGGCTGAAGCAGAAGCTGCACCACCGGAGTCCGATAGTGCTGCCCAGTCCGACGCGATCCGCGCCTTTGCTGCCGAAGAGCCCGTCTCGCTGGCCGCAGAACAGGGCACGGAAGTGACCGCGACGGAAAACACGACTGTCAACCAGACCGTCGTCAACAACTACGTCAACAACATCACCAACAACACGACCGTCACCAACAATACGCAGAACAATATCGGTCAGCAGAACAATGTGACGGTTATTGAACAGGCGCCTGTTGCCAGCGTCAGCGGTGGCGACCTCATCACCCAGGTGATCCTGCAGGTCGGCACCCAGCTCATCGTCAATTCGGTGGGCCTGGATACGGACCGGTTCTACAATGCCCAGGAAGACGAGATCTTCTATGAAAACCTGAGCAATGGCCGTACCCGTGAAACCATCACGCGTCCTGACGGCACCCAGATCGTGACCGTGCGCAACAGCAATGGCGACGTCCTGCGTCGCTCGCGCTTCGATCCATCCGGTCGCGAATATGTCTTGGCCAATTTTGACGAGCAGTATTACGACAACCTCGTCACCTGGCGTGACCCGGGCCAGGATCTGCCTCCCCTGCGCCTCAACATCCCAGTGCAGGATTATGTGCTCGACGCGGCCTATGCCGACGAACGCCAGGTCCAGACCTTCTTCAGCCAGCCACCGGTGGAACAGGTCGCTCGCCTCTACTCCATCGACGAGGTCAAGCGGTCGGCTCGTGTCCGCGACAGCGTGCGCAAGCTGGAAGTGGGCGGCCTGACCTTCGATACCGGTGCGGCGACTATCAGCCGTGACCAGGTGAGCACCCTGTCCAATGTGGCCAATGCCATGTTGCAGCTGCTCGCGACCAATCCTGGTGAAACCTTCCTCATCGAAGGGCACACCGATGCGGTCGGCTCGGACACGTCCAACCTGCTGCTCTCGGACTCGCGTGCCGCCACCGTTGCGCGCCTGCTCACCGACTTCTACGGCGTGCCGCCGGAAAACCTGGCCACCCAGGGTTATGGCGAGCGCTATCTCAAGATCCGCACCGAAGCGGGCGAACGCGAGAACCGTCGGGTCACTATCCGCCGCATCACGCCGCTGATCACCGTCGCCGGTCAGTAATCGCGACCACGATCGAGCCTCAGGAGGCCGGGCCCAGTGCCCGGCCTTTTGTCGTTCCGGGCTCCATCGTGCCGGCACCGGCAGCAAAGGTGGCAGAACCGCGGCAAATCGGCACCACCGTCGCGTCCCCGGTTCGCCTCAAGGTGTCGCGGAAATTCTGTAAGCCATTGATTATATAGCTGTATCTTGTCGGTAAATATTTCGCGACCGGCTTGAACTAACATCGGAACAAAAGCAAACACCCCGCGTTCTTCTGCCATAGGTTTCCAACACAGGATCACATCATGGCTACCCAAGAACGTGACACCGTCTATTCCAAGGATGGCAACCGCACCGTCTATACGCGCGAAAGCAATGGCACGGGCTGGTTCGTCGGCATCATCGTTGTCCTGGCCCTGCTGGCCATCGGCTATCTCGTCTTCTCGGCCAATTCGGGCCCAAGCACCGCTGTTGACGGCAATACGGCGCCAGCGGTTGAAGCACCGGCTGATCCTGCCGTTGCGCCTGCGCCCATGACTGAAGCGCCAGCAGCACCTGCTGCCCCTGCGCCCATGACGGATGCCGCCCCGGTGACTGAGCCTGCCCCAGCAGCGCCCGCAACGGCCCCAGCTACCGGCACAACCACTGATGCACCCGCAGCCACTCCCGCTGTTCCCGCTCAGTAACCTTGCCGCAACGATGTCTCGGCCCCCCCGCCGAGACAAAGAGGAAGGCCCCGGTCGCCCCACCGGGGTCTTCTGTTTGTCTGACCCCTGCGACATCCTCGCCCGCCGACCATCTTGCGCAGGTCGCGTTGAAGCACCATCTCCGGGCCAACTACCAAGGGAGCCCCCATGTTCAACATCGACCAGATCCTCAAAGCCCTCCAGACCGACCCCAATACCCAGCGCACCGCCATGACCGGCGCAGCCGGCATGGCTGCCGGCATGCTGCTGAGCGGTGGCGGCCTGGGCAAGCTGGCCGGCAATGCCGTCAAGATCGGCGCCGTGGCGGCCGTTGGCGGCCTCGCCTACAATGCCTGGCAGAATTATCAGAATAACCAGCAGGGTGCGCCTGCCAGCGCTCCTGCACCGGCGCGCGATGCCTTCATTCCCGCCGCCAGCGACACCGCGGCTCAGGAAGAACTTGGCAAGACCCTGGTGCGCGCCATGATCGCCGCCGCCAAGGCCGATGGCCGCATCGATGCCGACGAAAAGGACGCCATTTTCGGCAAGCTCAAATCGATGAACCTGTCGTCCGAAGAAAAGGCCTGGGTCTTCGACGAACTCTCCTCGCCCCTCGACATCAATGCCGTTGTCGCCCGCGCCGATACGCCTGAGCATGCCACCGAAATCTACGCCGCCTCGCTGGTCGCCATCTCGGCCGATACCGCCGCCGAGCGCGCCTATCTCGATGCCTTGGCCAGCAAGCTCAAGCTTGACCCGGCTTTGGTCGGCGAGATTCACAAGGCCGCCGGCGAAAAGGCGCCCGAGCCCGCACAAGCGCCGCCAGCCCCCTTCGCCTATACCCCATCGGCCAGCA